>DASTBX010000047.1:0-47553 GCA_035711645.1 Gaiellaceae bacterium
ACGATCGAGATCAGGTAGCCGAGCCCGACCATCGGAAGCGTGTTGAGGATCGGCTGCTTCAGCTCCTCCCAGACCGGCTGGCGCGTCACGAACGAATCGCCGAGGTCTCCGTGGGCCAGGTCCTTGATGTAGATCCAGTACTGCTCGAGCTTCGGCTTGTCGAGGCCCAGCTCCTCGCGCAACGCCGCCCGGAACTCAGGCGTGCAGTTCCGGCACTTGGCGAGCGACGACGCGGCGTCGCCGGGCGCGGCGCGGAAGATGACGAAGTTGAGCGTGACCGCGACCAGCACCGTCATCAAGGCGAACACGCCTCGCTTGACGACGTAGTCGGTCCCGCTCACGCGCCTCCGGCTCTTCCGCGCCGCGCCCGGTCGTCGCCCGCTACTCCGACGTCCTGTGCGGGTCCGTCCAGAGCAGCTTCGAGTAGCCGCTCAGGTCGGGGTGGAAGCCGTCCCAGCCCTTCTGCCACACCGTGATGTAGTCGAGGGTGACCAGGTGGATGTAGGGCCGGTCGCGCTGGTGGATCTCCTGCATCTCCCAGACGATCTGCTTGCGCTCCTCCTGGTCGACCGTCACGCCCTGCTGCTCGTAGAGCCGGTCGTACTCCTCGTTGCAGTAGCCGGTGTCGCTCCAGCCGCCCCACTGGTCGCAGGTGGTGACCGAGAGGACGAAGTCCGGGTCGAGGTAGCCGACCCAGCTCCACATCGCCAGGTCGAAGTCCTCGTACTTGTTGTCCGGCTTCAGGATCTCCTCGAAGGCGGTCGTGTCGTCGAGCGCCTTCGGGGTCAGCCGGATCCCGACCTGGTCGAGGCCGTTCTTGATGATCTCGAAGCTCCGCTGGACGCCCTGGACGCCGGTGGGCGTGATCACCTCGTAGGCCATCTTCTCGCCCTCGTCGTCCACCCGGATGCCGTCCGAGCCGCGCTCGTAGCCGGCCTCGTCGAGGATGCGGTTCGCCTCGTCCACGTCGAAGGGAAGCGGCTCGATCTCGGGGTTCATCCATTCGCCGGCCTGCGGCGCGACGATGCTCGCCACTGGCTGGGCGTTCCCGGCGTAGGCGACCTCGGCGATCTCCTCGCGGTCGATCGCGTACTCGAACGCCTCGCGCACCCGCGGGTCGAGGAGCTCCCGGTTCCTGGGCTTGTCGGGGTTCGAGTTGAAGATGAAGTTCTTCGTATCGGTGCTTTCGACCTTGCTGACGACGACGTCCTCGTCCTCCTCGAGCTGAGCGACGGCGTTCGGCGGCACCTCCTCGAGGTAGTCGAGCTCTCCGGCCTCGAACGCTGCGAGGAGCGCGTCCTCGTTCTCGAAGTGCTGGTAGCCGACCGCGTCCACGTGCGCCTCGGGCCCGTAGTAGCCCGGGTTCTTCTCGAAGATCGTCGTGCCCTTCTTCTCGAACTGGGTGATGACGAACGGCCCGGCTCCCACGACGGGGAGGTCGTCCTGCGGGTTGAACTGGCGCAGCCCGCGCCCGTCGTTCGTGTCGTGCTCCTGCCAGACGTGCCGCGGCAGGATGAAGAACTGCTGCAGCTGCGGGAGCACGTTTCCGACCGGCTGCTCGTACGTGATCACGAGCGTCTGTGGATCGGGCGCCTCGAGGCTCTCCACGTGCGTGAGGAAGGGAGCGAGGATGGACGTCGGCCCGTCGCCGTACTTGAGGATCGTCTCGCCGGTCCAGACCGCGTCCTCCGCGGTCAGTGGCGTGCCGTCCGACCAGGTGCCCTCCTTGAGCTGGAAGGTCCAGGTGAGGCCGTCCTCCGACGTCTCCCAGCTCTCGGCCCAGTCGCCTTCCCACTCGAACTCGGGGCTGTACTGGACGAGGACGGGGTACATGACGACGAACGCCTGGTAGGCCTCCGCGTTGAAGGCCACGAAGGGGTTGATGGAGTCGATCTCGCCGGTCGTCCCGACGCGGAGGATGCCTCCCTCGACGATCTCCGCCTCTTCGCCTTCCGTCGTTCCCGTGCCCGTCCCCTCGCCCTCGTCGTCCGAGCCGCCGCAGCTCGCGGCGGTCAGGACGAGCGCGAGGAGCGCGAGGATCCACAGCGCGCGCTTCGTCATCTCATGCTCCCTCTCCCCCCGCGGTGAGTCCGGGCGACTCGAAGGTCAGCGTCCGCGCGTCGGCGTCGAGCGTCGCGGTGACGCCCAGCGGGATCGTCGCCAGGTGCTTCCCGTGCCCCAAGGGAAGCTTGTATAGCACGGGCACGCCGAGGGGCTCCAGGTGAACCTCGAGCACGTCCTCGATGGAGCGGGTCCGCGGCCATTCGGCCCGCTCCTCGCGCCAGTCGCACTTCTCCATGTCACCGACTACGACTCCGCGGACCTGCCGGAGTTTGCCGGCGTGCGCGAGCTGGGTCAGCATGCCGTCCACGTACCAGGGCGGCGCGTCGTAGTCCTCGAAGAAGAAGATGGCGTCGTCCAAATCGACCTCCCAGGGTGTTCCCATCGTCTGGAGGAGCAGCCAGAGGCAGCCGCCGGCGAGCGGCGCTGTCACCGTCCCGGCCCGGAGCGTCCGGGTGTACGGGTCGTCCGGGTTCGCCGGCACGGGGCCGGCGGCGCCGCCGCGGAGGGCGGCCAGCAGGCGCTCGCGCGTGAAGGAGGTCGTCTCGGGGTCGCCGACACCGGTGAGGCCCGGCCCGTAGAAGGTGGCGAGGCCCGTCCGCTGCCTGATGGCCACGTGGAGCGCCGTGATGTCGGAGAAGCCGACGAACGGCTTCGGGCTTGCCGCGATCACGTCGAAGTCGACGTGCGGGATCGCCTGGGCCGAGCCGAAGCCGCCCTGGAGGCAGTGGACGACATGCACTTCGGGGTCGGCGAACATCGCGGTGACGTCGGCGCCGCGCCGGAGGGGATCGCCGGCGACGTAGTCGTCGCGGTCGAAGGCGCCGGGCGCGAGCTTGACGCGGTAGCCGCGTGCCTCCCACCACTCGACCCCGCGCAGGACGTCCGAGCGGTTGACGTACGGGCTCGCGGGCGCGGGGACGCCGATCGTGCCGCCGTCCGGAAGCGGCGGCGGGAGCAGGGTGGCCCCGTTCACGTGCGCCCGAAGCGGTAGACCTGCGGCTCCGAGTCGCAGGGGTTGCCGCGGCCGTACGTGATCTCGCCCGCGGTCACGTCGGCGACGCACCAGAAGACCGTCTTCACGACCTTCGCCCCCTCGCCGTGGCGGCAGAGCGCCTCGTGGTCGGCGAGCGCGGCACGGAGCGCGTCCACGGTGAAGCCGTCGCGGGCGGCGAGCTCCCGCGCCCGCTCCAGCCGCTCGGTCGAGTCGGCGACGTGGGCGGAGCTCTCGAAGCCCCGCATGTCCTCGCGCGCGTAGTGGTTCGTGTGGGCGATGAACCCGGCGGCGCCGGCGTCGTCGAAGCCGGCCCGGGTCGCAGAGCCCTCGACGTTGAGCGCGCCGCCGTCGCGGTGGGCGAAGACCCAGTTGTAGGAGGAGGCCCGCGCGGGGTGGAGGACCGCCTCGACCGCCTCGGCGATCGTGCGCCGCGTGAGCACGTCGCGCATCTGCAGGAGCCGCGGGATGCCGACTCGCTCGTCGTTCGGCGAGAGCTCGTTGCCGGTCACCGAGAGGCCGGCGCCGTTCCAGCCGACGCTGATCCAGGGTCCGGTTCCGATGGTGAACGCCACCGGCTCGCCGGGGACGCGCCACTCGATCGCCACGAGGTCCTGCTCGTCCTCCGCGTAGAGGTCGTTGTTGTGGGCGACGAGGAGGTGGCCGTTCTCGGTGCGGTCCTCCGTGACGACGAGGTCGCTGCAGCCCGTGGGCGCCTCGGCGGGGGCGAGCTCCTCGATCGAGGCGGCGAAGACGGCGAGCGAGTCGACGCCGGCGCCCGCCGCCGCGCCGTCCAGCTCCTCGACGACCCACGGAAGGTGCTCGAGCGTCACCGCGCGGTAGCGCCCGACGAGCTCAGTGTCGAAGGAGGTGCCGGCGAGCACGCGCCGGACGGCGCTCTCGGTGGCCGCGCCGACCTGCCGGCCGACCTCGGGGTGCGAGCCCTCCACGCGGACCAGCGGGATGGGCGGGGGGGTCACGGCGTCTCCCGCGGCTCGCCCCGCTCGGGGAGCGGCCAGGCGAGCAGCTCCCGGACGAAGCCGATGCACTCCTCCACGGCCGCCTCGAGGAGCGCCTCCCCCTTCTCCGCGGTCGCCTTGGTCGCGTCGCCCTGCACGCCGGTTGCCGAGAAGGAGGACCACCAGGGCATCACCTTGAGCGGGCCGTCGGCCCAGTCCATGAAGGCGTGCTCGCCGGCCGGGAAGCCGCGCTCGTCCACGGCCTTCTCCATGTCGACGGCGTCGGGGTCGAGCACGAGGTAGATCGACGTCTCGAGCTCGCACGCGTGGCCCATGCCGCCGCGCTCCGAGTCTCGGAGCTTCTCGACGCGGGCGAGCGAGCGCCTGCCCGAGAGGTAGAACGCGGCCGCGGCGAGGACATCCGGATACTCGACGTTCACGAGGCGCGCTGCCGTCTCGACGAGGTTCTGGTTCGAGCCGTGGCCGTTCAGGAAGAGCATGCGCCGGAAGCCGTGCCGCGCGAGCGAGGTGCCGACGTCGGTGCAGTAGCGCACGAACGTGTCCCAGCCGATCGTGATCGGCCCCGGGAAGTCCATGTGGTGGGGCGAGTAGCCGTGCGGGATGGGCGGAAGCAGGACGACCTCCTCCGGCGCCGCCTCCGCCGTGCGGCGGCAGACCTCCGCCGTGATGCGCAGGTCCGTGTCGATCGGCAGGTGCGGCCCGTGGTCCTCGAGTGTCGCGACGGGGATCAGGCAGACGCGCTCCTCGCCGGCCGCGCGGCGGACCTCCGGCCAGCTGAGGCGCTCGTAGAGGAGCGGGCTACCCCACACCGGCCGATCGTAACGCCCCGGCCGAGCGTCTAGCTCTCGAGCGTCGCTTCGACCGTGATCTCGGGCACGCCGGCGAGCGCCTGGGAGACGGGGCAGCCCCTCTTGGCGCCTTCGGCAGCCTGCCGGAAGCCGCCCTCGTCGAGGCCCGGAACGCGTCCGCGCACCGCGAGCGCGATCCTCGTGATCCCGGTCCCCGGCTCGAACCTGACGTCCGCGCGGGTTTCGAGGCGCTCGGGCGCGTTGCCGCGCTCGGCGAGCTCGAGAGAGAGCGCCATCGAGAAGCACGCGGCGTGCGCGGCCGCGATCAGCTCCTCGGGGCTCGTCAGGTGCTCGGGCTCTTCGGCGCGGGCCGCCCAGGTCACGTCGAGCGGCCCGAACGCGCCGGTGCCGACACGCTCGATCCTCCCGCTCCCCTCCGTGAGGCTCCCCTGCCAGCTGACCTCGGCGTGGCGCTCGGTGGCCATGCGTCCTCCTCTGTCGCGGTGTGTCCCCGGCCGCGACTGTAGCGGGCACTGCTACGCTGCAGGCACCAGGTCGGCAGTCCGCCGGCCGTGAGATGAGCTTCTCGTTCCACCTTCGGGCGTTCGGGCCAGGCGAGTCTCGAACCGAAGAAGGAGTCGAACAACGTGCCTCAGCAGTCTTTTCGCGGCCTTGGCGTGTCGGCGTCCGTTGCCGATGCGCTCGCCGCCCGCTCCATCATGGAGCCGTTCCAGATCCAGTCGCTCGTCCTCCCGGACGCGCTCGCGGGCCTCGACGTTCTCGCGAAGTCGCCCACGGGCTCGGGCAAGACCCTCGCCTTCGCCGTCCCCATCGTCGAGCGCACGACGAGCGAGGACGCCCGTCCCAGCGCGCTCGTGCTCGTCCCAACCCGCGAGCTCGCCGGCCAGGTGACCGACGCGCTCGAGTCCATCGCGCCGGTCAATGGCCTGCGCGTCGCCGCCGTGTACGGTGGCGTCCCGCTCCGCAAGCAGGCCGACAAGGCGCGCACGGCGCACGTGGTCGTCGCCACGCCCGGACGTCTGGAGGACCTCGCACAGCGCCGGCTGATCGACCTCTCCCGCATCCGCATCCTCGTTCTCGACGAGGCCGACCGGATGCTCGACATGGGCTTCAAGCCGCAGGTCGACCGCATCGTTCGCCGCGTGCCGCGCAACCGGCAGACGATGTTCTTCTCCGCGACGCTCGACGGCGAGGTCGGCGAGCTCGCTCGCGCCTACACGAGCGGCGCGTCCAACTTCTCGGCCCAGGCTTCCGCCGACAAGGCCGAAGGAGAGATCGAGCACCGCTTCGTCCCCGTGAGCACGGACAGCAAGGTCGAGACGCTCGTCGAGCACCTGCGCGCCGCTCCCGGCCGGACACTCGTCTTCGTGCGCACGAAGCGCGGCGCCGACCGGCTCGTCCGGCGGCTCGCCCGGCATGGGGTGAAGGCCGAGGCGATGCACGGCGACATGGCCCAGCGCGCGCGGCAGCGCGCCCTCGAGCGCTTCGAGAGCGGCAGGGCGCCGGTGCTCGTCGCCACCGACGTGGCGGCCCGCGGCCTCGACATCGACGACGTCGAGCACGTGATCAACTTCGACCCGCCGGAGGAGGACAAGGGATACCTCCACCGCACGGGTCGCACCGGCCGCGCGGGCAAGAGCGGAATCGCGGTCACATTCGTGCTCCCCGAGCAGCAGGCCGACACGAGCCGCGTCGCGGGTCGCCTCGGCCACCGGGAACAGTTCGAGCGGGCGGGCATGCCCTCGGCCAGGGCGAAGCTCGTCTACACGAGCAGGCGCGGCCGCCGCTCGAAGTGGTAGCCGCCTCACGCGCGCCCGGCTCTCCGGGCTAGGCTCCGCGCGTGTCCGACGCCGAGCGCGAGCTCGAGCACGGCGACGAGCATCGAGTCACTCCGCTCGAGCTCTTCTTCGACCTGGTCTTCGTGTTCGCGTTCACGCAGGTCACCAGCCTGCTCGTCGACGACCCGACGTGGGGCGGGGTCCTCCGTGGGATGCTCGTTCTCGCGGCGCTCTGGTGGGCGTGGAGCGGATACGCGTGGCTGACGAGCACGATCGACGTCGACGAGGGCGGGGTCAGGCTGGCGATGCTCGCCTCGATGGCCGCGATGTTCGGCGTCGCCCTGGCGGTGCCGGGCGCGTTCGGAGACGACGGGGTGGTGTTCGGCGTCGCCTACCTGCTCGTCCGCGTCCTCCACCTCGCTCTCTACGCGATCGTCAGCCGCGACGACCCGGACCTTCGCAGCGCGCTCGGCCGCCTCGTGCCGACCGAGCTTCTCGGCGCGTCGCTGCTGCTGGTGGCCGGTTTCCTCGAGGGGGACGGACGCATCGGGGTGTGGGTGCTCGCGCTCGCCGTCGACTACTTCGGCCCGGCCGTGCGAGGGCTCCGCGGCTGGTGGATCGCGCCGGAGCACTTCGCCGAGCGGCACGGCTTGTTCATCTTGATCGCGCTCGGCGAGTCGATCGTCGCCATCGGCGTCGGCGCCGGGCTCGAGCTGGTCCCGGGCGTGATGGTCGCGGCGGCGCTCGGCATCGGCGTCGTCTTCGCGCTCTGGTGGCTCTACTTCGACGTGGCCGCGATCTTCACCCGCGCGCGGCTCAGGCAGGCGAGCGGCGTCGAGCAGGCACGGCTCGCGCTGCAGTCCTACAGCTACCTCCACCTACCGATGGTCGCCGGCATCGTCCTCTTCGCCCTCGGTCTCGAGGCGGCGCTCCACGACGTCGGCGCGCCGCTCGAAACGGTGCCGGCCGTCGCGCTGTGCGCGGGCGTCTCGCTGTACCTGCTCGGGCATGTCGCGTCCCTCTTCCAGACGACCGGCCGAGTCTTCCGCCGGCGGACGGTGGGAGCGCTCGTGCTGCTCGCCCTCATCCCGGCTGCGATCGCGATTCCGGCACTCGCGGCGCTCGCCCTCGTGAGCGCGGTGTGCTCGCTGGTGGTGGCGTACGAGGCGATCCGCCATCGCGAGCACCGAGTCGTCGTCCGCCACCCCGAGCTCGCGGACTGACGGGGTACGGGGGCGCTTAACGCCCTCTTAACCCGCCTCAACCGGGACTTCACGGGCCTCGGGCTATAAGAAGGTCATGAGTTTCGGCTCGTGGACTCGCGGCGCGGCGCTCTTCCTCGCGGCGCTGCTCGGGGGCGGCGCCGCGGTCGGGATCGGCGCCGCGGTCGGCGCCGGCGACGGCGGCACGACCACGGTGGTCTCCACCGTGGCGGACGGCGAGGGGGCGACGCGCCTCCGGGCCGCCGACGAGGGCGGGAAGACCGTCCAGGAGATCTACGAGCAGACGGGACCCGGCGTCGTGCAGGTCAGCTCGACGTCGGTCGTCTCGGACGACCCCTTCTTCGGCCCCCAGAACGCCACCTCGCTCGGCTCCGGCTTCGTGATCGACAAGCAGGGCCACATCGTCACGAACTACCACGTGATCGAGGGCGCGCGGGAGGTCGAGGTCAACTTCTCGGGCGACGATCGCGTCCCGGCGAGGGTCGTCGGAAGCGATCCTTCCACCGACCTCGCCGTCCTCAAGATCGGCGCGCAGTCACGAGCCCTGACTCCCCTCCCCCTAGGGAACTCGGACGTCGTGCGCGTCGGGGACGCGGTCGTCGCCATCGGGAACCCGTTCGGCCTCGAGCGGACGGTGACCGCCGGAATCGTCAGCGCCCTCCAGCGAGAGATCACCGCCCCGAACGGCTACACGATCGACAAGGTGATCCAGACGGATGCGCCCATCAACCGCGGCAACTCGGGCGGCCCGCTCCTGAGCGCCGAGGGAGAGGTGATCGGCGTCAACTCGCAGATCGAGGCCTCGAGCGGCGGCGGCAACGTGGGCATCGGCTTCGCCGTTCCCATCAACACCGTCAAGGAGGTCGTCTCCCAGATCCTCGAAAGCGGTAAGGTCGAGCACGCCTTCCTGGGAGTTCGGATGCAGGCCGTCGACGAGAGCCTCGCGGAGACCTTCCGGCTCCCCGTGGACGCCGGCGTGCTGATCGTCGACGTCGTCCCGTCGAGCCCGGCGGACGAGGCGGGGCTCCAGGGCGGCGACCAGCAGGTGATCGTGGACGGCACGAGCTACGTGCTCGGCGGCGACATCGTCACGAGCGCCGACGGCCAGGACGTCGCCAGTCCCGATGATTTGCGCCGTGTGATCATGGACAAGAACCCTGGAGACTCCATGACGCTGGAAATCCGACGGGGTGAGTCCGAACGAACTGTCAATGTCACGCTCGGGCGCCAGCCGGCCCAGCCCGGCGGCTAGCGCGCCCGCGGCCCCTCCCCCCAGGGGCTGACCGGTCGGAGGCCCGTCCTGCCTGCCCGGGCCTCCGACCACCTCTCTCCTCCAGCAAGCCGTCCTAGACTCCCCGGCCGTGCTCGCGCATCGGTTCGGCCGCTCGCCCGCCTTCTCGGTCGGCCTCGAGGAGGAGCTCTTCGTCGTCGACGCCGAGACGCTCGCGCCGGCGCCGGTCCCGGCCGGCGTGCTCGACGGGAGACGCTTCAAGGCGGAGCTCTTCACGACGATGCTCGAGCTCAACACGGGCGTCTGCGCCGGCGTGGGCGAGGCCGTCGCGGAGCTCGGCGAGCTGCGCCTCGAGGCGCGGCGACGGCTCCGCGCGCACGGGCTCGACCTCGCCGCCGCCGGCACCTGGCCGAGCGCGGTGCCCGAGGAGCAGCCCGTCACCGAGAAGGCACCGCTCCGGGGCTTCGCCGAGTACGCCGGTCCCTCCGCGCGCCGCCAGCACTGTTGCGGGCTGCACGTGCACGTCGGCGTCGGCAGCCCCGCCGAGTGCATGGGGCGGCTGGAGGCGGTGCTGCCGTGGTTGCCGCTCGTGCTGGCGCTCTCCGCCAACTCGCCGTACCTGGCCGGTGCCGAGACCGAGCTCGCCTCGACGCGCGCGGAGCTCCTCGGTCTCCTGCCGCGGAGTGGCGCGCCGCCCGTCTTCGAGTCCTACGACGCCTGGGCCCGCTTCGCCGGATCGCTCGTCGAGCTGGGGCTCGCCGACGATCTCATGCGGCTCTGGTGGGACGTCCGCCCGCACCCTCGCCTCGGGACGCTCGAGGTGCGGATGCCGGATCAACCGACCCGGCTCGCGGGCACCGCCGCCCTGGCGGCGCTCGCGCAGGCGCTCGTCGCCTGGGCCGATCCGAACGGGCCGCCCGCACACCGAGGTGTCTACGCGCAGAACCGCTGGGCGGCCTCCCGCTTCGGGCGTGCGGCCGGCCTCGTGCACCCGGACGGCGCGCGGCTGTGCGAGCCGGCGGAGCTGCTCGCCGAGCTCCTCGCGCAGCTCGAGCCCACCGCCGACCGGCTCGGCTGCGCCGGCCTGCTCGCCGGGCTGGAGGGGCTCGACCAGGCGGGAGAGCAGCTCGCCACGGGCCGGGCCGACGGCCTGGAGTCGCTGAGCCGCCGCCTCGTCGAGCTCACGTACGATGGCCTCGAGTCGTGAGGTCGGAGACGATCCAGGTGAGCGGGATCCGCTGCGAGCGCTGCGTCATGCGCCTCGGTGCGGCGCTACGCGGCCTGGACGGGATCGAAGCGGCCAACGCGACCCTCATGGGCGACGTGACGCTGGCCTGGGACGAGCAGCGCGTGGGACGCGACGAGATCCTCGCCGCGCTCGACCGCGCCGGCTTCCGTCTTCGTCCGGCGGCCTGAGCCGAGCGCCGGAATAGCGGCCGGAAGCAGGGCGTTTGCTTGTTAGTGTCCGGCGGATGGCAGAGGCAGAGACCGACGCCCGCCGCCTCGCGACCGAGGCGCGCGACCGCGTCCGCTTCGAGGAGGAAGTGCTCGAGCTGGCCGACCAGGTCTACCGCGTTGCGCGCCGGCTCGTGGGCACCCGCGAGGAGGCCGAGGATCTCGTGCAGGACACGTACGCGCGCGCCTTTCGCAGCTGGCGCTCGTACACCCCCGGCACCAACCTGCGCGCCTGGCTGATGCGCATCCTGACGAACCTCAACATCGACCGCGGGCGGCGCCAGCAGCGGAGCCCCGACATGCAGCCGATGGAGGAGGGCGACTACTTCCTCTACAACCGCCTCGAGGAGACGACCGGCGCCGAGGACGAGGCTCGCATCGTCGAGCGGCTCTCGCAGGACTCGATCGTGAGCGCCCTCTCGAGCGTGCCTCACGACTTTCGCGACGTGATCGTCCTCGTCGACATCGGCGACTTCTCCTACCAGGAGGCGGCGCAGATCCTCGACGTACCGATCGGGACCGTCATGTCACGTCTGCATCGAGGACGTAGGATTCTGAAGAGCGAGCTCGCAGAGACCGCCGTCGGGGAGGATGCGTGACCGGGTTCGAGATGATCTGCGAGAAGTGCGAGGAGCTCCTTCAGCCGTACCTCGACCGCGAGCTGGACGACTCCGAGCGGCGCGAGGCGGAGTCGCACCTCGCGGACTGCGGCTACTGCAAGAAGCGCTACCGCTTCGAGGAGAGCCTCCGCCGCTACGTCCGCGGCGCCTGCGCCGAGGAGATGTCGCCGGAGCTGAAGGCGCGGCTCGCCAACCTGCGGACGCCGCTCACGTAGCTCGAGGCTACGAGCCCCCGGCCCGGCCGACGATCACGACGAGGCGGCGCTCCTCGTCGCCGCCCGGGAGCGCGGTCGTGCCGACGCCGAGCTCGCCGGCGAGGCGGTGCGCGATGGCGTCTGCTCCGGGCGGGTAGTACACCCGGGTCTCCGTGTAGTTGCGCCGGTCGGCGTTGCCGACCTCGCCGATCCGGTAGGCGAGACCCGCGATCTCGTTCGCGAGCCCGGCGGCGGCGCTGCCGCGAGTCGTGCCGTTGTAGACGTCGACCTGGATCTCCCAGCGCTCGGGGAGCGGTGCGGCAGCGACCCTCGGCGCCGCGGGCGCTGCGACCGGCGCCTCCGCCGGGAGGAACTGCGGTCGCAGGACGAAGATCATGAGCCCCGCGACCGTGGCGACGAACGCCGTCACGATCGCCCAGCGGCGCAGGGACCAGCGCTCGACGACGGACTCGACGGGGAGACCGGCCAGCTCGCGCGCCTCCCGCTCGCCGATCCCGAGGGCGGAGGCGTAGACGACCGCCGCCGCGAGCGCGTCGGCCGCCGAAGGGAAGACGTAGGTGCGGGCCTCTTCGAGGTTCTTGACCGCGTCGACGTCGAGGCTCGCGCGCGCCGCGGCCTCCTCGAGGGACAGCCGCCGGCGCAGGCGCGCCGCGACCAGCGGCGAGTGTGCGGCGTGAGCCTCCATGCGGCGACCTAGTGTTCGGCGACGAGCGGTTCCACCCTGCCTATCTCATCGGCAGGGAACGAGTCCGCTTGAGCGCTGCTCACGGCTCCTCGCAGGGGCCCTCGCCGGCCTCCGCGGAGAGCGCGAAGGTCCGGCGCCCGAGATGCCCGGGCGCCATGCCGTACGTCAGGAGCCGGACGCAGTCCTCACCGCGCGAGAAGTCGACTCGGAAGGCGGAGGCGCCGGCCGGCGAGGCGTCCTCCTCGGTCACGGTGACGCTGGTCGTGCGCGCGCTCCACTCCGGTGTCATGGCGTCCACGAAGAACTCGACGACGTCCGCCTGGGAAGCGTCGCCCGGCGGTGCGTAGAGGATGCTCGTGACCACCTCGTCCGGGATCGGGAGCGAGCCGTCGGCGCCCGTCTGCGTCAGCCGGTCGATCTCCTCCGAGCCCGGATACGACGGGAGCGAGGTGAGGATCTCCTCGTTGGCGTCGATGCGGCCGGCGTCGAGCTGCGTCCAGGCCGCGTAGGCGATGCCGGCGCCGAGCGCGAGGAGAACGAGCGCCGGGATGAGGATCGCCGGCCGTAGGAGCCTGCGTCTCACGACAGGCCCAGGTCCGCTCTCGTGTCCACGTCCCCCGGAGCGCCGAGGTCGTCGCAGGGGACGAGCACGGCGTCGAGGGCCCGCAGGCCTTCGTCCGGCACGTCGCTCCAGCGCTCCCGGCCGATCAGGAGCGGGTGCCCGCGGTCGCCGCCGTAGCTCGCGGCGACGAGGGCACCCGCTCCAGCCTGCCAGGCGGCGACGACGCGCTCGACGGCCTCGGGGGCGAGGTCCGGGCCGTCCGCGAGGACGACGACCGCCGCCTTCGTCGCAGCGTCGAGGGCAGCGAGGCCGCAACGAAGCGAGGCGCCGGGCCCGCGCTCCCAGCCGGGGCATTCGACGATGCGCGCCGCTCCCGCGGCGTCCCCGAGTGGGTGCGCGCCGGCCACGACGACGACATCGTCGAGACGCGTCTCTGCGAGGCGAGCGAGCACGCGCGGCAGGAGGAGGCGCTGTTTCGGCGCTCCGAACCGGGACGCCTCCCCGGCGGCGAGCACGACGGCCGCTACGGACATGTCAGGGGTCTGACCCCTGGTCACGACCTTTCGAGCCACCTAGGCCCGGGGAGTGGTCGGCCGTCGTTGCGCCCGTGAGCAGGGCTCTTGCCGCAAGCCGTTCCTTCCGGCCACGTCCGGGGTCTGACCCCTGTCATGGCCCTAGGAGACGGCGGCCAGCGCCCGGTCGACGAGGACGCGCGCGATCTCGACCTTGTAGCCGGTGCCGGGAAGCGGGGTCGCGGCGTCCAGGTCGGCGGGGGAGCCGAGCGCCCAGGGGATCGGAGCGACGCCGGCGAGCGCGAGCCGCGTCTCCTTCCCGTAGCGCGCCGCGGCGACGCCTACGAGCGGGAAACTCCACCGCTGCCGGTCCATCGCCTTCAGGTAGACGCTCGCGTCGGGCTCCTCGAGCTGCAGGCGCAGGATCAGCTCACCGCCGGCGAGCGTCGTCAGGCTCCGGTCGTCCTCGGTCGGCAGGCGGTAGAGCTCGGCCAGCGGAAGGCGGCGACGGGTCGTCTCGACGACCGCGCCGAGCGCGAGGAGCGCGGCGGCGGGGTCGGACGGATGTGCCGACGCGCACGGCTCCACGGCAAAGATCGCGTGCTCCCGGTGCTCGCCCTCGCGCGCGAGGCAGCGGTCGCCGCCGTGGAGGTAGCAGGGAAACGCGAGCCGCCAGTACCAGCAGCGGGTCGCCTGGAGGAGGTTGCCGCCGATCGTCCCCATCGCGCGCAGCTGCGGCGAGGCGGCGAGGCGGCACGCCTCCCGCAGCGCGTTCGGCACCTCACCGGAGTGCTCGACGTCCGCCAGCGTGGTTCCCGCCCCGATGCTGGTTCCGCCCGCCTCGATCCCGCGTGGCAGGAGCGGCCGGACGTCGACGAGCGTCTCCGCCTCGACCAGGCCGTCGCGGACGAGCGGGACCAGCTCCGTGCCGCCGGCGAGCGGCACGCCCGTCTCGTCCAGCGCCTCGAGGCTCGCCGGCCTAGAGAGCGAACGCGCGCTCACGCGCCTCCCTGAGCGCTCGCAGCATCTCCTCGCGCGTGATGGGGAGCGAGCGGACGTCGGCACCGGTCGCGTCGCGGATCGCGTTCGTGATCGCCGCGGCGGTCGGGATGATCGGCGGCTCGCCGAGCCCCTTGCTGCCGAGGCTCGTCAGGTGCGCGTCGGGCACGTCGAGGAGATCGGTCACGATCTCCGGGACGTCCGCGATCGTGGGCAGCTTGTAGGCGTCCAGCGTCACGGTGAGCGCCCGGCCGCTCCCGGGGTCGAGCAGGCGCTGCTCCGAGAGCGTGTGCCCGATCCCCTGGATGATGCCTCCCTCGACCTGGCTGGAGGCGCCGAGCGGGTTGACGACCCGGCCGACGTCGTGGATGGCCGCGATCCGCTCGACGCGGACCTCGCCAGTCTCGACGTCGACGGCCACCTCGGCCACCTGGACGCCGAACGTGAGCACGCGCATCCCGGTCGGATTCGGGCCGCGCGACCCCTTGCCGAGGATCTGGCCGTCCTCGAGGAGACCGGTCACGTCCTCGAGCGCCCACGAGGCTCCGTCCTCCGAGACGAGTCGCCCGCCGCGCAGGGAGAGGACGCGCTGCTCGACCTCGAAGCGCTGGGCCGCGATCTCGACGATCTGGCGGGCTGCGTCCGCCGCCGCGGCGCGCACGGCCGGGCCCATGCTCGGCGTCGTGGACGAGCCGGCGGAGATCGCCGCGTACGGCCCGCGGGACGAGTCGCCGAGCGACACCGAGACCCGCTCGAGCGGGAGCCCGAGCTCCTCCGCTGCGATCTGCGCCATGGCCGTCCGCGTGCCGGTGCCGATGTCCTGCATCGCCGTGAGGACGCTCGCGCGCCCGTCGGAGCCGACACGCACCCAGGCGTAGGAGGGCGGGCCGCCCCCGCCGTACCAGATCTGGCTCGCCAGGCCGACGCCGCGTCGCCAGGGCCCCTCGGAGCGCGCCCGCACCGCCTCGCGCCGGGCCCAGTGCGGCTCGGCGCGCCGGTAGCACTCGGCGAGGTTCTTGGCGGAGAAGGGGCGTCCGTTGACCGGGTCGGCCTCGGCGCCGTTCCGTCGCCGCAGCACGAGCGGGTCGAGCTCCAGCTTCGCGGCCAGCTCGTCGAGCAGGCACTCGAGCCCGAACGTCCCCTCGACGAAGCCGGGCGCCCGGAAGGCGTCGTTCGGGCCCGTGGTCAGCTTTGCCCCCAGCTCCACGGTGCGGACGTTCTCGCAGCCGTAGAGCATCTTCATCGGGCCCGCCGTCGAGCTGACGAAGCCGTCCCAGCCGACCGCCATCGTGAACTCGCCCTCGAGCGCCGTCAGCGTGCCGTCGGCCTTTGCGCCGGCCCGCAGCCGCTGGACGGTCGCGTGGCGGTTGCCGCTGGCGAGGTTCTCCTCGCGCCTGGTCAGCGCGCAGCGGACGGGGCGGCCCGTGCGGCGCGCGAGCTCCGCGGCGACGTACGTGTGATCGCCGGGGTCGTTCTTCGCGCCGAAGCCGCCGCCCATGTACTCGCAGACGACGCGGACCTTGTCGGGCGGCAGCCCGAGGCGCTTCGCCACGTCCTTGCGCACGCCCCAGATCCACTGGGTCGAGACGTAGACGGTGAGCCCGTCGCCCTCCCACTCGCACACCGCCTGGTGCGTCTCGAGGGCGTTGTGGAGGACGGTGGCCGTCCGGTACTCGGCCTCGACGAGGACGTCGGCCCCGGCGAGGCCCCGCTCGACGTCGCCGCGCTCGTAGCGGCTCGCCTCCTCGATCAGCTCGCCGCGCGCGACGGCCTCCTCGGGGTCGAGCAGCCGCTCGAGCACCTCCCACTCGACGCGGATGCGCGCGAGCGCAGCCTGCGCCTCCGAGAACGTGTCGGCCGCGACCGCGGCGACCGGCGCTCCCTGGTAGCCCGCCTCCTCGACGAGGACGCTGCAGTCGCCCGGCCCGACCGCCGCCCGAACGCCCGGCGCCTCGAGCGCGGGCGCGAGATCGAGCCGCCGCACGCGCGCGTGTGCGTGCGGGCTGCGGAGGACCGCCGCATGCAGCATCCCGGGGAGCGCGAGGTCGGCCGTGTACCGCGCCTCGCCGCGGGCCCGCTGGAGCCCGTCCACACGTGCGGCAGGCCGCCCGACGACCTCGAGCGGCCCCTCGGGCCACCGGTCGAGCGGGTCCTCCTCGACCACGACCCACTGCTCCGTGTAGCGGCCCTCGACCTCCTTCTCGGTGCGGATCAGCCTTGCCACGTCGAGATGGCCTCCTCGATCTTCGGGTACGTCCCGCAGCGGCAGAGGTTTCCGGCCATGGCGTGACGCACCTGCTCGCGGGTCGGATTCGGCAGCTCGCGCACGAGCGCCGCGGCGGAGACGATCTGCCCGGGCGTGCAGAAACCGCACTGGACGGCGTCCGCGCGCACGAACGCCTCCACGAGCGGGTGGTCGCGTAGGCCCTCGATCGTCGTCACCTCGCGCTCGCCCACCGCCTCGACGAGCGTGATGCAGGAGAGCGCAGGCTCCCCGTCGAGCAGGACCGTGCACGCGCCGCAGTGCCCCTCGCCGCAGGCGACCTTCGTTCCGGTGAGCCCGAGGTGGCCGCGGAGGGCTTCCGCCAGCGTCGTCAGCACGGAGCCGTTCACCTCGTGGCGACCGCCGTTGACGAGCAACTCAGTCAAGGGCCGCATCCAGGGTCAGCGTGAGGATGTCCGCCACGTGGACGAGCCGGAACGTCGCCCGCGAGAGCCGCCGGCGCTCCGTCTCGTCCTCGGTCTCTGGGAGCGAGCGCCACAGGTCGCGCGCGGTGGACAGGAGGTCGGCGATGCGCTCGCGGGCCTCGACATGGCCGTCCCGTTCGGCGCAGGCGTTCAGCGCCAGCCCGAGGACGCCGATCGTGTCCGCCTGCCGCGTCCAGAGAAGCGGAGCCGCCATCGCCAGGTAGTGGTGGATGCGCGCGAACGCGAGCGGCTGGGCGAGACGATCGATCCGCTTGGGCGCCGAGAGGGCCGTCTGCGGCTCGCCGTCGGCGATCCGGGCCGCCGAGGCGCCGAGCATCGCCGCGAGCTCCCGGTCGGGGAGGCCGGCAAGGCGCGCCGTGCGGACGGCGAGGAGGAGGGAGCCCGGCTGCTGGCCGTAGGGGAAGTCGGAGGCGTAGAGCACCTGCTCGGGCGCGACCCGGGAGAACATGTCCAGGAGATCAATCGCGCTCCAGACGGAGGTGTCGAAGTAGACGCCCTCCCGGCCGCCGAAGCAGTCCGAGAGCGCCGCCAGGTCGGCGATGCCCGCGTGGGCGATGATGAGCCGCGACTCCGGGTAGGCGTCGTGCAGGCGGCGGAGGTGGTCGGCGATCGGCGGCAGCCCGCGGCCGCCGTGGATGAGGATGGGCACGCGACGCTCCGCGGCCAGCGCGAAGATCGGCGCCAGACGCTCGTCGTTGAGCAAGAAGCCTTGCGCGCGCGGATGGAGCTTGATGCCGCGCGCCCCGCGGTCGAGGCAGCGCCGGGCTTCCTCGAGCGGCGCCTCGGCGAGGTCGAGCCGCACGAAGGGGACGAGGAGGCCGCCGGAGCGCTCGGCAGCGGCGAGGGTGCGGTCGTTCGGGGCCCGGAAGGCCGGCTCCCGGTCGGGCTCGTCCATGCAGAAGGCGAACGCGCGCTCGACCCCGGAGCCGCGCAGGAACGTCTCCAGCTCCTCGTAGGGCGCCGACATCCCGTCGATGTCCCGGCCCACGTGGACGTGGGCGTCGAAGAGCCGGGTTCCCGTTGGGATCGCCCGGGCGACCTCCTCCTCGTAGAGGCCGACCAGCCGCCGTGCCCGCCCGAGCACTTCTTCCATGAGGGTGAATCTACCCGCACGCGGTAGCATCGGCGGTGCCGTGCCGGACGTCCTCATCTTCGGCGACACCGTGCGCTCGCCCGAGCTGCGTCACGAGATCCCCGTGTCGGTCCCCGACCCGTTCGTCTACGTGGAGCGCAACGGGACGCGGACGGCGTTCGTCGGCTCGCTCGAGATTCCCCGGCTGGCCGGCGTGGACGGGCTCGACACCGTGCCGTTCGAGGAGCTCGGCCTCGACGAGCTGATCGGGCAGGGCCTCTCGTGGCACGCGATGACGCCGGAGCTCGTCCTGCGGGCGTGCAGGCGCGCGAGCGTCGAATCCGCCTTCACGCCGCGGGACTTCCCGCTCGAGCTGGCCGACTACCTGCGCGCGAACGAGATCGAGGTGGAGGCGAAGGGGGAGCTCTTCGACGAGCGGCGCCGGGTCAAGACGCCGGCCGAGCTGGACGGGATCCGGCGGGCGCAGCGCGCCGCCGAGAAGGCGATGGACGCGATCCGCGCCGAGCTGCGCAGGGACGCCGCGCCGACCTGCGAGAAGCTGCAGACGGTCGCCTCGCGCGTCTTCAGCGACGAGGGCGTCATCGCCCCCGATCTCGTCCTCGTCTCCTCGGGGCCGCAGACGACGGTCGGGCACGAGCCGGGCCACGGGCCGATCTCTGCCGGAGAGCCGATCGTCGTCGACCTCTTCCCGCGCGACCCCGCGTCCGGCTGCTACGCCGACATGACCCGGACGTTCTGCCTCGGCGAGCCTCCCGAGGAGCTCGTCCGGTACCACGCGCTCGTGCGGGAGGCGCTCGACGTCGCCTACGCCTCCATCCGGCCCGGCGCGACGGGCGCAGGGGCGCACCGCGCCGTCTGCGACCTCTTCGCCGAGCACGGCCACCCGACACAGCTGTCGAAGCTCCCCGGCGAGGTGCTCGAGGACGGCTTCTTCCACAGCCTCGGGCACGGCGTCGGCCTCGAGGTGCACGAGCTGCCCGGTCTCGGCCGCAGCGGGGAGGCGATCGTCGCGGGAGACGTGCTCGCCGTCGAGCCGGGCCTCTACCGCAAGGGCTTCGGCGGCTGCCGCCTCGAGGACCTCGTCCTCGTCACCGGCGACGGCTGCGAGGTCATCACGGACTACCCGTACGACCTCGCCCCGTAGCCCCTTCCGGACGTGCCGGGGTCAGGCACCGACGTGTCGCGACCGGACGTGCCGGTTCGGGACGACGAGCGGCGCTCAGTCGAAGTCGAGCAGGTCCTCGAGGAAGCTGCGCTTGCGGCGGCCGCGGCGCGGCTCGTCGTCGTAGTCCTCCTGGCTCGGAGGAGCGCCGGCGGAGCCGCGCGACCGGCGGCCCTCGACCTCGGCGAAGAAGTCCTCGTCGGCGCCCTCACGCATCTGCCGCTCGCGGACGAGGATCTTGTCGAGCTCGCCGCGGTCGAGCCAGACCCCGCGGCACTCGGGGCAGGCGTCGACGAGGATCTCGCTCCGCTCCACCTCGACGAGCCGCGAGCCGCAGTTGGGGCAGCGCATCGGCTCGCGGGTCACGCCGGCACCTCCAGCGCGAGCAGGCGCTCGAAGCGCTCCTCGTCGTCGAAGGGCCCGATCAGCGCGAGATTGAGCCGCTCGTCGCGGATCACGTCCTGCGCGACGCGGTGGACGTCCTCCAACGTGACGCGGTCGAGTGCGGCGAGCACCTCGTCCGGCTCGCGCAGGCGTCCCTCGAGCACCTCGTCGCGGAGCGCGAACGAGATCATCCCCTTCGGGTCCTCGAGCGAGAGGACGAGGCGGCCCTTCGCGAAGTTGCGGGCCTTCTCGAGCTCGTCCGGATCGATCTCCTCGCGCGCGATCCGCCCGAACTCGCCCACGATCGTGGCGACCGCGTCGTCGATCCGGTTGATGTCCACGCCGCCCTGGGCGAAGAGCGTGCCCGCGTCCGTGTAGGCCTGGTTGTAACCGTAGATGTAGTAGGCGAGGCCGCGCCGCTCGCGCACCTCGGTGAAGAGGCGCGAGGACATGCCGCCGCCCAGCGCCGTGGCGAGGAGCATGAGCGCGTAGCGGTCGGGGTGGCCGATCGGGTAGCTGTGGACGCCGATCCGCAGGTGCGCCTGATCCGAGGTCTTCGTGTGCACCTTGACGCGCGGCGTCTCCTGCTCCCACTCGACGGGCGCCGGGTCGCCGGTCGAGCCGTTCGGGACGTCGCCGAGCAGCCCGGCGAGCCGCTCGACCACGTCCGCGCCCACCGCGCCGGCTACGCCCGCGACCATGCGGGGGCCGCGGTACCAGCGGTCGAGGTAGTCGAGGAACGTCTCGCGGGTGGCCGCGCGCACCGTCTCCTTCGTCCCGATGATGTCCCAGCCGAGGGGCTGGTCGCCGTAGAGGAGGTCGTCGTAGACGCCGTCGACGTAGTCGCGCGGCGTGTCGTAGTACATGTTCATCTCCTCGACGATGACGCCCTTCTCGCGCTCGATCTCCTCGGGGTCGAACTTCGAGTGGCGGAGCATGTCGACGAGGACGTCCAGGGCCGTGTCGCGGTGCTCGGCGGCGCACTTGACGTAGTAGCCGGTGTACTCCTTGCCCGTGAATGCGTTGAACTCGCCGCCGATCGAGTCGATCTCGCCGGCGATTTGGCGGGCGGTGGGGCGGTTCTCCGTCCCCTTGAAGAACATGTGCTCGGCGAAGTGCGCGATGCCGTTCGTCTCGCGCGTCTCGTAGCGCGAGCCGGCGGCGAGCATGACGAAGCAGGCGACGGACTTCGCGCCCGGCATGCCGGCCGTCACGACCCGGAGGCCGTTGGGCAGGGTGGTCTTCTCGAAGGCGTTCGCCATCAGGTGGCCACAGAGCTCCTCTCTTCGTACGCGGCGAGGCGGGCGCGCCAGTCCTCGGGGACGGGCATGGACGCGTCGGCCTCGTAGTCGTAGGCGACGAGGACGGACGAGGCCTCGAGGACGAGGCGCCCGTCGCCGCCGCGGATCTCGTGCTCCATGTCGAAGCTCTTCGTGCCGACGTGCGTGACGCGGGCGCCGATCTCGAGCCTCTCGGGGAAGCGGGCAGGGTTGCGGAAGTCGACCGTGATCCGGGCCAGGATGAGCGAGAGCTGGTAGACGAACTCGGGTCCGAGCGACTCGGCGAGGTAGGCGATCCGGGCGGTCTCCAGGTAGGTCAGGTACATGGCGTTGTTGACGTGGTCGGCGACGTCGACGTCCCGAAACTCGACGTCGCGCGCGACGGTGAAGCGGTAGCCCTCCATCTCCCGCATGGTACTTTCGCCGCCTCGGTGCCCGGCGACCTCACCCGCAAGGCCGTCTTCGCGCAGCCGGAATGGCTCCGGGGCGTGCCCGAACGGGTCGGCGAGAGGCGCCTGCCGCCGGGACGCGTCGTCTTCACGGGCTGCGGCACCTCGTTCCACGCCGCGCAGACCGGCGGCGAGGCGGTGCAGGCGTTCGAGGCCGTGCTCGCGCCGCCGCAGGCCGACCTGCTCGTCGTCGTCAGCCACGAGGGTGGGACGGCGCTCGCGCTCGAAGCCGTCCGGGCCTTCGACGGGCCGATGTGGCTCGTGACGGGTAAGGAGGAGAGCCCGCTCGCGGAGGCGGCCGACGAGGTGCTCGTCGTCACGCCCGAGGTGGAGGAGTCGTATTGCCACACCGCGAGCTACACAGCTGCCGTGGCTGCGCTCGCCGCACTCCGCGGCGACGACGTGAGCCGGCTGCCTGCTGCCGTCGAGCGGGTGATCGCGGACGATCCGCTCGCGCCGTCCGGCCACGAGCGGATCGTCGTCGTCGGTGCAGGGCGCGACTGGCCCACCGCGCAAGAGGCCGTCCTGAAGCTTCGCGAGGGCGTCCACCTGCCCGCCGAGGCCCACCACACGGAGCAGATCCTGCACGGGCATCTGGCGGCGATCGACGAGACCGTCCGCGTCTTCGTGCTCGAGGGCGAGGGCCGTGCCGCCGAGCGGGCCGCCGACGTCGTCCGCGCGCTCGGCGAGATCGGCGCCGAGACGACGGTCGTCCCCACCGAGCATCCCGCGGTCGACATCGTCCCCTTCCAGCTCCTCACGCTCGCGCTGGCCGAGCGCCGGCGAGTGGACCCGGACACGATCCGCTGGGACGACCCCCGTTGGGACGCGGCCCGCAAGGCCTACTCGTAGCGCCCTACCCGCTCGAGAGGAGCCAGAGCCCGGCGACGGTGTAGACGACCATCAGCGCCAGCATCGCGTACTGGCTGACGGCTGCCTTGCGCGGCGACTCGAAGAGCTCGACGGCGCGGTCGTGGGCGAGCGCGAGGCCGGCGACGTGGCCGATCACGAGCGCGGCCACCTGGGCGTACCAGACGACGTTCGGTGTCAGGAGGCCGAGGTCGGGACGCACGTCGGCCGTCCCGAAGAGGTCCCAGCCGCGGCCGAAGGGGTCGGAGGCGAGCGGCGCCATGAACTGGCCCTGCAGCACGACGAGCGAGAAGTAGTGCGCGACCACGTAGGCGAGCGCGATCGGGACGAGGCTCGGGAGGAACGCGTCCGTGAGGCTGCCCCGGTAGCCGGTCGCGGCCGCCGCAGCGCGGACGGCGAGGAGGTAGGCGCCCGCGACGAGGAGGACGCAGAGGAGCAGGCCGGCCGTGCTGAGAAGCGTCCCGAGCAGGTCCGCGAGCGAGAGCGAGCGCTCGATCACGGGCCGCATGAGGTTGGCGCGGAAGTCCACCCACTGCTCCGTCCGCGAGAGCCCGTCGAACGCAACCGACCCGAGCATCACCGCGACGAAGGCGAGAGTCCCGGGCCGCGTGTCGAGCCGGGTCAGGCCCGTGAACGGCCAGCGCGCGACGAGCCGGCCGTCGACGAACGCGAGCGGCGCGACGCGGGCGAGGAAGCCGAAGTAGACGCTGAAGGCCTCGCCGTTCGCCGTCCACGCCTCGCGCCCGAAGGCGAGCATCCCCAGCCAGGTGACCGTGCTGTAGACGACGATCGCCACGCCGAGCGAGGGCGGGTCGGCCGGCTCGGAGTACGCGAGCTCGAGGGCCGCGAACGCGAAGAGCAGCACGGCCGCGGGCCACCTGCCGAGCCGGGCGGGATAGGCGAACGGCGTCTCCCAGTGGACGGCCGCCCGTTCCCGGAGCCAGGCGACGCCGTCGGCGGCGGCGAGCCAGGGACTGAGGAGCCGCCAGACGTTTCCCAGCAGCACGACGACAGGCACGAGCCAGAGCCAGAAGACGACGTAGACGAACGTCGGCGCCAGGTTCTCGTTCGGCGTCGTGTCGCCGGCGAACGCGGCCGCCGTGACGACGACGAGGAGCGCCAGGCCGACTGCGCCGAGCGGCACGCGCGGCGCCCGGCTCGTCGCGAAGCGCCCGAGCGAGGCGGGCAGCGGGCGCCCGCGGCTCCGCTCCGCCAGTACGGGGCGCTTCCAGAGCACCCAGAGCGCGGCGAACGAGAAGATGAGGACGAGCGCGGCGCCGTAGTAGAAGAGCCAGAGCGGGACCGGCAGGTCCTTGACCCCGCCGATCCCGTGGGCGAGTGCGGGCACCCGCTAGCGCACCTCGAGCTCCGCGATCAGGACTGCGCGGTCTTCGAGCTCGAGCTCGAAGCGACCCTGCGTGTCGGCGCGGAAGCTGATCCGCCCGGGCTGACCCGGGGCGACGTCCGCGAGAAGGTCGTAGCCGTGCAGGTGGATGTGGTCGCTGACGTCGGAGCGCACGACGAGGACGACCCGCTGGTCGCGTTCGATCTCCGGACGCCTGACCCCGCCGACGGGCTGGCCGCCGCGGACGACGACCTCGATCCGCCGCGGCTCATTCGGGTTCTCCGCCTCGGTCGTGGTCGGCGCTTCCTCGGTGGTCGCGTCGTCCGCTTCGGTCTCCGCTGCTTCCGTCGTCGTTTCACCCGTCGTCGTCTGCGCGGCGGGCGTCGCCTCCGTGTCGTCGTCCTCGTCCCCGGGACGCAGGACGACGAAGAGGACGACGGCCACGACGGCAACGCCGGCGGCGAGCGCGAGCCTTGTCCATCGAGTCATCGCTTTCCTCCGCGTTCGGTGATCTGCGCTGCGCCGCCGTCCATCTTGCCAGCGCCCGGCCGCTACCTGACGAGGATGCCGCCGTTCTCGACGGCCCCGGCGAGGAAGGCGAGCCAGTCGCGCCAGAGCTTCTCGTCCTCGAGCGCCTCCGGCACCCGGGAGGCCCGGGAGAGGGCGAGGTCGACGGCGCCGGGGGGCACGTGCGCTCCCGGCTCGAGGCTCTCGAGCGCCAGCCAGCCGGTCATGCCCTGCGCCGCCATCTCGTCCGCGAGCGCCCGCAGGTCCTCCAGCCCCAGGAAAACGTGTCCGCCCATGCCGTCGTTCCGAGCCCAGTAGAGCCGCAGCATCAGAGCTCCCCGAGAGCGTCGAGGAGGCGGTCCACCTCCTCGGCCGTGTTGTAGTGGACGATGCCGACGCGGAGCGCGCCGTCGGGCAGACCGAGTCGGCGCATCACCTCGACCGCGTAGTAGTCGCCCCACCAGGCGGCGATCTCACGCTCGGCGAGCCGCTCCGACGCCTCCTGCGGCGAGCGCCCGGGAACGGTGAGCGCGAACGTCGGCGTCCGGCCCTCCATGCCGGAGAGGCCGTGGAGCCGCAGCCCGGAGGGCAGGCCGGTCAGGAAGCGCTCGCCGAGCTCGCGCTCGTGCGCGAGGATCGCCTCCCAGCCGAGTGAGTCGAGGTAGCGCACGGCCGCGAGGAAGCCGGCGAGGGCCTCGTGCGAGAGCGTGCCCGTCTCGAGGCGGGCGCCGAGCGGCTCGTCGGGCGCCGGGCGCACCTTGTACGGCCGCCAGCGCTCGAGCAGCTCCCGGCGGGCGAAGAAGAGGCCCAGGTGCGGCCCGCAGAACTTGTACGGGGAGCAGAGGAGCACGTCCACGCCCGCCTCGCCGACGTCGATGGGGCGGTGCGGCGCGTAGTGCACCGCGTCCGCCCACGCGAGCGCGCCCGCCTCGTGCGCGAGGTCGGCGATTCGGCGCGCGTCGGTGATCGTCCCGACCGCGTTCGAGGCCCAGGGGAAGGCGACGACGCGGGTCCGGCGGGTGAGCTGCCGCTCGAGGTCGTCGACGTCGAGCGTCGCGTCCTCCTCGCGGAGGTCGGCGAAGCGGACGACGAGGTCGAGGTCGCGCGCGAGCTCGAGCCAGGGCGAGACGTTGCCGTCGTGGTCGAGCCGCGTGACGACGATCTCGTCGCCGGCCCGCAGCTCTCGGCCGAGCGTCCGCGTCAGCATGAAGTTGAGCGTCGTCATGTTCTGGCCGAAGCCGACTTCCTCGGCCCCACAGCCGAGGAAGCGCGCGGCGGCGTGGTGCGCGGAGACGACCAGGGCGTCGCTCCTGCGGCTCGTCTCGAACGGCCCGCCCAGGTTGGCGTTCGACTCGCGCAGGTACGAGGCCATCGCCTCGATCACCTCGTCCGGAGCCTGCGTCCCGCCTGGGCCGTCGAAGAACGCCGTCGGCCGGTCGAGCGCTGAGAAGCGGGCGCGAACGGCGGCGACGTCGAGGGCGACCGTGCTCACCCGGCCAGGAGCTCCCGCTCGCGAGTCGCGTCGAGGCCGGCCTGCGGAGATGTCTCCGCCTGCTCGAGTGTGTCGCGGATCGTCCGGGCGAGGGGCCTGAACCGCAGCCCCGCGGCGATCGCCTTGCTCGCGTCGACCGCCAGGAAGTTCGCGGACTCGGGATTCTCGCGCGGCGCCAGCCAGAGGGGCAGATCGCTCCACGCCGCGACGCCCCTCTCGAGCAGGTAGCCGCTGTCGACCCAGGCGAGCCTCGCGTCGGTGTCGGTCTCCTCCCGGATGGCCTCGAGCATGCCCTCCATGGTCAGCGGCCGCTCGGGGCCGGTCGCGTTGAAGACGCCGGTCTCCCGCCGTTCCGCCAGGTCGAGCATCCAGTCGGCCAGGTCGCGGCCGTGAATCAGCTGCACCGGCTGTTCCCGCGGCTCCGGGGCGAGCACCTCGCCGCCCTGCGCGATCCGGTGCACCCAGTACGTGAACCGCCCGGTCGGGTCGTAGGGCCCGACGACGAGCCCGGCGCGCACCGAGAGCGACCGCCCCGGAAGCCGCTCTTCCAGGGCGCGCTCGCAGAGCACCTTGAGGCCGCCGTAGACCTCGGCGCTCGTGATCTCTTCGAGAGTCTCGTCCTCGAGGGCCAGGAGGGGGGAGGACTCGTTCGTGCCGGCCTCGCTCGTGTCGGCGTAGACGGAGCAGCTGGACACGAACGTGTAGTGCTCGACGCGGTCGGCCAGCAGGTCGGCCGTGTCGCGCACCCAGCGCGGGAGGCCCGCCGATGTGTCCACGACGGCGTCCCAGCTGCGGCCGTGCAGCGCTTCCAGGTCGCCGGCGTCTCGATCGCCGTGGAGCGTCTCGACGTCCGGGAAGAGGGCGGCGTCCGTGCGACCGCGGTTGAAGAGCGTCACCTCGTGCCCGCCGGCGAGCGCAGCCTCGACGACGTGGCGGCCGACGAAGAGGGTCCCGCCGAGCACGAGGATCCTCACGGCACCAGCTCCCCGTTGACGCGCCACTCGTAGCGCGGGGCGGCGGTGAGGGAGGCTCCGATGAAGCAGTCCCGCTCGGCCAGCCCGAGCAGCTCCTTCAGCGCCTCGCCCTCGAGCCCGGGCTCGAGCTCGACGTCGAGGCCGCACTCGACCTCGACGAGGGCGTAGCGGCCGTCCTCGTCCCGCTTCGTGACGACGCCCTCGGCCGCCGCGCTCCCGCGGACCGAGACGTCGAGCCGCTCTGCGTGGAAGGCGAGGCTCGTGAGTGTGCAGCGCATCAGCCCGGCGAGGACGAGGTGCTCGGCCGACCACGCCTCGCCGGGCTCGAGCGGCGAGCCGCCGTCCGCGAGCAGGCGCCCTTCCGCGTCCAGGGACGCCGCGTACTCGAACCTCCGCGGCAAGCTACGTCTTCGGCCAGCGGGTGATGACGACCTTCTTCTCGGTGTAGAAGTCGATCGCGTCGCGGCCGTGGGCGTGCAGGTCGCCGAAGAAGGAGTCCTTCCAGCCCGTGAAGGGGAAGAACGACATGGGCGCGGCAACGCCGATGTTGACGCCGAGCATGCCTGCCTGCGCCTCGTAGCGGAACCTGCGCATGGCGCCGCCGCTGGTCGTGAAGATCGACGCGGCGTTCCCCTTCGTCGACGAGTTGAGGATCTCGAGCGCGTGGCCCAGGTCGCGCGCCTTCAGGAGGGTGAGCACGGGCCCGAAGATCTCCTCGCGGGCGATCTCCGACTCCGGCTCCGCCTCGATGATGGTCGGGCCGATGAAGTTCCCGTCCTCCGAGCCGCGGCCGCGGCCGTCGAGGAGGAGCTCGCCGCCGTCCTCGACGCCCCTCTCGATCCAGCCGTGGATGCGCTCCTGCGAGCCGGCCGAGATGACGGGGCCGACCTCCGTCTCGGGGTCGGCGCCCTCGCCCACGACCATCGCGCCGCCCTTCTCGACGAGCGCGTCGCGGAGCGGCCCGTAGACGTCGCCGACCGCGATGCAGACGGAGTTCGCGAGGCAGCGTTGCCCGGCGGCGTGGAAGGCGGACGAGAGCACGCCGTCGACGGCCGAGTCGAGCTCGGCGTCGGGCATGACGACGACGTGGTTCTTGGCGCCGCCGAGCGCCTGCACGCGCTTGCCGTGCTTCGCGGAGGTCTCGTAGATGTGGTGGGCCACGGGCGTGGAGCCGACGAAGGAGACTCCGTCGACCTCCGGGTGCTCGAGGAGGGCATTCACCGAATCCTTGCCGCCCTGGACGAGGTTGACGACGCCCGGCGGCAGGCCGATGCCGTCGAGGAGCTCGAACGTGCGCTCGGCGGCGAGCGGGTCCTGCTCGGAGGGCTTGAGGACGAATGTGTTCCCGCACGCGATCGCGAACGGCAGGAACCACATGGGGACCATGAAGGGGAAGTTGAACGGCGTGATCCCCGCGAAGACGCCGATCGGCTGGCGGATCATGTCGGAGTCGATGCCGCGGGACACGTCTTCGAGGTTCGCGCCCTGCATCAGCGAGGGGATCCCGGTGGCGACCTCGACGCACTCGATGCCGCGCCGCACCTCGCCGGTCGCGTCCTTGATCGCCTTGCCGTTGTCGTGCGTGACGAGGAGCGCCAGCTCGTCCTTCGCCTCCTCGAGGCGGTACTTGAACTCGAAGCACGCGCGGGCGCGCTCGAGCGGCGGCGTCGCGCGCCAGCCGGGGAACGCCTCGCGCGCGGCGCGGGCGGCCTCGTCCACCTGGGCCGCCCCCGAGAGCGGCACCTGGGCGAGGACCTCCCCCGTCGCGGGGTTCGTGACGTCGAGCGCCTCGGCGCCGTCCGCCTCGACCCAACGCCCGCCGATGTAGTTCTTCAGGGTTCGCGTCGCGACCCCGGGCTTCTCCTCTACCTGCGCCATCGCTGCCTCCTTGTCGCTCCGCCGTAGGGTACCGCCGTGGCCGCCTCGGCCGTTCCCGATGTCCTCGCGCCCGGGCTCCGGTGCGTCTTCTGCGGCATCAACCCGGGCCGGCGCTCGGCCGCGGCGGGCGCGCACTTCGCCAACCCGCGGAACGACTTCTGGCGCCTGCTCGCCGACTCGGGCCTGACGCCGCGCCTCCTCGATCCGAGCGTGCAGTGGGAGCTGCTCCGGCTGGGCTACGGGCTCACGAACGCCGCCTACCGGACGACGAAGGGGAGCGGCGATCTGCGGCGGGCCGATTTCGCCGGCGCGGCCGAGCGTCTCGAGCGCCTCGCGGTCGAGCTCCGCCCCGGCGCGATCGCGTTCGTCGGCAAGGCCGCCTACCAGGGCGCCTTCGGCGTCGCCCGCTGCGAGCTGGGGCTCCAGGAGCGCTTGCTGGACGAGACGCGTCTCTTCGTGTTGCCCTCGACGTCTCCGGCGAACGCCGCCGTGCCGTACGGCGAGCGCCTGCGCTGGTTCAGGGCCCTCGCCGAGCTCCTCCGGGAGGAGGGCCCTCCTAGCCGCGCCAGCGGTTCGTGATCGGGAGACGGCGGTCGCGGCCGAAGGCCTTCGGGCGCAGCTTCACGCCCGGCGGCGCCTGGCGGCGCTTGAACTCCGCCCGGTCGATGAGCGCGAGCGCCCGTTCGACGACGTCCGGCTCGAACCCGTCCGTCGTGAGCTCCTCCCGCGAGCTGTCGAGCTCTACGTAGGCCTCGAGCACGCGGTCGAGCTCGGCGTAGGCGGGCAGCGAGTCCTCGTCGCGCTGGTCGGGCCGGAGCTCGGCGCTGGGGGCGCGCTCGAGCACGGAGGTTGGGATGAGCTCGCGTCCCGCGCGCTCGTTCAGGTGCCGTGCGAGACGGAAGACGTCCGTCTTGTAGACGTCCTTGAGGAGCGCGAAGCCGCCGGCCATGTCGCCGTAGAGCGTCGCGTAGCCGACGGAGAGCTCGCTCTTGTTGCCGGTCGCGAGCGCGAGCCAGCCGTACTTGTTCGAGAGCGCCATGACGAGCAGCCCGCGCACCCGCGCCTGGACGTTCTCCTCGGCGACGCCCCGCTCCGTCCCCGCGAACGGCTCGGCGAGGGCGCCCTCGACGGCGGCGACGATCGGCTCGATCGGGATCTCCAGGTAGCGCGCTCCCAGGCTCTCGGCCACGAGCCGGGCGTCGGCCCGCGTCCCCTCCGAGGAGAACCGGGACGGCATGGAGGCGCAGACGACGTGCTCGGGCCCGAGCGCCTCCGCCGCGAGGGCGGCCGTGAGCGCCGAGTCGATCCCGCCCGAGAGGCCGAGCACGACGTCGGTGAAGCCGTTCTTGCGCGCGTAGTCGCGGAGGCCGAGCTCGATGGCGCGGCGCATCTCCTCGAGGTCGTCCAGCACGTCGGCCACGACTGGCGCCGCGGCGCTCCGCCCGTGAGCGACGGCGGGTCGCATCTCCACGACGCGCGGCTCGGGCAGCTCGCGCAGCGCCCGCGCCAGCGACCGCCTGCGCGCGTCGCGGAGCCGGCGCGCCACAGCCGTCGTCGGATCGACGTCCACGAGGAGAAGGGCTTCCTCGAAGGCCGGTCCACGCGCGACGACGTCCCCGTTCTCGTCGAGGACGAGGCTGCGGCCGTCGAAGATGAGCTCGTCCTGGGCGCCGACGGCGTTCAGGTAGACGATCCAGCACGAGTTGTCGCGCGCCCGGGTCGCGAGCATCTCCTCCCGCTCGGCGCCCTTGCCGACGTGGAAGGGCGAGGCGGAGATGTTCGCGACGACGTGGGCGCCGGCCAGGGCGAGATCGGTGGCGGGCGGCCCGGGCTGCCAGATGTCCTCGCAGACCGTCGGCCCGACGAGCGTCTCCCCGCAGCGCAGGAGCACGAGCTCGCGGCCCGGCTGGAAGTACCGGTCCTCGTCGAAGACGCCGTAGTTGGGCAGGAACTGCTTGCGGTAGACCGCCTCGATCTTCCCGTCCACGCAGACGGCGCACGCGTTGAAGAGGTCGCGGTCGAGGTGCGGCGTGCCGACGAGCGCGGCGATTCCCGCCGTCTCGGCGGCGACCTGCTCGAGCGTGCGCGCCGCCGCCCTCAGGAAGTCCGGGCGGAGGAGGAGGTCTTCCGGCGGGTACCCGGTCACCGCCAGCTCGGGGAAGAGAACGAGGTCGGCGCCCGCCGACCGCGCCTCCTCGAGCCGGGCGAGGATCCGGTCGCGATTCCCGTCGAGGTCGCCGACTACCGTGTCGATCTGGGCCAGCGCGAGCCGCATCGTGGTCAGTCTAGCTGTTTGCGCCTCGCGAGCGAAAACTCCGAGGCGCCGCTCAGGCGCTGCGTTCCTGCAGGTACTTCCTGAGGCCGAGGAACGGGAGGATGAACGCGGCGAGCAGCGACGCGAACCAGACGATCACCGTCGCCGCGATCCAGGTCCCGATGCCCTCGATCGTGAAGCCGTCGGAGAGGAGATCGGTGACGATCAGCGAGACGAGCGTCGCGATCAGCGCCACTCCTCCCAGTGCGGCGCCCCCTCGTCCCCGGAGCTGGACGAGGAGGAACGGCTGCAGGAGCGCGAACACGACCGTGAAGACGACGACCGCGAGGACGAACCCCGAGAAGTCGACCCGGACGCCGTCGAGCACCGCTGCCGCGACGAGCAGGCCGACCGCGTTCGCAACGAGGGCGACGGCAACGCGGACGAGCAGACGGATCACGCGGGGACTCTACGTCACGGCGCGGTCGAGGGGATCCCGGCCGGCCTGAGGGCGGCGGCCGCCAGCTCGACGTCGGCCTCGTCGTTGTAGAGGTGGAACGAGAGCCGCACGGCGCCGTCCCGCATCGAGCACGCGACCCCCGAGGCCTGGAGCCTCTCGACGGCCGCGTCCGCGTCGGCCACCTCGACCCGGACGATCGGGGCGGCCGGCTCCGGCCGCCCCAGCTCCTGCGTGAAGCGGGACGCCAGCGCGAGGTTGTGGTCGGCGATCCGCTGGGGGCCGAGCGAGAGGAGGAGCTCGAGGCTCCGCCTGGCGCCGGCGGCGGCGAACCAGGGTACGGACACGTCCAGGCGCCGCGCGTCGTCCGTGAGCTCCGGGAAGCCGTAGTAGTCCTCGTACGGATTCGGGCACGACTTCCAGCCGGCCGTCCACGGCTCGATCTCCGAGCGTCGTTCGGGGTGCACGTAGAGGAACGAGAGACCGCGCGGTGAGAGGAGCCACTTGTACGCGTGCGTGACGAGGTAGTCGACGCCGTCGAGGTCGGTCGGGACCGCACCGACCGCCTGCGTCGCGTCGACGAAGAGCCTCGCGCCGGTGCTCTTCAGCGCGGCGAGGTCGGCGACCGCCCCGTCCGCCGACTGGACCGAGCTGACGGCGACGAGCGCGGTTCGCTCGTCGATGCCCTCGGCGAGCCGCTCCAGCGGGAGGAGGCGGAGCTCGACGCCCCGCGCCTGGAGGCCCCGCCAGGGAAGGACGACGGACATGAAGTCGCGCTCGTAGAGGACGACGTTGTCGCCCGGCCCGGCGGGCAGGCTCGCGGCGACGATCCCCGCGCCCGCGGAGACCGTCGACACGAGGGCGACGTCCTCGGCGCGCGCGCCCACGAGCTCCGCGAAGACGCCGCGGCAGGCCTCGGCGTCTTCCTCCCAGTCCCGCCACCGGCGCCGCGTGCGCCAGCCCTCGAGCGCCTCCTCGAGCGCCCGGAGCGTCGAGCGCGGCGGCAGCCCGTACGTCGCGGTGTCGAGGTAGCCGCGTGTGGGGGTCCCTTCGTACTCAGACGGCGCGAGCAATGTCCTCCAGCGACTCGGGGTTCTCGACCGACGAGAGGTCGCCCGGATCCTTCCCGAGCACCCGTGCGCGCACGGCCCGGCGGACGATCTTCGCGCTCCTGGTCTTCGGCAGCGCCGGAACGAAGAGGACGCGGTCGGGCCTGAAGGCACGGCCGAGCTCCTCGGCGGCGCGCTCCGCCACCTCCGTTGCGAGCTCCTCGTCCGGCTCGTGCCCCGGCGCCGGAACGCAGAAGATCCAGGCGACCTCGCCCTTGACGTCGTGCGGGACGCCGACGGCCGCCGCCTCGGCGACGGCCGGATGCGCGACGGCCGCCGACTCCAGCTCCGCCGGCCCGATCCGCTTCCCGGCGATGTTGAGCGTGTCGTCCGAGCGGCCGTGGAGGAACCAGTAGCCGTCCTCGTCCGCCGAGGCCCAGTCGCCGTGCACCCAGACGCCGGGCAGGCGCCGCCAGTACGCGTCGAGATAGCGCTCCCGGTCGCGCCAGAACCCCCGTGTCATGCCCGGGAACGGCTTGCGGCAGACGAGCTCGCCGACGTCGCCCGTCCCGACGAGCGACCGCCCCTCCGCGTCGACGACGTCCATCGCCATGCCGAGCGCCGGGCCGCCGAGCGAGCAGGCCTTGATCGGCATCGCCGGAGTCGGGGAGAGGAAGCACGCACCGACCTCGGTGCCGCCCGAGCAGTTGATGATCGGGCAGCGGCCGCCGCCCACCCGCTCGAAGAGCCAGCGGTACGGGTCCGGGTTCCACGGCTCGCCCGTCGTCACGAGGGTCCGCAGCGAGGAGAGATCCGCCTCCGGGTCGCCGTGCGGAAGCAGGGCGCGGGCCAGCGTGGGCGAGAGGCCGAGGATCGAGACGCGCTCCGACTCGACGAGGCGCCAGAGCCGGTCGGTCGGGCGGTCCGGAGCGCCCTCGGCGAAGACGAGCGTGCACCCGAGCGCGCCGCCCCCGACCACCGTCCACGGGCCCATGATCCAGCCCATGTCCGTGGCGAAGTGGATGACGTCGTCCGGGTGCGCATCGGCCTGGTAGGCCACCTCGCGTGCGATCGAGACGAGGAAGCCGCCCTGGACGTGGACGATCCCCTTCGGCTTCCCCGTCGTGCCGGACGTGTACGTCAGGAGGTACGGATGCTCGGCGTCCACCTCGAGCGGGGGCAGCTCGCCGGGGCTCTCCTCGACGACGGCGCCCCAGCCGCCGTCGCGGGACCATGTGACGACGTGCTCGACCGACGGCGCCTCGCGCACCGCCTCCTCGACGGTCTCGCGCATCGGCAGCCGCGTCCCCCGGCGGAGCGAGTAGTCGGCCGTGACGACCACCTTGGCCTCGGAGTCCTGGAGCCGCTGGAGCACCGCGGGGGCGGCGAACCCCGAGAAGATGGGCACCTGGACGGCGCCGAGGTGGGCGCAGGCGTGAGAGGCGACGGCCACCTCCGGGCACATCGGCATGTAGATCGCGACGCGGTCGCCCGGCTCGACGCCGAGCCGCGCCAGGCCCTCGGCGAGCCGCGTCACGTCGCGGGACAGCTCCGCGAAGGTCGCTACGCGCCGGGAGCCGTCCTCGCCGAGGAAGACGGCGGCGACCCGCTCCGGCGCCCGCTCCGCCCAGCGGTGGACGCAGTTCCGCGCGATCGAGACCGTCGCGCCGACGAACCACGTCGTCCACTCCGGCCCGCGCGAGTCGTCGTAGACGCGCTCCCAGGGACGCGAGAACTCGAGGCCCATGTCCGCGATCGCCGCCGGCCAGAACCAGGCGGGATCCTCCTGCGAGGCGCGCACGAGCTCGCGGTAGTCGTCGAACCCGTGCCTCCGCATCAGCCGTACGACATTGGCATGCTCCAGCGTCCGCTGGTCAGGTGTCCACACGACGTCGGCCATGCGCAGCGAAGTCTAGGCCGCGAGACGTCCCTGTCCGGGTCCGCTCCGGCCACGCCCGGGGTCAGACCCCTGACGTGGCCGTTCGGGCCAGGCGCACGTCGGCGAAGGGTGTGGTTACGCCCGAGCCGCGTCTTCGCCGGCGCTGGCCCGCTCGGCCACGTCGGGCCATGGTCACGCGGGACGGGGCGGGGGTCAGACCCCGGGCCTGGCCAGGACGGGCAGTCCCTTGACCGTGAGTGAACGCTCACCCATAATGAGCGAGCACTCACTCGTGAGCGCGCTGACCGAGACCAAGCCGACGCTGCGCCGCCGCATCATCGAGGCGGCGGACGCGCTCATCCGCGAGCACGGGCTCGCCGGGGCGACGACCCGCGAGATCGCCAGGGCGGCGGGCTGCGCCGAGGGCTCGATCTACGTCCACTTCGAGGACAAGATCGACCTGATCGTCGCGGTCGTCGTGGAACGCGAGCCGTTCTTCGCCGCCCTGCTCGAGCTGCCGGAGAAGGCGGGCGAGGCCTCGCTCGAGGAGAACCTCGTGCCCTGGGCGGAGGAGCTGCTCGCGCTCGTCCGGGACAACCAGCCGATCTTCCTGGCGCTCATGGGCGACCGGGCCGTCTTCGAGCGCTTCAAGGCGCGGCTGCGCGAGCGCCGGACGGGGCTTCCCGCGGTTCTGCAGGCGGCGTCCGACTACGTCCGGGCCGAGCAGGAGCTCGGCCGGATCGAGCGCCGCGTGCGCCCCGAGGTCGTCGCCTCGATCCTGGTGGGAGCCTGCCGCGACCACGTGTTCGCCGGCGTCTTCGCCCAGGACCGGCACTCGTCCGAGGGCTTCGCGCAGGCGCTCGTCAGAACCGTCGTCTTCGGCCTCGGGCCGGCCTCGGCGCGGGAGCGCGTATCGTCGAACCTCGAGGAGGAGACCCCGTGAAGGCACGCATCTTCGCCGACGAGAACCGCAAGTGGTGGACGCTCGGGGCGCTCGCGTTCGCGCTCTTCATGATCATGCTCGACAACACCGTCGTAAACGTGGCGCTGCCGTCGATCCAGCGGGATCTCGCCATCGGCCTCTCCGAGCTCGAGTGGACGGTGAACGCCTACGCGCTCACGTTCGCCGTCCTGATGCTCACGGGCGGGAAGCTCGCCGACTTCTTCGGCCGCCGCCGTGTCTTCCTGATCGGCCTCGTGGTCTTCACGCTCGCGTCGCTCGCGTGCGGCCTCGCGACCACGGGCGGGACGCTCATCGGGGCCCGTATGCTCCAGGGCGTCGGCGCGGCGATCATGCTGCCCGCGACGCTCTCGATCATCTCGGCCACCTTCCCGCCCCACCAGCGTGGCATGGCGATCGGGATCTGGGCCGGTGTGTCGGCGATGGCGCTCGCCATCGGCCCGCTGATCGGCGGCCTCATCACCGAGCACATCGACTGGAGCTGGATCTTCTTCGTCAACGTCCCGATCGGCGTCCTCGGCTTCGTCGTGAGCGTCCTCGTGGTCGGCGAGTCGCGCGACACGTCGGCCGAGCAGCGGCTCGACCTGCCCGGCCTCGTCGCCTCCGCCGTGGCGCTCTTCGCCCTCACGTTCGCCCTCATCGAGGCGAACGCCTACGGCTGGGGCGATCCCGTGATCGTCGGCCTCTTCGCCCTCTCCGCGGTCGCGCTCGCGGTCTTCGTCTGGCTCGAGCTCCACCAGCGCTCGCCGATGCTCGACCTCTCGCTCTTCCGCAGCTCGACCTTTGCCGGGGCGAACGTCGTCGCGCTGCTCGTGACGCTCGCCATGTTCGGCGTCTTCTTCTTCATGTCGATCTACATGCAGAACGTCCTCGGATACTCGGCGACGCGCACCGGCGCCGTCTTCTTGCCGATGACGATCCTGATCATCCTGATCGCCCCCGCGGCCGGGAAGTTCTCCGACCGGGTGGGCTCCCGCTGGCTGATGACCGCCGGGATGCTCTGTCTCACCGCCTCGCTGGTCGTCTTCTCGCGCCTCGGCCTCGACTCGACCTTCTGGGACATCCTCCCGGGGCTCGTGGTGGGCGGCTTCGGCATGGCGCTCGTGATGACGCCCATGACCGCCGCGGCGCTCGGCTCCGTCCCGGTGGCGAAGTCGGGCGTTGGCTCCGGCGTCCTGAACACGTTCCGCCAGCTGGGCGGGGCGCTCGGGATCGCCGTCATGGGGGCGATCGTGGCCTCCTACATCGACCTGGACGCCGCCGGCCGGCCCGACCCGGCGGCCTTCATCGCCGGCTTCCAGCGCGCCCTCGAGGTGAGCGCCGGCTTCGCGCTCCTCGGAGCGGTCGTCTCGGCGGGCGCGATCCGGAAGCACCGCCACCTGGACGCGGGCGAGCTGGCCGAGGCGGCCGCCTGACCGGTTCCTGACAAGTAGGGAAACGGTATGACCGCTTCACGGGCGGTCAAGAGGCACGAACGAGGGATGGACGAACTGCCTCCCGGCGCCGACGCTTCGTGCATGTCCCGCTTCCAGACAGGCGACAACCCGGAGACTCCGGCTCTGCGGCCCAGCCGTCGCCTCCGGGTTGTACAGCCTGGAATTGGCGCGCCTTCCGCCCCCTCTTGCCTGGCGTCTGGCAGAAGTGCGGAAACAGTCGGACTGTACCGCAGCGCCCGGGAAAGTCAAGTGAGCTTGTGAAGTGATTCTTTCGCCCTATAGTTCACCCTAGGAACCATGCCCGAGTACGCCGCACTCACCCGCCCCGCCGCACCGTCGCGACCCTCCCTCGGAGAGCGCGTGCGCCAGCTTCGCATCGCCCACGGCCTCACCCAGACCGACCTGGCCGGCGATCGCTTCTCGAAGGAGTACGTCAGCCAGATCGAGCGCGGCAAGACGCGCCCGACGGCCGAGACCGTGGAGTGGCTGGCAGCGCGGCTCGGGGTCGACGCGACGTTCCTCGAGGTCGGGGTCTCCGCGAGCGAGCGCGAGCGCGTCGAGAGCGTCATCGCCCGGGCCGAGGCCGCCGTCGAGTCGGCCGAGTACGGGGACGCAGTGGCCGCCGTGAGCGAGCTGGCTCCCGCGCTTGCGAGCGTTGCCGCGCCCGAGCTGGAGCTCCGGGCCGTCCTCGTCGAGTCGTGGTCGCGCATGTACCTGGGCGAGGTCCGCAAGGCGATCGAGCTTCTCGACCGCGCCCGCGGGATCGCCGAGGCGCCGTCCTTCACGGATGTCGAGCGCGCGGACGTCCTCTACCACCTCGCCTGCTGCCGCTACAAGCTCAACTCGATCGCGACGGCCGTCACGCTCTACTCGCAGGCGCTCGAGCTCGTCGAGCGCTCGGGCCTGCCCGCCGACCGGCTTCGCTCGCACATCTACGAATGGCGCTCCCGCTGCTATCGCCGCCAGCGCGACTGGGAGGCGGCGCGGGAGGACGTGGAGCGCGCGCTCGAGCTTGCAGAAGGCCTGAACGACCGCCACACGATGGGCCACGTCTACTTCCAGGCGTCGCTCATCGCCGAGCGCACCGGCCACTGGGTGCTCGCCCGCTCGTACGCCGAGCAGGCGAAGGGCATCTACGAGGAGCTTCGCGACCAGTCCAACGTCGGCAAGCTGCTCAACGAGCTGGGAGCCCTGAACTTCCAGCTCGGAAGGCCCGAGGAGGCGGTCGACCAGCTCAAGGAGGCGTTCAAGGTCCTCCTCGACGTGGGCGACGACACGGACGCCGCGCGCGTCATCTCGTCGCTCGCCCAAGTGCACCTGCGCACCGGGAAGGTGGACCTCGCCGAGGAGCAGTCCCGTCAGGCGCTCGAGATGCTCCAGGGTCGGGTCGATCACCTCGACGAGATCGGCAACGCCCAGCTCGTGCTCGGCCGGGCGCTCCTCGAGCAGGAGCGTCTCGACGAGGCGGAGGAGGTTTTCGCCGCCGCCGAGGCGAGCTTCGACCAGCTGTCCTCCGCAAGCCACCGGGCGGCCGCGTGGATCGCACAGGGCGACCTCGCCGGCCGCAGGGGCGACGACCGCCGCGCGTCACGGCTCTACCGCCGCGCTGCGGAAGCGCTCCAGGACTTCCATTTCTAAAGGAGGTGACGACTGTGAAGACGAAGGCTCTTCTCACGCTGACCGCGCTGGTCGCCTTCTTGGCGCCGCTGGCCGGGTTCGGCCATTTCGACGGACGCTAGAAGCGAGCGAGCGCATCGCCCAGTCTCGTTCATCCAGGGCAAGGCCAAGCTCCATGTGACGATCGGCCACTTCGACGGCCGCTGAGCCGGCCGGGAAGGATGTCTCGCGGCGGCGTCGAATGTCTCCGGCGCGCGACCCGAGAACTCGTTTCGCACCGTGCACGAGCATCCTTCCCTTCGCCCCCTCGCCCCCCTGCTCGGCGTGCTCGCGGCGATGTGGCTCGGCGCCGCCGGCCTCATCCTCCAGCAGCTCGTCTAGCGCGCGCGGGCACCTCTCGATCTTCGCCGCGAGACGGCGGCGGCTCCGTCGCCGTCGTCTCGCCCGCGCGGCGATACTCTGCGCGGCTCTATACTCGAAGCTTCACTTTCTGAAGCGATCGCGCGGAGGTGCTGCATGGCGGAGAACGGTTACGCGAAGGAGGTTCTCGTCTCGACCGAGTGGCTCGCCGAGCGGCTCGGCGACGACGGCCTGGTCGTGGCGGAGGTGGACGAGAACCCGGACCTCTACGACGAGGGGCACATCCCCGGGGCGGTCAAGCTCCACTGGCGGGACGACCTGCAGGACCCCGTCGAGCGCGACGTCGTCGACCGGGCGACGTTCGAGAAGCTGCTCGGCGACCGCGGGATCGGCAACTCGACGACCGTGGTGCTGTACGGGGACAAGAACAACTGGTTCGCCGCCTACGCCTACTGGTACCTGAAGGTGTACGGCCACGGCGACGTGCGGATCCTCGACGGCGGCCGCCAGAAGTGGATCGACGAGGGGCGTGAGCTGACCGAGGACGTGCCCTCGCCGGCGCCGCAGACGTACACGGCCTCCGACCGCGACGAGTCCATCCGCGCCTACCGCGACCAGGTACGCGAGTGGGTCGATGGCGCCGACGTCGCGCTCGTCGACGTGCGCTCGCCCGGGGAGTACGCCGGCGATCTGGTCGCCCCGCCGGGCTACGAGCAGGAAGGGGCCCAGCGGGCCGGGCACATACCGACCGCCGTCTCTGTTCCGTGGGCGAGCGCGGTACGCGACGACGGGACGTTCAAGCCGGCGGACGAGCTGCGAGAGCTCTACGGCGGCAAGGGAGTCACCCCCGAACGCCCCGTGACCGCGTACTGCCGCATCGGCGAGCGCAGCGCGCACACGTGGTTCGTCCTGCGCGAGCTCCTCGGCTTCGGCGACGTCCGCAACTACGACGGCTCCTGGACGGAGTGGGGGAACCTCGTGGACGTGCCGATCGAGAAGGGCTCCTAGCCCCGACGCGCCTACCCGGTGTACCCTCGGCTCGCCATCGACGCCGGGGGTACGCCGTGCTCAAGGAGTTCAGGGACTTCCTCCTCAGGGGCAACCTCGTCGAGGTCGCCGTGGCGCTCGTCCTCGCGCTCGCGCTCACGGCGCTCGTCACCTCGCTCGTCGAAGACCTGATCACGCCCCTGATCGCTGCGATCTTCGGGCAGCCCGACTTCTCCGGGCTCACGTTCGAGATCAACGACAGCGTCTTCCGCTACGGCGAGTTCCTGAACGCGCTGATCGCGTTCGTGCTCATCGGCGCGGTGCTCTTCTTCTTCGTCGTCAAGCCGGTGAACGCCCTGCTCGAGCGCAGGAAGCGCGGCGAGGCGCCCACGACGCGCGAGTGCCCCGAGTGCCTGAGCGAGATCCCGGTCGGCGCCCGCCGCTGCGCCTTCTGCACGGCGGGGGTGGGTGCGTCGAGCTGAGCGCGCCCGGCGGGCTCACCGTCTCGGCGGTCGACTACCACACCGCCGGGGAGCCGTTTCGCATCGTCACCGGCGGCGTGCCCGCCCTCGAGGGGCGCACCATCCTGGAGCGGCGCCGCTTCGCCGCCGAGCGGCTCGACCACGTGCGCCGCCTGCTCGTCTTCGAGCCGCGTGGGCACGCCGACATGTACGGCTGCTTCGTTACCGACCCCGATGACGAGGGCGCCGACCTCGGCGTCGTCTTCTTCCACAACGCCGGCTACTCGACGGCCTGCGGGCACGGCACGATCGCGCTCGTCACGTGGGCTCTCGAGACCGGGATCGTCGCGGCGGCGGAGCCCGAGACGCGCGTCGTCGTCGACGTGCCCTCCGGCCGGTTGGAGACCGTTGCGCAGGTCGCCGGGGGACGCGTGCGCTCGGTCCTCTTTCGCAACGTCCCGGCGTACGTGGAGGCCGAGGGCCTTCTCGTCGAGGGTCTCCGCGCCGACGTCGCCTACGGCGGCGCGTTCTACGCCTCGGTCGCCTCGCCGCTCCCCGTGCAGCCGCGCAACGTGCCGGAGCTCGTCGAGCTGGGGCGTGCCGTGAAGGCGGGCCTCGAAGGGCAGCGCGCGTTCGTCCATCCAGAGGAGCCCGAGCTCCGCGACGTCTACGGGGTCGTCTTCTGGGAGCGCGTCGACTTCGGGCCGCCGGTGCGGCAGCGGAACGTGACGGTGTTCGCCGACGGCGAGGTCGATCGGTCGCCCTGCGGCAGCGGCACGTCGGCGAGGCTCGCGCTCCTCGAGCGGGCGGGGGAGCTGCCGCGCGGCGAGGATCTCGTCCACGAGAGCGTCATCGGCACGGAGTTCCGCGCGCGTGTAGTCGGCGACGCCGACGTCGCCGGCCGGCCGGCGGTCGTCACGGAGGTCGAGGGCAGCGCCTTCCGCACGGGCGCGCACGAGTTCGTCCTCGAGCCCGACGACCCCCTCGGCGAGGGCTTCCTGCTCCGCTAGGCGCGACGCCCGCTAGTCGCGCAGGAGCGGGCGCGTCAGGCAGGTGGGACCGCCGTCGCCCAGGCGGGAGATGTGGTCGCCCTCGTAGACCCGTACCTCCACGCCCGCGCGCTCCATCCGGCGGCGCGTCTCGTCGTTTCCGGCGAGGGCGAGCGCGACGCGCGGGGCGAGCGCGAGCACGTTCGGCCCCATCGACTCGAACTCCTCGTCGGGCGCCTCGACGAGCTCGATCTCGCGCTCGCGCAGCAGCTCCGCGAGCCGGACGGGCATGAGCGGGAGGTACACGACCGCGAGGTCCGTGTCGAGCGGGGAGAGGAACGACATCAGGTGCAGCACCTCGCCGGCGCCGCGGTGGTGCGGCAGGTCGAAGGCGACGACGTCGACGCCCGGCAAGAGCTCCCGCAGGGCGGCGATCCCGGCGTCGTTCGTGCGGTATCCCCGGCCGACGAGCAGCGTCCGCTCGTCGAGCCACACCGTGTCGCCGCCCTCCGCCAGGGCCGGTGCCTCGAGCCTGCCGGCGATCGGGATACCGGCCTCGACGAGGTCGGCTCCTATCGTGTCCGGCTCGCTCCGCCGCCCCTCCTTGCCGGGCCGGAGCAAGATGGCGCCCGTGTCGGCGACGAGAGCGGGGTCGAAGGCGTAGATCGCGTCGGGATCCGGGCCGTGCGGGGTCTCTGCGAGCACCACCTCCGCGCCCGCCTCGGCGAGCAGGGCGCGGAAGGCCTCGTGCTCCCGGGCCAGCTCGGCCGGGTCCGGCTCCGCGCGCCACCCGTAGGCGCGCCAGAGAGCCGCGTCCTCCGGCCGCGGGGCGCGGACGAGCACCCGGCGCAGCCGCCCGGTCATGCTCTGGGCGCCGAAGCGGGGGGCGGTAACCTCCATCGCGTGGAGACTACCGACAGGCTCGCGGGGCTCGATGCCGGCGGGGGCTGCGCCGCGAAGTACCCGGCCGCGCGCCTGGAGGAGCTGCTCTCGGGCTTTGCGCCGGCCGCGTCGGAGAACCTGCTCGTCGGCCTGTCCCCCGCCGACGACGCTGCCGTCTACCGCCTCGACGACGACCGCGCGCTCGTCTTCACGACCGACTTCTTCCCGCCGCTCGTCGACGACCCGGCGCTCTTCGGCGCGATCGCCGCGGCGAACGCGCTCAACGACGTCTTCGCGATGGGCGGGCGGCCGCTGCTCGCGCTCTCGATCGCGGCCTTTCCCGAGGAGCTGCCCGTCGAGACGGTGCGCGCCATCTTCGACGCGGCCGCCGCGAAGGTCGCGGAGGCGGGCGCCGTGCTCGCCGGCGGCCATACGATCCGCGACAGCGAGGTGAAGTACGGGCTCGCCGTCGTCGGCACCGCCCACCCGGACGGCATCTGGCGGAAGAGCCAGGCCCGGCCGGGCGACGTCCTCTTCCTGACGAAGCCGCTCGGGACCGGGCTCGTGCTGACGGGCGTCGCCAGGGGCGCGGTCGACGAGGAGCACGCCGCCGAGGCCGCCCGGCGGATGACGGAGCTCAGCGACCGCGCCGCCGACGCGCTGCGCGGCTTCGAGCCGTCCGCGGTCACCGACGTGACCGGCTTCGGGCTCTTCGGCCACGCGCACGAGATGGCCGAGCGCAGCGGAGTCCGCCTCGTCCTCCGGGCGGACGCGCTCCCGGCGCTCCCGGGCGCGCTCGACGCCGCCGCCCAGGGGATCCGCACGGGCGGCGATCCGCGCAACCGCGACTTCGCCGCGAGCGCGGTCGAGCTCGACGGCATCGGCGACGACGTCGCCGCGCTCGGCTACGACCCGCAGACGGGAGGCGGGCTCCTCGTCTCGCTCCCGGGCGAGAAGGGGGCTGTGCTCGAGGCTCGGTTCAGCGCCGAGGGGCTGTTCGCGGCACGGGTCGGGCGCGTCGAGGAGGGGAGCGGGGTGGCGGTCTCCTGATGGAGGCGGGCGCCCGGACCGCCCGGCTCCGCTCGCTCACGGTCTCGCCCGCCCTCTTCGAGTGGCTCGCCTGGGCGGCGCTGGCCGCCCTCTTCCTTATCGTCGTCTCGGGAGCGACCGTGCGCCTCACCGGCTCCGGCCTCGGCTGCGAGAACTGGCCGCGCTGCGGCGAGACCTTCCTCCCGCCCAAGGACTACCACGCGTTCGTCGAGTTCGGGAACCGCGCGGCCGGCTTCGCCGTCGGGCTCACGACGCTCGTGACCGCGGCCGGCGCCTTCCGGGTTCCCAACCTGCCCCGCTGGCTCCTGGCGAGCGCGGTCGCGCTGCCGTTCACCGTGCTCGCGCAAGGCGTTCTCGGTGGAATCACCGTCCTCTTCGAGCTCCATCCCCTCATCGTCATGGGCCACTTCCTCCTCTCGCTCGTGGCCCTCGCGATTGCCGTAGCGGTGCTCCTCGGCGCCCGGGCGCACGCCCATGGGGCCGGGGTCGAGGCGCCGCTCGGCTCCTCCTGGCTCGCCCTCGCCCTCGTGCCTGCCGCCCTGGCGCTCGTCGTCTCGGGGACGCTCGTCACGGCCGCCGGGCCGCACTCCGGCGGAGAGGACATCGCCCGCTTCGGCGACCTGATCGAGGCGGTGCACATCCACATCGGCGCGACCGCCGTCTTCGGCATCCTCTTCCTCGCGCTCCTCGGGCTGCTCCTCGTCGAGCGGCGGCGGGCCCGCGTGGAGCTGCGTCTCGCCGGCGTCGTGCTCGGGCTCCTGCTCGTGCAGATGGCGGTCGGCGAGGTGCAGTGGCGAGAGGGCCTGCCCTGGGGCCTCGTGCTCCTCCACGTGACCGTCGCGACGGCCGTCTGGGTCTGCGTCGTCGCCCTCGCAGCGCGGATCGTCTTGCGGCGGCGCGCGCGGCTTCCGGCGTAGACTGGCCGGATGGCAGGGCATCTGCGCATCGAGCGCCGGCCCGCGCTCCGGCACCCGGTGCTGATCACGGCGTTCCGCGGCTGGAACGACGGCGCCCAGGGCGCCTCGCTGGCGGCGAGCTTCCTCGCCCAGAGCTGGGGGGCGCAGCGCTTCGGCGACATCGACCCGGAGGAGTTCTACGACTTCCAGGCGGTCAGGCCGCACGTCCGGCTGGAGGAGGGCGTCACCCGCCGCATCGACTGGCCGGAGAACGCGTTCTACGACGGCGCCATCCCCGGGCTCGACCGCGACGCCGTCCTCCTCGTCGGCGTGGAGCCGAACACGCGCTGGCGGACGTTCTCGAACGAGATCGCGCGCGTGGCGAGCGACCTCGGCGTCGAGCTCGTCGTCACGCTCGGGGCGCTGCTCGCGGACGTCCCGCACACGCGCCCGGCGCCGGTGACGGGCTCCGCCAGCGACCCGGAGCTCGTGCGCGAGCTCGGGCTCAGCGCCTCGCGCTACGAGGGGCCGACCGGCATCGTCGGCGTCCTCCACGACGCCTTCCGCGCCTCGGGCGTGCCCGCCGCGAGCCTCTGGGCGGCCGTGCCGCACTACGTCTCGCTTGCGGCCAGCCCCAAGGCCGCGCTGGCGCTCTGCGAGCGGCTCGCCGGGCTGCTCGGCACGACGTTCGATCTCGGCGACCTCCAGCGGGCCGCGCAGGCGTACGAGCTGCAGGTCAGCGCCGCCGTCGCCCAGGACGAGGAGACGGAGGCCTACGTCCGCGACCTCGAGACGCGCAGGGACACGCTCGGAGACGAGCTCGACGTGCCCTCCGGCGACTCGCTCGCCGAGGAGCTGACCCGCTTCCTCCAGGAGCACGAGGAGCGCAGCCGCGGCGAGCACGGCGACGAGCCCGCCGGCTAGACCTCGGAGCTAGCCGAACGTGAAGGCGTAGGCCTCGACGCCCGGCGAGAAGCGCAGCTCGAGGTCGTGGTCTCGCTTGTCGCCGGGGATGCGGGCGAGCGTGTAGACGTCGTCGACGGTAACCTGCACCACCCCGGCGGGCTGCCCGTCGAGGGTCACCGAGACCGTGCCTGGCTCTTCGCCCGCGCCCGGGCCGAGCACGAGGAAGACGTCGTGGGCGTGGAAGCGAAGCCGGAGCCGCGCGTCGTCGCCGGCGAGGATGCGCTCCTCCTCGACGCGCCAGCGGCCGCCGTAGGCGACGCCGTGCAGGGGCACGTACTCTGGGAGCGAGTACTCCGCCTCCTCGTCGCGCACGATCCCGGAGCCGACGTAGCGGTCTAGGCGCTGGTAGCCGAGGTAGGTCTCGGGCGTCTGGGCGCCGGTCGGCGTCTCGTCGGCGATCTCCCGCGAGACGAGACCGCCCTCGTCCTCCTCGAGCAGCAGTCTGATGACCCGCTCGCTCTCCTCGTAGGCCCCCTCGCCGATGTGGGCGTAGCGCAGGCGGCCGCGCCGGTCGACGAAGTACTTCGCCGGCCAGTAGCGGTTTCCCCACGCCTCCCACGTCCCGAAGGCGTTGTCGATCGCCACCGGGTACTCGACGCCGAGGTCGCGGACGGCGCGGCGCACGTTGTCCGGATTGCGCTCGAAGGCGAACTCCGGAGTGTGGACGCCCACGATCACGAGGCCGTCGTCGCGGTAGGAGTCGTGCCAGGCCCGGATGTGCGGCAGCGTCCGCAGGCAGTTGATGCAGGAGTACGTCCAGAAGTCGATCAGCACGACCTTGCCGCGCAGGCCGGCCATCGTGAGCGGCTCCGAGTTGAGCCAGCGCTCGATCGCGCGGAAGTCGGGGGCGGGCCCGAAGTCGTCCAGGCGCCCGTCGTCGGCGAGCCCCGGCATGCCGACGAGCCGCTCGAGCCTCGTCTCCGCGGCGGCGCTCTCCTCGAGCGCCTGCAGCGCGCGGGTGTACTCGGGAACGCGGGTCTGGAGCCGCTTGTCGATGCCGAGGACCATCAGCACGGCCACGGCGAGGATCGCCGCCCCGAGGACGCGCCGGACGGCCGGGGCATGGGCGCGCACGCCCCGCAGGCTCATGCCGTGGCGCGCGGCGACGGCGACGCCGAGGAGGACGACGCCGGCACCGAGGCTGTAGGCGAACGTGATCGCGAACGCCTCGACGGTAAGGCTCTGCGTCGCGGCGACCGTGACGACCGCTCCGATCACCGGCCCGGCGCACGGCGTGAAGAGAAGACCGAGGCTGACCCCGAGCAGGAAGCCGCCGCCGGCGTCGTGCGGACGGCGCCGCGCGAGGGCGTGGAAGGGCCGGCCGAGCAGCTCGCCGAGCGGCGCCCAGACGAGCGAGGCGCCCACCACCACGACCACCGCGATCGCGAGCGTGCGCAGCAGGTCGTCCGGGAGGTCGAGCGCCGAGAGGAGTGCCGTCGCGGTCAGGGTGAAGACGGTGAAGCTCGCCACGAGGCCTGCGACGATCGCGTAGGGCCGGCGTGGACCGCCGGTCGCGCCTCCGGCCAGGACGATCGGCAGCACGGGGAGGACGCACGGCGAGATGGATGTGACCACGCCGGCGACGAAGGCCACGCCGAGGAGCAGCAGCATCGCCGCCGATGCTAGCCACGAGTTCTGAACGAAGCCTTACGGTCGCTACGCGGGCTCGGATGCCCCGGCGAGGCGCTCGCCGCCGGCCTCCCGGGCGGGCTCCTCGCCCGCCTTGCCGTTCGGGGAGCGGCGCTTCCCCTGCTTGCCCTCCCGCTTCGCCTGGGGCTGCTCGGGCGCCTGCGACTCGGCCGCCGCGTCGCCCTTGCGCTTCTTCTTCCTGCGCCGGCGGCGCGACTTGCCCGACGGCTGCTTCGGCGCGGGCAGGTTGTCGGCGAGCGCGTTCGCGATCTCCTCGAGCGAGCCGATCCGCTCGCGGACTCCGTCGAGCAGGCGCTGGGCAGTGGGCGTGTAGGCCTCGGCCGAGGCGAGCAGCGCGGCGGCGACATGCACCGGTTGCTCGAGCGCGACGTTCACGAGCCGGGCTGCGTTCTCCTCGTGCCGGTGGCCGCGCGAGTTCGTGAGCGCGCCGAGGAGCCGCTTGGCCTCCGGCAGGTCGGCGCTCGCGCGCCGGTCCTGGATCTTGCGCGTCGCCCGCGCGAGACGCCACGTCCAGCGGGTGAGGATCTCCTCGGGCGCGTCGACCTTCCCTTCGCCGATGGCGCGGAGGAGCACCCGGATGCCCTGGACGCGGTCCTTGTCCCAGGTGGGAGCGGAGGTGACCATGGTGACGAGGTCGTCGAAGTCGGCGCGGTCGACGGTGACCGCGACCCGGTCGCCGAGCGCGGAGAGGCGCAGGCGGCGGTTGGGGTTCTCCGCGGCGCAGCTCATCAGGAAGGCCTCGCGGCACTCGCGGCTCGCCTGGGCCAGCTTCTCCGCGAAGGCCTGCCGCTCCTCGAAACGCACCTGCCGCCCGGCGATCCGGGCCCAGAGGAGCTGCTCGTCGTCGGCGAGGCGGCCGGGCGAGACGCGCTCCCACTCGCGCGTGATCACCCCGACGCGGCGGCGCGCGTCGGGGGTCGCGGGCACGAGCCAGGGCGCCGGCGAGAGCTTGCGCTTCGCCCGGCGCTGGATGCGGCGGCGCGGCGCGGGCGTCACCCGCGCCCCCGGCCGGTAGAAGTCGGCGTCCAGCAGGCTGTGGATCGTGATCGTGCGCTCGGTGTGCGTGGCCGCGTCGTCCACGAAGTCGACGACGATGCCCGCCTCCTTCCGCGGCGCCAGCCGCATGATCCGGCCGATCCGCTGCTGGTAGACGCGGCGGCTCGCAGTGGGGGCGAGGTGCATGCAGATCGTCGCGCGGGGCGAGTTCCAACCCTCGGCGAGGAGCTGGGCGTTGACGAGGACGTTGATCTCGCCGCGCTCGTAGGCGGCGAGCGTCTCCGCGAGCTTCACGGGCGGCGTGCGGCCGCTCACCGCCTCGGCCCGGAGGCCGGCGGCGCGGAACTCCCGCGCGAGGTTGTAGGCGTGCTCGACGCCGGCGGCGTAGACGATGCC
>DASTBX010000048.1:0-7770 GCA_035711645.1 Gaiellaceae bacterium
CGAGGACGCTCCCCGGCTGGAGGATGGCGAGGGAACCGGCGCCGGTCTTCATGAGCTGGAGCGCGCCGACGAAGAGGAACAAGCCGGCGGCGAGTGCGGTTGCGCGCCGGATCCACGCGCCGGCGACGGAGGCGCGGAGGCGCGCCCGGTCGTCGGCTCCTAGGGGCGCGCTCACCTTCGACACTTCTATAACGCTCCTATAGGAGTGTCAACTCCTCCTTCGTTGAGCTCTCCTCCCGGCGATCTCGGACTACGCTGTGTACGACTGTGAATGCGGCACCCGGCAGATGGAGCGTTCGGCTGTGATCGAGTCGGTAGGCGCACGGCCGGAACCGATCCACGAGGAGCCGCGCGTCGCGTCGGGCGCCTCGTCCGACGCGGCGGCGGTCGAGGCGCGCGACGTCACCCGGCGCTTCGGCCGCGTCCTCGCCCTCGACGGCGTCTCCCTCTCCGTGCGCGGCGGTGAGATCCACGCGCTCCTGGGGCCCAACGGCGCCGGGAAGACGACGCTGCTCCGGGTGCTCACCGGTCTCGTGGATGCCGACGGCGGCCAGGTGCGAGTCGCCGGCCTCGACCCGGCAGGCGGTGGACGCGAGCTTCGGCGCCGCGTCGGGCTCGTCCCGTCGGGCGACCGCACGCTCTACCTTCGGCTCTCGGGGCTCGAGAACCTGGTCTTCTTCGGGCGCCTCCACGGGTTCCGCCGCCGAGCGGCGACCAGACGCGCTCACGAGGTGCTGGAGTCCGTGGGGCTGGAGGACTCGGCTCGTGTTCGGGTCGGCGTGTACTCGCACGGCATGCAGAAGCGCCTCGCGGTCGCCCGGGCGCTCCTCGTCGATCCGGCCGTGCTCCTCGTGGACGAGGCGACGCACGACCTCGACCCCGAAGCCGCGGAGAACGTGAGGAGCCTCGTCCGTGACCTGGCGGGCCGGGGCACGGCGATCATCTGGACGACGCAGCGGGTGGACGAGGTGAGGGGCTTCGCAGACTCCGTCACCCTGCTCGCTCGAGGCCGGACGCGCTTCGCCGGCACTGTGGCGCAGCTCATGGCTCACGCGTTTCCGCGGCGCTACCTTCTCAGGCTCGCCGACGTGCGCGGGAACAGCGGGCCGCCGAGCCGGGCGCTCGAAGCCGGCCTCGCGGGTCTCGGATCGATCTCCCAGACGGGGGAAGACGCCACGCATTACCTCATGTCCCTCGAGGAGGGAGCCGTCCTCGGTGACGCGCTTGCCGGAATCCGCTCCGCCGGCTTCCAGCTCCTCTCCTGCCGCGACGAGCGCTCCGAGGTGGAGGAGGCGTTCCTGACGCTCACTCGACAGGAGCAGGCGTGATCGAGGCCGCATCCCCGGACACAGGGCGCATCGCCACCGTCGCGCGGGAGGTGATGAAGCTCCCCGCCTTCGCGCGGCGCGACGTCATCGTCGCCTGGAGCTACCGGTTCGCGTTCTTCTCGGACGCCTTCGCCCTCGTGATCCAGGCGTTTCTCTTCTACTTCGTCGGGCTCCTCGTCGACGAGCAAAGGCTCCCCGAGTTCGGCGGAGAGCCCGTGTCGTACATGGAGTTCGTCGCGATCGGGATCGCGCTCGCCGCCTTCGTCACCGTCGGGCTCGGGCGGATCTCGGCCGCCCTACGGCGCGAGCAGATGATCGGCACGCTCGAGTCCATGCTCCTCACGCCGACCTCGCCCGCGACGATCCAGCTCGGCTCGGTCGTCTACGACCTGATCTACGTGCCACTGCGGACCGCTGTGTTCCTGGCGGCGATCGCAATCGGCTTCAGCCTCGACTTCAACACGGCCGGGCTCGTTCCCGCGCTCCTGGTTCTCTTCGTCTTCGTGCCGTTCGTGTGGGGTCTCGGGCTGGTCAGCGCAGCCGGCACGCTGACGTTTCGCGGGGGCTCGGCCGGAGTGAACTTCGGTGTGACGCTCATGACGCTCGCCTCGGGCGCCTACTTCCCGCTCGAGCTCCTGCCAGGCTGGCTGGAGACGATCGCGGTCTACAACCCGATGGCCATCGCCATCGAAGGAATGCGCGAGCCCTTGCTCGGGGAAGTGTCCTGGCCCGACACCGTCGAGGCCGTGCTCATACTCGCGCCGTTGGCGGTCGCCTCCCTCGCCGTAGGCATCTTTGCGTTCCGGCTGGCGCTCCGGCGCGAGCGCCGGCGGGGGACGTTGGGCCTCTACTAGCAACGCCGTGTCCATCGATCCGACCACCGCGCCGGCGAAGAACGAGAACGTTGCGTTCCGGCGGCTGGCCGAGGGCGAGGGCGGCGTCCTGCTGCACCTCGAGTCGGGGGAGTACCACGGGATCAACGAAGTCGGTTGCCTGATCTGGGATCTCCTGGACGGCGAGCGGACCATCGACGGTCTCGTCATCGCCGTCGGCGAAGGCGTCGAGGACCCGCCCGCCGACCTGGCCGACCAGGTCATCGTCTTCCTCGACACCTTGCGCGAGCGCGACCTGATCACGTGAGCGGGCTCGTGGACGGATCCTGCTACGGCTTTCAGCCCGTCTCGGATCTCGACTTCGAGTACCTGCGCGGCGGCGGAGGCGAGCCGCTCGCCGTCGAGGAGCACGAGGTGCCGGAGGACGCGAACGGCGTCCTCCTGACCGAGTGGACGCCGATCCCGGGCCGGCGGGTGTGGGCGCGCCTCTACGCGGACGGCCAGGGCTACCGCCTCTGGGTGGAGGGATTCGGCTCGTTCGGAGTGGATCCTCGGGCGCCCCGGGTGAAGCTCCCCAGGGGCACCGAGAACGGCGTCCGCCGTGAGGAGCGCCTCTGGGGGGTGCCGGCGATGCTCTGCTTCCTCGAGCGCGGCGACCTGCCGCTGCACGCTGCTTCCGTCGACGTCGGCGGCGAGGCGGTCCTCCTCGCCGCTCCGGGGTACTTCGGAAAGACGACACTCGCTGCCGGCTTCGAAGCCGCCGGCTACCGCGTCCTCTCCGAGGACGTCTCCTGCATTCGCTTCTCGCCGGAGCCCAGCGTGGTTCCCGGACCGGCGATGCTACGGGTGCGCCGAGACGTCGCCCACCGGCTCGTCCTCCCCGGGGCGCGGGAAGTCGCGTCGAGCGACAACCGCGTCCACTTCTCGCTCGATCCCGATCGTCGGGGTGACTCGAGGCCCGTGCCGCTCCGCGCCGTCGTCCTGCTGCGAGGCGCGGACGACGGGATCGCGCTCGACCGAGTCCCGGCCGCAGAGGCGCTGCGCGACCTGTGGCCATTGAGCTTCCGCCTGCCGACGGTCGAGGACCGGGCGCGGTGCTTCGACGGCATCGCCCGGCTCGCGGCGGGCGTCCGTCTCTGGAACCTCCTCCGTCCCCTGCGGCTCCCCGACCTCGGCCGGGTCGTGGAGCGCATTGCTGCCGATGCGTAGTCGCGACGGCCTCACGCTCGTCCAGAAGGCTCGTCTGGCGGCGCGCATCTGGAAGCGCTTCGTGCTCGTCGTCGTCGATCTCCGGCGGGAACCACTTCCCGCCCTGGTCGAACGGCTCGCGAGCTCCAACGGCCGCCCGCCGCGCGAACGACACCGCCCTGCGACGTTGAGCAGGGCGGTCAACCGGAGTCTCCGGATCGGGAACCGGCGGCCGAGGTGCCTGCTCAACGCGCTCGTGCTCTTTCGGCTCCTCAGAGAGCAGGGCGAGCCCGCCGAGCTCGTAATCGGGCTGCTGCCGGCGGCGCCCGATCAGCGGGCGCACGCCTGGGTGGAGCTCGCCGGACGGGACGTCGGACCGCCGCCCGGCCGCTCCGGCCACGAGGAGATGGCGCGTCTGCCGTGAGCCGGGTGCCTGCGTCAGCGCTCTGGAGCCGCGTCGACGAGCTGATCGACACGGCTCCCGCCCTCGCCGCGCTCCGCGCCCACCGGCTCCAGCTCCTCGCCGGCCGCCGCTGGCGCGAGACGGGCCGGGAGATTCCGGATGACCTTCGTTCCGAAGAGCAGCTCGCCGCGATCCGCGACGCGATCGCGCCCGAACTCCTCGCCCGCGTCCGGGCTGCGACGGAGCAGCCGGTCGTGCTGCTGAAAGGGCCGGAGGTCGCCCGTCGCTACCCCGCGCCGGCGCTGCGCCACTTCATCGATCTAGACCTGCTCGTCCCCGACGCCGACCGTCTGCAGGCGGAGCTGCTCGCGGCCGGCTTCGAGGAGGCCGAGGACCCGACGTGGGCCTTTCGCCTGAGCGGCGACGTCGACCTCTTCGCCGACAAGCACCATTGCCGCCCTCTTCGCTGGGCCGGGTGGCCGCTGCGCCTCGAGATTCATCGCCGACCGAGCTGGCCCGCCTGGCTCCCGGAGCCGGCGGTGGAGGATTTGCTCGACCTCGCGGAGCCGGCGGACCTGGACGGCATGCTGACGCTCCCTCCGGGCCCGCACGCACTCGTCCTCGCCGCGCACCTGTGGGTCTCCAATCCCTTCGCCCGGCTGCGCGACGTGCTCGACATCGCCCTCCTGCTCCAGGAGCTCGACACAACCGAGGTCGACGACCTCGCCTCGGCGTGGGGGGTCGGACGCATGTGGGCGACAACGCGGGCGGTCGTGGAGTCGGTGTTTCTCGAGGCCGCGACGTCCTCGGCGAGCCGCCTCTGGGCGCGGCACCTGAGCTCGGCGCGGGAGCAGACCGTGCTCGAGGTCCACGTCACGCGCTGGCTCTCGCCGTTCTGGGCGCTTCCACTTCGCCGGGCGATGGCCGTCGCCGCGACCGGCGTCATGGACGACCTCACGCCGGCGGCTCAGGAGCCGTGGCGGGCAAAGGCCAGACGCAGCATCCGGGCCCTCAGGAACGCCCGCGCCTCGAAGTCCCAGCACGACACCGAGCTCGGACCGGAGCGGCGCCAGCTTCGACGCTAGGCCGGGTCGTCAGGACCACAAGTCGACGAAGGCGTGAACGGTGGCGAGGTCCTTCGCCCAGAGATAGTGCGCCAGCGGCATGGCTTCACGATCGAGCGCCTCGAAAAGGCGCTCGTAGTCGACACCCCTGATGCGGACGTCGCCTGTCGTGACCCAGCGCCGCACTGCGGGGTAGTCCACCCCCATCTCCTCGAACCATCGATCCATGTACGTCTTGTCCCGACGGTCGAGAATCTCGTCCGGCACGTCGCCGCGCAGCGCGTTCCGCGCGAAGCCCTTCATGCGGTAGTCGGGGAACTTCACCTCCCCCGGCAGGCTGAGGAAGAACTCCCAGAGATCGACGTCCGCCCACGGCCGTCGCGCCCGGACGCCGTGGAGGGCGTGGGAGTAGACGTCGGCCTCGCCGATGGGGTCGGCGCCGAAGAACGGCAGCTGAGCGCTCGTCCAGCGTCGCCTCGCCGGGAGCGCGTGCCCTGCGTTGCGCTCACCGATCCGGCCAAGGTCGATCCACGGGGGGAGGAACGCGGGCGGACGGCGCCGGAAGCTCCGGGCCGCGAGGACGCGCGGCGTCACTGCATCCTGGAGCTCGGCGAGGAGCCGCCGCCGGCCCAGCCGCGCTGCCCGCTGCGAGCGGAGCTGCGCCAGCGCGCCCGGGAAACGTCCGCGCCAGAGGAGGTGCGAGACGAGGTACGCGCGAACGGCGCTCACCTGCTCGGCGAACTCGCCGCTCAGGATCGTCGTGAAGCCCAGCTCCCGCGCGCGGGTGCACCGCTCCGCCGTCCCCTCGGGCGACCACGTCGACCAGGGGCCGTCGAAGAGCCTCACCCAGAACTGCAGCCGGTCGAGCCGCTGCGGGCCGGGCTCGTACGTGTGCAGGGGGAGCCCGAGCCTCTCGGCCACGAGCTCGATGTAGCCGCTCTCGTCGCTCTCGGGAAAGGCCGGGTAGACCGCCGAGAGCGCGGGGATCGGCCGGCTCCAGCGACGTACGTGTTCGCGGTTCGCGTAGGCGGCGATCGGCGGCGAGTCGATGCCGCCGCTCAGCGAGACGACGTCTTGGCCCGTGAGCGGCCGGGCCACCGCCTGACCGAGGAGCTCGCGGAACCGCTCGGCGGCCTCCGCGCTCGTGAGCGACGCGCTCTCGAGGAGCGCGGCCGGGTCCCAGTAGGGAGCGACGGCGAGCGAGCCGTCCCGGGCCGTGAGGAGCGTGGCGCCGACGAGGCGACGCACGCCGCGGACGGCGCAGACGGTCGGATCCTCGAGGTCTCCGTAGAACAGTGCCTCGACGGCTTCGAGGTCGGGCTCCGGGGAGACGCCTGCGCCCGCGAGCACCTGCTTCGCTTCGGAGGCGACGTAGAAGGCGTCCTTCTCTGGGCGGTGGAAGAGCGTCTCGAGCCCGACGTGGTCGCGGAAGGCCCAAAGCGTCTTCCCGTCCGACACCGCGCAGGCGTAGGTGCCGCGGAGCAGTGGGGGCGCCTCCGCGCCGACGGCCTCGAAGGCCGCGAGCACGACCTCAGCGGCCGTTGCCGCCGTGTCGGCCCCGAACCGGGCGGCCAGGTCGGGCGCGTTGTCGAGGGTGCCGGCGAAGGCGACCGCGTACCTCCCGCCGGCCGCCAGCGTCGCCTCGCCACGCCCGTCGAGGTCGCTGACGCCGAGCGTGCACGCGCCGACGGACGCGACCCCGGTCCGGTTGCCGCGGTGCGGAGCGGCGGCGAGCATCCGCTCCACGGTCTCGGCGGCCGGCGTCCCCGACCGCGTCAGGATCGCGGCTAGCCCGCGCACGCGAGCCGACGGAGACCCGGCCTCACCTGCCTAGACATGTCCTCACACGTGGTACAGGCCGGCGAACCGGCCTGCAACACCTCGAAGTTTCGAGTCGCGCCTGCTCGCGCGATCCGAGCCTGCTACGGCGATCCCCCTCCGCCGTCCTCAGGATGCGAGAGCTCGCAGTTCGAGGTCTCGATGCGACAGTTCACGAAGCCCTTGTTGCCGGCGTTGCCCGCGTTCGGCCCCGTCGGAGGAGTGGGCATGAACGTGTGCGCGCTGATGGACCCGAAGTCCACCACCGTCGGCCTCGCGTATGGAGTCCTCATCTTCGGTGCCCTCCTTCACCAATAGGCCGCCCACGAGCTGGGCCGCGTGGTTGAATGGTGCCCGGTAGCGGGGGGCGGCACAACTAGCCTTCCGACCAGTTTGTCGTCGGACGGGCGAGAGTGGTCACACGTCCACGACGAGGCCGTCGTGAGCTACCTGCACGCCGTCCGGTACGGGCAGCTCGACGGGGCGATGGGTGAGGAGGACGGGCCCGTCGGCAGCGGCGAGGGCCTCCTCCACGGAGAGGTGGCCGCGGGGGAGGCCGTCCCTGCCGCCCTCGGCGAGGGTCGCCTCGCAGAGGAAGAGGTCGGCGCCGCGCGCGAGCCCGGCGAGCTCCTCCGTCGGGGCGGAGTCGCCCGAGTAAGCGAGCGTCCGGCCGTTCGAGGTCACGCGGAAGCCGTGGGAGGTCAGCGTGTAATGGGGCAGCCGGCAGGCCTCCACCTGGAAGCCGGCCGCCGTGAAGGGCGTCCCCGGCTCGAACTCGCGGAGCTCGAAGGCATCGTCGAACATCCGCTCGTTGCCCCAGCGGTCGGCGAACTGGACGAGCTCGTCCCGCCCGCCCGGCGGCAGCCAGAGCGAGCAGTCGATGCGGTGGTCCTGCGGCCCGAAGGCGTTCAGCCACGCCCACGGGACGAGATCGCCCCAGTGGTCGAGGTGGAAGTGCGTGATCGCGATCGCGCGCGGGTAGAGCGCGAGCTCGCGCAGGCGCGCGAGGACGCCCGGCCCGCAGTCGAGCAGGAGCGGTGCGCCCTCGGCCTCGAGCAGATACCCGGACTGCGCGCTGCCGGGGTTGGGCCACGCCGGCGAGGAGCCGATGACGGTGAGGCGCACGTCCATATACT
>DASTBX010000049.1:0-4658 GCA_035711645.1 Gaiellaceae bacterium
CACGGTCAGGAGCGCCATGCCGGCCACCAGCACGGGCTTGACGCCGAGCTTGGTGACGAGCCCCTGCGAGATCGTGGCGGCGACGATGACGGTCAGCGCGACGGCGAGGTAGCCGAAGCCGGTCTCCATCGCCGAGAAGCCCAGCACCTGCTGCATGTAGAGCGAGAGCAGGAAGAACATCCCGAAGATCATCGTCCCCAGTCCGAAGCCGATCACGTTCGCGCCCGTGAGCGTGCGCCGCCTGAAGATCGAGAGCGGCACGAGCGGCGAGCGCGAGCGGGTCTCGTTCCAGAGGAACACCGCCATCAGCGCGGCCGAGCCGATGAAGACGCCGATCGTCTGCGCCGAGCCCCAGCCGACCCGGTTCGCCTGCGTGAGGCCGAAAACGAGCAGCACGAGGCTGGCGGTCACGGTGACGGCGCCGAACGAGTCGAAGTGGCGTGCGAGCCCCTCCGCCTTGCTCTCGCGCACGTAGCGCGGGACGAGGGCGAGGGCGATTGCGGCGATCGGGATGTTGACGAAGAAGATCCACTCCCAGCCGACGTACTCGGTGAAGACGCCGCCGAGGAGCACGCCGATCGCGGCTCCCGAGCCGGCGATGCCGCCGAGGATTCCGAGCGCCTTGTTGCGCTCCGAGCCCTCCGCGAACGTCACCGTGACGATCGAGAAGACCGACGGGGAGAGGATCGCGCCCGCGGCACCCTGGAGCAGCCGCGCGGCGATGAGCATCTCGGAGGACGTCGACAACCCCGCCAGCAGCGAGGTCACGAGGACCAGCCCGAGCCCGATCATGAAGAACAACCGGCGCCCGAGCAGGTCGCCGGCGCGTCCGCCGAGCAGCAGGAAGCCGCCGAACGTGAGCGCGTAGCCGGAGACCACCCACTGGAGGTCCTCGGTCGTGAACCCGAGATCGGTCTGAATCGAGGGGAGCGCCACGTTCACGATCGAGATGTCGAGCACGACCATGAGGTACGCGACGCCCAGGACGGCAAGCGCCTTCCAGCGCCTGGGGTCAGCCATGGTTTCGGTCATGAGTCCTCCGTGCAGTTTCTCCGCTTCCGGTTCATGCGATGGCCGAACGTTGCCGACCTGCGCTGCATTCCGGAAGGCGGCGAGCGCGAGAACCGAGGTGCGGTTAACCGCACCCTCGCGCCGGGATCGGCGTTTCGGCACGCGCGACAGGGGCCAGAAGAGCCAGATGGCCGCCTCTCCTCCCGACAAGCGCTGACCGTGCCCCTCCGCGTCGGCTACGCGTGCGTGAACACACAGCTGCCCTCGGCGAGCCGCACGCTTCGGCTCGCAAACGTCAGCGACGAGCGGCTCCGCGAGCTCGTGGCCGCCAACCTCGACGCGCTCGAGGCGATCCTGCGCTGGAATCTCGAGCACGACATCCGCGTCTTCCGCCTCTCGTCGGAGACGGTGCCGTTCGGGTCGCATCCGGCGAACACCTTGCCGTGGTGGGAGGAGCTCGCGCACCGCTTCGCCGAGCTCGGCGAGCTCATGCGCGAGGGCGGCATGAGCATCTCGACGCATCCCGGGCAGTTCACCGTCCTCGGCTCGCCGAACGGGGGCTTCCTCGCGAACACCATCGCGGAGCTCGAGTACCACGCACGGCTGCTCGCCGCCTTCGGGCTCGACGGGTCGCACAAGATCGTCATCCACGTGGGCGGCGTGTACGGGGACGCGGACGCGGCTCTCGAACGCTTCGCGCGCGTGTTCCGGCGGCTTACGGACGGGGCTCGGACGCGCCTGGCGCTCGAAAACGACGAGCGCTGGGCCCTTGCGGACGTCCTCCGCCTCGCCCGCCGGCTCGGCGCCCCGGTCGTCTTCGACGCCTTCCACCACGAGCTGCGCCCGTCGCTTCCAGAACTCGGCGTCCGCGAGGCGGTGGTGCTCGCCGGGGAGACGTGGGGACCGCGGGACGGGCGCCAGGAGGTGCACTTCTCGACACAGCAACCTGGCCGGCGCCCGGGCGCCCATTCGGAGACGATCGACCTGGAAGCGTTCGCCCGCTTCGCGGACGAGGTGGACGACCTCGAGCTCGACTGCGTGATCGAGGTGAAGGACAAGGAGCGGTCGGCCCTGCTCGCCCAGGCGCTGCTCGCCGAGCGTGTCCGTGCCTGACGCGCGAGAGCTCCTGCTGACGGTCGAGCACGTCGTCCCGCACACGGACGCGGACGGGCTCGCAGCCGGCGCGCTGGCCCTGCGCGCCCGGGGCGAGACCGCCGATGCGGCCGTCCTCCTCCGCCGCGGCGAGACTCCGTTCGGCCCGGATCCGCCGTTGCCGCCCGGCTCGGTCGCCGTGCTCGACTGGGGCGTGCGGGCTCTGGCCCGCCCGGGGGTGCTCCTCGACCACCATGTCCCGGAGGCCCTCCCGCGGGCCGACCAGGTGGTCGTGAGCGGCTACGGCGAGCGGCCGGAGACGGCGACGGCGCCGCTCGTGAGCCGTCTCCTGCCCGAGCAGCCCGCGTGGCTCGCCGCCGTCGGCGCCGTCGGCGACCTCGGGGACGCCGGATTCTCGCTCGCCGAGTGCGCGGCCGCGCCGCGTGGAGCGGTTCGGAAGCTCGTGCCGCTCGTCAATGCGCCGCGGCGGCTGCCGGAGGGACCGGTGCGCGAGGCGCTCGCCCTCCTCGTCGAGCACGAGTATCCGGCCGCCGTTCTCACCGACGAGCGCGTAGGGCTCCTGGAGGACGCCCGACGCACCTGGCGGGCCGAGCTCGACCGCGTCATGCGCGTGCCGCCGCTCGTCGCGGACTGTGTCGCCCTCCTCCGCTTCTGCTCGCCCGCACAGGTCCACCCGCTCGTCGCGACGGCGTGGACTCGGCGCCTCGCACCTCGAGTCGTCCTCGCCGCGAACGACGGCTACCTGCCCGGCCGGGTCAACTTCACCGTTCGGGGCGGCAAGGGCGACTTGCGCGCGTTCCTCACGAACGCCCTGCCGGAGGCACGCGGCGAGTTCGCGCACGGCCACCCGCGGGCGACAGGCGGGAGCCTGCCGCCCGACGAGTTCGACCGTCTGGTGAGGGCGCTCGGACTGGCGGGCGCCTAGCGACGCAGGAGGCGGTCGCGAAACCCGCGCGCCACCGCTTGCGGCCGCTGCTGCTCGCCCATCCTCGCCGAGACGACGACGAGGGCGCCGGTGAGCGCGGGGACGACCCACTGGACGACGCGCAGCCGCTTGAGCGTCGAGGCGACGTCGTCCGGCGTCTCCGCGGTCGGCTCGGTTGCCCCCGCGACCGGAACGTCGCCCGCCTGCCCGGCGCGGCGGCCGAGCACGCCCGCGTAGGCGTCGGCGGCGAGCGCGGCGGCCGTGAGGACGGTCTTCGCCGCGGCCAGGGAGGCGACGCCCCGCTGGGCCCTCATACGGCCGCGGTTCCCCCACGTGAGGCCGAGGGATCCGACGCCGTACGCTGCGATGGCGCCCATGTGCGCCGGCATCCACCGGCTCCAGCCCTCGCCGGCGACGCGGAGCCGCTCCTGCGGCTCGGCCGCCGTCGCCGCGCCGTTCACGCCCACCGCTCCCATCGCCGAGCCGCCCGTCCAGAGCGCCAGCCCGACGTCGTGCAGCGTCCTCGAAACCGTGTTCGTCTGCATCAGTCCTCCTCCTCGAAGTGTCCAACCTCCACTTTCGGCAGCGGGGGCGGCCCGCAAACACGAACGCCCCGCAGTCGCGCTCAGGTGTCGGCGCGGCCGCGGCGGCTGCCGCGGTACGCAGGCGCGCGGAGCTTGTTGATCCGACCCCAGGGCACGAGCCCGCCCTCGCACCGCCACGCGTCGAACCGAAGCGCCCGCGCCTCGTCGTCCGGTAGCCGCTCGCCGACTTCGAGGACGCCGAAGCGCTCCCAGGGACCGGCCGGGTCGGCGAGCGACAGCACGGACGTCACGGGCCCGCGCGCGACCGCCTGCTCGAGCTCGACGAGCTGGTCGTCGGCCCAGGTCGGCTCGCCTGCGACACGCGCTGCCACGAGGACGACGCGCTCGCCGGCGCGGAACGGCAGGAGGCTCGTGAGCGTCGTCCCGAAGAACGACCCGGCCGGCAGCGGCACGAACCGAGCCCCGACGAGCGGAGACGACGAGGCGAGCAAGATGTCCTGCTCGTCCCCGACTCGAACAGCGAGCCCGGGAAAGTCCAGGTGTCCGCGGGGCAGCCCGAGCCCGCGGGAGAAGCGGGCGATCGCGTCGTGGACCGCGCCCACCTGGAGCAGCGGCACGCCTGGAACGTCCTCCTCGACCCGCAACGCGGCCCGGAATGCGATGCCGTCAGGGTGGAAGATCCGCCGTCCGCGGCCGGCCGAGAGCGCCTCGAACGCGCGCTCCGTCGCGGACGCCACCCTCGCCGGCAACACCGGCGGCCGTGGTGCGTGTCGTTCCCGAGCCAGCAGGACGCTCTCCCCTCCGAATCGTCCCGCCTGAGGGGAATGCGAAACGTCGCTCTTGGAGGCTTCGGCCGCGGCTAGCTACAACCGGTGTTCTGGCCGCAGTCCCTGCACGTGTAGCAGCTGCCCGTCCTCACCATCCGGCCGCCGCACTTGGCGCACTCCACGGCGTCCTCGAACGCATTGAAGAGGGCGGTCTGCCCAGGGGGAGGCGACGCGACGGCCTCCGTGCCGCTAACGGCACCGCCGTTCTCCAGGATGTCCTGGGCCTGGGCTAGCCGC
>DASTBX010000050.1:0-26001 GCA_035711645.1 Gaiellaceae bacterium
GGCGGCTCCGGCCGAGCCGGAACCTGTGCCGGACGATGCGGAGACCGACGAGGCGCAAGTCGCCTCCGTCGACGAGCGTCGTGCCGCCGAGGCTCCGGAACGGTCGGCGGCGGCGCCCCGCCGCGGGTTCACGCCGAGGACGGCGTCGATCGCGACCTGGAGCGTCGCCTCGCCGGCCGACGAGGCGCGTGTGCGACGGGATTCCCCGCGGCGCGCGGATGCTGGCTCGCCGGCGACCGGCGAGCGCCTGCGTGCACTCGAGCCTCGGGCGCTCGAGACGGTCCCGGCGCCCGTCTCACCGCCGGCGCAGGCGAACGAGCCGGCGTCGCCCGGCGCCGTCGGGGCGCTTGCCCCTTACCTCGCTCTGGCCGCCGCGGGGCTCGCAGCGGGTGCGGTCGCCCTAGCGGTACGAGGCCGTCAGCTCGACGATGCAGGTCCGGCACACGCCCCGCCCCCGGTGCTCTTCGACGCCGCGCGAGGCGCCGCAGAAGACGCACGTCGACCGGGGCCTGCTGAGGAGGATCGTCTGGTCCCGCACGGAGATCTCGAGTGGATCGCGCTCGGTGAGCCCGAACCGCTTGCGGATCTCGATCGGGATCACGATCCGGCCGAGCTCGTCCAGGTGGCGGATGATCCCCGTCGTCGTCTTGCCCACACGCTGATTACGCGTCGCCGATCCCATCGGATCTGCAGTCACCGTTCCTCTCGTCCTCGGAGGCGCGGGCCACTCGCGGCCCGCTGACCCGCATGCAGTGGTTCCTCCTGAGTTCCCGGCCGCGTCGGGTTGAAACCGCCCAAGGGGGCCGAAAAACCCTCCGTATCATGCGCTTGCATGAGCTTCTACGTGACCACGCCCATCTACTACGTGAACGCGTCGCCGCACATCGGCCACGCGTACACGACGATCGCCGCGGACATCCTGGCGCGGCACCGGCGGCAGCGGGGCGAGGATACGTTCTTCCTGACGGGAACGGACGAGCACGGCTCGAACATCCCCCGGGTCGCGGCGGAGGCCGGGCTCGGCCTCCAGGAGTTCGTCGACCGCAACGCGGCCGCGTTCGAGGAGATGACCTCGCGCGTGAACGCCTCCAACGACTTCTTCGTGAGGACGACGGACGCGCGCCACGGGGAACGCGTCCAGGAGTTCCTGGAGCGGATCCGCGAGCGCGGCGAGATCTACGAGGGCGTGTACGCCGGGCTCTACTGCACGCGCTGCGAGGCCTTCTACAGCGAGGACGAGCTGGTGGACGGCCTCTGCCCGCAGCACGGGATCCGGCCCGAATACGTGGAGGAGAAGAACTACTTCTTCCGGCTCTCCGCGTACCGCGATGCCCTGCTCCGCCTCTACGAGGAGCGGCCCGACTTCGTGCTGCCGCGGTTCCGCTACAACGAGGCGCGCAGCTTCATCGAGCGCGGCCTGGAGGACATCAGCGTCAGCCGCGCCGGCCAGCACTGGGGCGTCCCCGTCCCGTGGGATCCCGGCCAGGTCGTCTACGTCTGGGTCGACGCGCTCATCAACTACTGGAGCGCGCTGGCGTTCGCCAGGCCGGACGAGGACCTGCGGCCGCGCCTCTGGCCGGAGGTGCGGCACCTCCTCGCGAAGGACATCCTCAAGTTCCACTGCGTCATCTGGCCGGCGCTCCTCCTGGCCGCCGGTCTCGACGTACCGAAGCAGCTCTTCGTCCACGGCTACCTGCTCATGGACGAGCGGAAGATGTCGAAGTCCGTCGGGAACGTGATCGACCCGCTCGATTTGGTCGACGTCTACGGCGTGGATGCCTTGCGCTTCTACCTCTTCCGCGTGGCGACGTTCGGACAGGACGGGAACATCTCCGTGGACGGGGTCCACGAGCGGTACGAGCGCGAACTCGGCAACGACCTCGGGAACCTCCTCTCGCGGACGACGGCGATGGTGGCGCGCTACCGGGACGGCCGGCTGCGTGCGGCGCCGGTCTCCCAGGAGCTCCAGGCAGCCGTGGGCGCCGTCCAGGCGGAGGCGGCCAGTCGCCTCGACGAGTTCGACCTGACCGGGGCGCTCGAGGTCGTCTGGGAGCTCGTCCGCACGCTGAACCGCCACGTCGAACGGAGCGCGCCCTGGGAGCTCGCGCGAGACGAATCGCGGGCGGGTGAGCTCGACCGCGTCCTCTACGAGCTCGCCGATGGCCTGCGGGCGGTCGCCGTCGCCCTGGCCGCGTACGTTCCCGACACGTCGGCCCGCATCCTCGAGGCGCTCGGGCAACCCGACGCCGCGCGGTGGGAGGACGTCTCGGCCGGTTGCGCGGTGGAGGCGGACGGCATCGAGGCGGCGCCGCCACTCTTCCCGCGCGTGGACGCACCGACCGCGGCGGCGTGAGCCCGCTAGCTTCCGGCGTCGCGAGCGCTTACGCCGCCGACCCGGACGGGCGCGTGTGATCGACACCCACGCTCACCTCGACGCGATCCCGGATGCGGAGGCCGCGATCACGCGCGCACGCGAGGCCGGTGTGGGGAGGATCGTCAGCGTGGGCACGACAGTCGCCTCCGGCCGGGGCACGCTCGCGCTGTGCGAGCGCGAGGACGGCGTCTTCGCGGCGCTCGGCCTGCATCCCCACGAGGCGGGCCACGTCGGCGACGCCGACCTCGACGAGCTCCGGGAGCTGCTCGCGCATCCGAGGGCAGTCGCCGTTGGCGAGACGGGGCTCGACTACCACCGCGACCTCGCGCCACGCGACCGCCAGGCGGGCGTCTTCCGGGCCCAGCGTGCGCTCGCGGCGGAGCTGGGCAAGCCGCTCGTCGTCCACACGCGCGCGGCCGACGAGGACACCGTCGCAGCGCTCGAGGAGCTTCCCGAAGACGTTCCGGTCGTCCTCCACTGCTTCTCGTCGTCGGCGCTTCTCGGGCCGGCGCTCGAGCGCGGCTGGTTCGTCTCGTTTGCGGGGAACGTCACCTATCCGAGGGCCGCGGAGCTTCGCTGGGCGGCCGCACGCGTGCCCGGCGAGCGCCTCCTCGCCGAGACCGACAGCCCGTACCTAGCGCCGCAGCCGGTCCGTGGGAGGCGAAACGAGCCGGCGAACGTGCGCCACACAGTCGCCGCTCTCGCGGAGGTCCGGGGCGAGGAGCCGGACGCACTGGGCGAGCAGATCGAGGCGAACGCCGTCCGACTCTTCGGCCTCCCGTGAGCTGCCTTCGGTGAAGGTTCCCGTCACGCCCAACCGCGAGCTCGGCCAGCACTTCCTGGTCGACGAGAACATCCTCGCCGTCGCCGGCCGGCTCGCCGCGCTCGACCCTGACGACGTCGTCCTCGAGGTCGGCGCCGGCCTCGGCGTCCTCACCGCCTATCTCGCCGACCGCGTCCGGCTCGTCCACGCGATCGAGCTCGACCGCTCGCTCGAGCCGCACCTCCGCGAGCACCTCCAGGCTCGCCCGAACGTCGAGCTCGTCTTCGGCGACGCGCTCCAGCTTCCGCTTCACGAGCTCGAGCCGCCGCCGGGCAAGCTCGTCGCGAACCTTCCCTATGCGATCGCGACGCCGCTCGTCGCCGAGAGCCTCGGCTCGCTTCCGGACGTCGGTCTCTGGTGCGTCCTCGTCCAGCGAGAGGTCGCCGACCGCTTCTTCGCGCCGGCGGGAACGAAGAGCTACGGGGCCGTCTCCGTGCTCGTCCGCCTCACCGCCGAGCGAATCGGCCTGCATCCCGTCGCGCGAACGTGCTTCACTCCGCCGCCGAACGTCGACTCGGCGCTCGTCGCCTTCCGCCGCGTCCGGCGCTGGGGGCCGGAGCTCGCTAGGCTCCGGGAGATCGTCCAGGCCGCGTTCGCGCATCGCCGCAAGACGCTCCCCAACTCGCTCGAGCTCGCCGGCCGCGCGAGCAGGGAGGAGGCGGCCGCCGCGCTCGCCGCCCTGGGGCGACCGGCCGGCGTCCGGGCCGAGGCGCTCGAGCCGGCCGAGTTCCTCCGGCTCGCAGAGCGCCTCCCGTGACCCCGTCGCGCGCCGTCGCGGCGGCGAAGATCAACCTCGCGCTGGTGGTCGGCCCGCGGCGGAAGGACGGCCTCCACGAGGTCGCCACCGTCCTCCAGCGCATCGACCTCTGCGACCGGATCGACCTCGAGCCCGCCGCCGCGCTCGCGGTCGAGGGCTTCGAGGACGACACGATCGTGCGCGGCGCCCTCGAACGCCTGGCGGCCGACGCCGGCGTCGATCCCGCGTGGCGGGTGCGCATCCGCAAGGAGATCCCGGTCGCGGCGGGGCTCGGCGGCGGGAGCGCCGACGGCGCGGCCGCCCTGCGGCTCGCCAACGCCGCCCTGTCCGAGCCGCTCTCGCCGGAGCGCCTGCGGGCGCTCGCCGCGCAGCTCGGGGCCGACCTTCCCTTCTTCCTCGAGCCGGGCCCGAAGCTCGCCGAAGGAGCGGGCGAGCGCCTGCGGCCGCTGGCGCTGCCGCAGGACTTCTGGGTCGTGGTCGCCGCTCCGCGCACCGCCGTCAAGCGCTCGACGGCCGCCGTGTACGCCCGGTTCGACGAGGTCGGCGGCGGACCGGGCTTCGACGAGCGCAAGGAGCAGCTCCGGCTCGCGCTCGAGCGCTGCCGCCGGCCCCGTCACCTCGCGGACCTTCCTGCCAACGACCTCCTGGAGGCGGCCGGAGGGGCTCCGCTCGCGCACGAGCTGCGAGCGGCCGGTGCGTTCAGGGCCGATCTGAGCGGCGCCGGGCCGGCGGTCTACGGTCTCTTCCACCGCCGCGAGGAGGCGCGCGCAGCCGCCCGCTCGCTCGGGGCGAAGGCGCGCCCCTGGGTGGTCCCACCCGTCTGGTAACGTCGCCGCGCGTGACGTCGTCGCCCGCGCTCGAGCTCAGGGAGAGCGAGAGGGGAGCCTGGCTGCGAGCCAGGCGCCTGCGCCTCGCGCTCGTGATCGGCCTCGTCGAGAGCATCCTCGTCCTCGCCGGCGACAGCGGCTGGTACTGGGTGCTCGCAGCCGCGGTCCTCGCCGTCGCGTTCTACCTCTTCGCCGCGCGCAACCTCCGCTTCCACACGATCCGCGAGCTCTCGTGGATCGCGGCCGCCTCGCAACTCATCGCCGTGCTCGTCCCGGTGCTCTGGGTGCTCGTGAAGGCGCTGGCGATCGCCGTGCTCGTCGTCCTCGCGGTCGTCCTCCTCGTCATCCTGCTCGCCGACCGCCGCTAGACCGTCGAGCGTCCCGTGGCTCCTATACTCGGCCTCGGTGGGGCGTAGCCAAGTGGTAAGGCAACGGGTTTTGGTCCCGTGACCGGAGGTTCGAATCCTCCCGCCCCAGCCATGACGCCTTCGTGAGCTCCGCGCCGCTCGCAGCCGTCGTGCTGGCCGCCGGGCTCGGCACGCGCATGCGCTCGCGCCGGCCGAAGCACCTGCACCCGCTGCTCGGCAGGCGCCTGCTCGACTGGCCCGTCGCGGCGGTCGGCGCGCTCGCGCCGGCGCCGCTCGTCGTCGTTACCTCGCCGGGCAGCCTGGCGGAGCTCGAGGGCAGCCTGCCACCGGGCGTCGCGCTCGCCGTGCAGGAGGAGCCGCGCGGGACGGGAGACGCGGCGGCGAGCGCGCGGACGGCGCTGGCCGGGTTCGCCGGGGACGTCCTCGTCGTCGCCGGCGACACCCCGCTCCTCACCGAGGGCGACCTTGCGCCGCTCGTCGAGGCGCACCGCCGCGAGGGCGCGGCGGCTACCGTGCTCTCCTTCGAGCCCGCCGAGCCGGCCGCCTACGGCCGCATCCTCCGGGACGAGGCGGGCCGCCTCCGAAAGATCGTCGAGGCCTCCGACGCCTCGCCTGAGGAACTCGCCGTTCGCGAGGTCAACTCGTCCGTGTACGCCTTCGAGGCGGACGCGCTCTGGAGCGCTCTCGAGCGGCTCGACACGGACAACGCGCAGGGCGAGCTCTACCTCACCGACGCCGTCCGGCACCTGGTGGATGACGGCCGGCCGGTGGGCGTGTACCGTGCGTCTGACCCACGTGTCGGCGAAGGCGTGAACAGCAGGGCCGATCTCGCGGCCGCGGGCGCGCGGCTCCGTGACCGCATCGTCTCGGCCCACCTGGAGGCGGGCGTCACGATCGTCGATCCGGCGACCACCTGGATCGAGGACGACGTCGCGATCGAGGCCGACGCGGTCATCCACCCGTTCACGGTCCTGCGCGGGCGGACGGTCGTCCGGCGCGGAGCCGAGGTCGGCCCCCATGCGGTCCTCGTGGACGCCGAGGTCGGGGAGGAGGCGCTCGTGGGCCCGTTCTGTTACCTTCGACCCGGGACGGTGCTCGCAGCGCGGGCGAAGGCCGGCACGTTCGTGGAGCTCAAGAACGCCACCATCGGAGAGGGCGCGAAGGTGCCGCACCTCTCCTATCTCGGCGACGCCGAGGTGGGGGAGGAGACCAACGTCGGCGCCGGTGCGATCACCGCGAACTACCCACACGAGGAGGGTCGCCCCAAGGGGCGGACGACGATCGGGCGGAACGTCAGGACCGGCATTCACAATGGGTTCGAGGCTCCCGTGACGATCGGAGACGGCGCCTGGATTGCCGGCGGCTCGTACATCACCGATGACGTGCCGGCCGATTCGCTTGCCGGTTTTCCACCCCGCCAGGAGACGAAGGAGGGCTACCTGCGTGGAAAGCGGAACGACTGAGCTCGCCATCCCCGGGCTCGACGTGACGCCCGAGCCCACGCCGCAGCCGGGCGGCGAGCGCGGCCGCTGGATCGAGCGCGGCCCGTCCGGGAAGCTCATGCTCTTCTCCGGCCGCTCGCACCCCGTCCTCGCGGGCCGGATCGCCGACCAGCTCAATATCGAGCTCGGCGAGGTCGAGCTGAAGACGTTCGCCAACGGGGAGACGTACTGCCGCTACCGCGAGTCGATCCGCGGCGCCGACGTCTTCATCGTCCAGGCCTGCCACGGCCGGGCGACGAACGACTACCTGCTCGAGCTGATGATCATGATCCAGGCCGCCAAGCTCGCCTCGGCCAATCGGATCACGGCCGTGATGCCGTGGTTTCCGTACTCGCGCCAGGACAAGAAGTCGTCGCCGCGCGAGCCGATCACGGCGAAGCTCCTCGCCGACGTCTTCGACGCGGCCGGCGTCGACCGCGTCCTCACGATGGACCTGCACGCGGGCCAGATCCAGGGCTTCTTCCGCATCCCGGTCGACCACATGACGGCCCTGCCGCTCTTCGCGCGCTACTACCGCGAGACGCTCGGGCTCCACGGAGACAGCGTCGTCGCGGTGTCCCCCGACCCGGGCCGCGCGAAGATGGCGACGAAGTTCGCGCAGATGCTGGACGCGGACTTCGCGCTCATGAACAAGCAGCGCCCCGCGCACGACGTGGCCGCGGTCACCGAGGTGGTCGGCGACGTCCGCGGCAAGGTGGCGATCATGAGCGACGACATCATCGTGACCGGCGGGACCCTCGTCGCCGGCGCGCAGGCCCTTCTGGAGGCGGGCGCCACGGCGGTGTACGCGTGCGCGACGCACGGGCTCTTCCCCGACTCGGCGCTCGAGAAGCTCGCCGACTCGGAGCTCGCGGGCGTCGCCGTCGCCGACACCGTGCCGATCGGGGAGCTGAACCGCCCCGACAAGCTGACCGTGCTCACGATCTCGGGCATCCTCGCCGAGACGATCGAGAACGTCTTCTCGGACGAGTCGGTCTCGGCCATCTTCGCGGGCGAGAACCAGCTCTTCTAAGGATCTCAGGTACCCGTGCGGAGTCTGCGGTCGGTCTTGCCAGACGACCTGCAAGACCGGAGCCGCCCCGAGCCTGGCGAGCGAGAATCAGCGCTTCAGCGGAGTCCGCGGGCGCCCTGGATCCCGAGTCATCGCGGACCGCGCGGGTGCGTGTGGCCGCCATCGCCTCCCGAGTCGTAGGCGCGGGTCGCGGTACCGGACCCCGTGGCACGGGCGCCGCCCGAGCCGTAGGCTCATCCAGAAATGGCCAGGAACGTCCGCGGCGGCGACGGTCGGTTCTCTCGAGACGGCTTCGCGTAGCCGATGGCGCGCGTCCTCCTGGCGGAGCCCGATCCCGACGTCCTCGAGCTCGTCGAGCGCGCGCTCAGCGGCTGGGGGCACGAGGTCGTCCGCTACCGGCCGGAGTCGGCGCCGGGCGAGCTCGACCTCATGGTCTTCGAGCCCGGCATGGGCGCGCGCGTCGTCCGTCTCGCCGAGACCCTTGCCGCGGGGACGCCGCCGGTACAGCTCGTCGTCGTCAGCGTCAACCCGCCCGAGCTCGCCGTCCACGCGCTGAGGCCGGCCGCCTACGTCCTGAAGCCGTTCTCCCTCGCCGAGCTCGAGGCCGCCGTCGCCGCGGCCCTCCGGCGGGTCGAGGAGGGCCGCTAGGAGGATTGGCGGAATGTTGCTCGTCCCCCGGCGGCACAGGCTCCATTTCGTCGGCCCCCTCCCAGGCCACGGAGGGGACGGGGACCGTATGGTTGCGTCCGTGCGCGCCCCTGACGTCGTCGTGCCGCCGGGAGCCAAACCGCCGTGAACCTGCTCGTCGTCGGAGGGGCAGGCTACGTCGGCAGCGTGGTCGCGGCGCGGCTCCTCGAAGCCGGGCACGCCGTCACGGTCGCCGACAGCCTCCTGACCGGTCATCGCGACGCGGTTCCATCCGAGGCTCGGTTCGTCGCCGGCGATCTCGCCGACGAGGCCGCCCTCGGCGAGCTCCTGGCGGCCGGCTTCGACGCCGTCCTCCACTTCGCCGCGCTCTCGATCGTGCCCGAGTCGGTCGCGCAGCCCGCGCGCTACTACCGTGCGAACGTCGGCGGGACGCTGAACCTGCTCGACGCCATGCGCTCCGCGGGCGTGACGCGACTCGTCTTCTCCTCGACCGCGTCGGTCTACGGCGAGCCCGACGAGATCCCGATCGCAGAGGACGCGCCGACCCGGCCGACCAACCCGTACGGCGCCTCAAAGCTCGCCGCGGACCACGCCATCGGGTTCGAGTGCGCGGCCGGCGGGCTCGGGGCGGTCAGCCTCCGCTACTTCAACGTCGCCGGCGCCTACGGCCCCTACGGCGAGCGCCACGATCCCGAGACGCACCTCGTTCCGCTCCTCCTGGAGGCGGGCCTCCGCGACGAGGAAGCGGACCCCGTCCGGATCTACGGCCGCGACTACCCGACCCCGGACGGCACGGCCGTGCGCGACTACATCCACGTGCGCGACCTCGCCGACGCGCACCTGCTCGCGCTCGAGGCGACCGCGGAGCCGGGGCATCGCGTTTACAACCTCGGGAACGGCCGTGGCTTCTCCGTCCAGGAGGTCGTCGAGGCCGCGCGGACGGTCACCGGACGGACGATTCCGGCGGTGGACGCTCCTCGGCGACTCGGCGACCCGCCCGTGCTGGTCGCCTCGAGCGAGCTGATCCGGCGGGAGCTCGGCTGGGCGCCGGAGACGCCCGAGCTCGACGCGATCGTCGCGGACGCCTGGGCATGGCTCGCCGGCCGGTCCGGCCAACGGGGCTGAGCCGCGGCCCGCCAGCACTTGCGAACGCGGGAACGGTGACTACAGTTCGGGAAGGCCCTCGGCGTGGGGTCGCTGCGGCGGGAGAGGGGATGCAGCTCAAGTTGCCCAGGCCGTCGCGCTTGTTCGCGGCTCACCCGAGGAGCCGTGTAGACGAGCATGTCGAGCCGGACGATCCCTGGGCCGGCGAGGACGCGCAGTGGGAGGCCGAACGGGGGCCTCCGGAGCCGCGCGCCGAGTTCCTGCGCTTCTTCTGGGGCGTCGGGCTCGCGGCGCTCGTCGGGCTCGCGTTCTGGGTGGCGCTCGTCCTCGTGCTGCTCCGCCTCCTCTAGGACCTCTTGCCTCCAGGAAACCCTCGCGCGAGGCTGGGGGCGGCGGCCCGTCGGGCCGATGCAGGAGAGGCACTGCGGCCCATGACCATTCGAATCGAGAACCATCGGCTCCTCGCCGAGCTGCGCGAGCATTTCGTGCGCTCGGGCTTCTCCGTGCAGGCGGCCGGCGCGGCCGCGCTCGCGGTCTCGCTCCCCGATGCGCCCGACGCGGAGCAGGGCCGCCGCGAGGTCGGCGCGCACCTCCTCGTCTGGGGCGTCCTCCACCCCGAGGACCCGGGCGAGATCGTCGACTAGCGACGATCCGACGTGAAGCGGCCCGGAGACCGGGCCGCTCGGGTGGCCGGTCGCTCCTATCCGCCTACTTCAGCGAGGCGAGCAGGAGGCGCCGGCCGAGGCTGGGGCCTGAGGGAAGTTCCGGATCTTCACCCGGACGAGTTCCGCAGACATACGATGCCGCCTTTCGTATCCGCAGTTGGTGAGGCCTGGGCTAGTGTCGGGCTCCGGCGCCGCGGCCGCCATCCCTGGAACGTGTGATCCGCCCGGGATGCCCAATGTGGGGGATGCCGCTCGGGGAAGCGACCGCCATCGTCCGACACATGCCGCGGCGCCCAGGTGACTGACTCTCCGACCCCCAGCGACCCGCCTGAGCCGAGCCGGCGGAAAGTGCGGCGCCGTCGGCGCAGGCCCGCCGGTACGCCCGTCTTCCCGCCCGTTCTCAAGGTCGAGATCCAGAACCTCGAGGGGCTCGGCGTGCTCGACCGGGGCGTCGGGGAGCGCGAGTCCTCGCGCGCCGCCTCCGAGCGCGAGCGCGCGGAGCGCCTCGCCGCCGCCGAGGCCGAGCTCGCCGCGCGCGAGCAGCGGATCCGGGAGCTCGAGGAGAAGATCGAGCCGGCCGCGGCGATCGTCGAGTCGCGCGAGAGCCTCGACCGGCGCGAGCGCCGCGTGAGCGAGCTCGAGCGCACGCTCCACGAGCGGGGCCGGGAGCTGGACGTGCGCGAGCACGACCTCGAGGCCCGCAAGGCCGTGCTCGAGGCCGACCTCGAGCTCCGCGAGGAGGACGTGGAGCGTCGCGAAAACCTGCTCGGCATCCGCGAGGAGCGTCTCGAGGAGCGCCAGCGCGAGCTGGGTGTGTACGTGTCGCAGATCCAGGGGCGGCTCGAGTCGCACTGGGCCTGAGCGCGCTTCGCTAGACTTGCCCGCCGACATGGCCGGGGAGCGGATCAAGCTGGCGGTCAAGCCGCGCGAGACGAACGGGAGCGCCGACGCCCGCCGGCTTCGTGCGGGCGGGATGATTCCAGGCGTCCTCTACGGGGCCGGCAAGAGCGCGCACCCGTTCGCCGTCGGCGAGCGCGAGCTGCGGCGCGTGCTCACCGGGGAGCACGGCCTGCACGCGATCCTCGACGTCGTCTTCGACGGGCAGAAGACCGCGCATCACGCCGTGCTCAAGGACTACCAGCTCGATCCCACGCGTGCCCGGCTCCTGCACATCGACTTGCACGAAGTCCGCCTCGACCAGCTCATTCAGGCCCAGGTGACCGTCGAGCTCGTCGGCGAGTCGCAGGGCGTCAAGGAGGGCGGCGTGCTCACGCTCGTCCTCCGCGAGGTGAACGTCGAGGCGCTCCCGATGGAGGTTCCCGACCGGATCGAGCTCGACATCTCGGAGATGGCGATCGGCGACAGCCTGCGGGTCGGCGACCTTCCGGCCGTCGACGGGGTGACCTACCTCGACGATCCGGAGAGCGTCGTCGCGAACGTCTCGGCGCCGCGCGTCGAGGAGGAGCCCGAGGTCCTCGAGGAGGAGCTCGAGGAGGGCGAGCTGCCTCCGGAGGAGGTGCCCGAGGGCGCTGCCGAGGAGCCGGCGGACGCCGAGGCCGAGGCGGGCGACGGCGGCGAGACCGTCGAGGGCTAGGACCAAGGGCCCGTGCGCCTCTTCCGTCGGGGCGAGCCTGCCTCGACGCTCGACCTCCTCGTCGCCGGGCTCGGCAACCCCGGCCGCGAGTACGCGCGCACGCGCCACAACGTCGGCTTCCTGGTGTGCGACGAGCTCGCCCGGCGGCACGGCGGCTCCTTCCGCTCCAAGTTCTCAGGCGAGCTCGCCGACGTGCGCCTGGACGGGGCGCGCGTGGCGCTCCTGAAGCCGCAGACGTACATGAACGAGTCCGGCCGCTCCGTCGGCGCGGCGGCGCGCTTCTACAAGCTCGAGCCCCAGCACCTGCTCGTCGTCCACGACGAGGCGGATCTCGACCTGGGACGCCTGCAGGCGCGCGCCGGCGGCGGGCTCGCCGGCCACAACGGGCTGCGCTCGGTCGCTCAGCACCTGCGCTCGCAGAACTTCCTCCGCCTTCGGGTCGGGGTGGGGCGCCCCGAGCGCGGCGACCCCCGGCCCGTGGCGGATTACGTGCTCGCCCCCTTCTCGCCGGAGGAGGACGTTCAGGCGATCGTCGGGCGCGCGGCGGACGCGGTCGAGTCCGTCGTCCGCGACGGCCTCGACGAGGCCCAGCAGCGGTTCAACGAACGCCCGTAGCGGCGGCCTTGAAGAGGGCGTGATGAGAGGCGGGCCGCCCTCGCTCGAGGACGACCCGCCGCAGGTGCTCCGCGCGCCGTAGCGGCCCGGCGTGTGGTGCTCTCTCACCGTCGGCAGATCCGGCCGGCGACCTTAGCCATCCGCGCCCCGACCGGGTCGCCCTTCGTCAGCTTCCGGTCAGGAGCCCCGGCGGCACCTCGCCCTCGTCGATCCGGACGCGAACGAAGAGCCCGCCCTCCTGGGCGCGGCCGTATTCCACGCGCAGCGCACCTGCCGGGACGCGGCCGAGCGCGTCGGAATGGGCGTCGCGCCAGCGGCGGAACGCCTCGTCGGCGTCCGGCGGATCGAAGGACGCGACGAGCTTCGGTCGCGTGCCGATCGGTCGCAGCTCCCCTGCCACGCGGCGCATCCTAGGCCAGTTCCGCGGGGCTACGATGCGGCCGGCGGAACGGCCCGTTCCGCCCGTCGTCATGGACCGCCCGGCCCGTATCCAGGCACCCGCGCTCGCCCCCGTCGCCCGCGCACTCGCGGAGAGCGAGCGCATGCAGGAGCTCCTCGCGGAGCCGGGCGACGTCCGGGTCTCGGAGCCGATCCTGCCCCTCTTCCTCGCCGCCGTGCGGCTCGCCGGCGGAGGCCCGCTCGTCTGCGTCCTGCCCGACGACGCGCAGGCGCGCGACGCGGCGGAGGGAGCAAGCTGGTTTCTCGGCGACGAGAGCGTGGGGCTCTTCGCCTCGCGCGGCGTCCGCTGGGGCAGCGGCCTCGAGCCGCCGCCGCACCTCGTCGGCGAGCGTGCCCGCGCCCTCGAGGTGCTCGCGGACGGCGGGCTCGCCTGCGCGTCCGGCATCGGCGCCGCGGAGGGGATCCCGCCGGAGGGCGTGCGTCCGGAGCCGATCGTCGTCCGCCCCGGTGAGGAGCCGGGCAGCGAGGGGCTCGCCGAGCGGCTCGCGCTCGCCGGCTACGAGCGCGTCGCCCAGGCCGAGGAGCGCGGCCAGTTCGCCGTGCGCGGCGGCATCGTCGACGTCTTCCCGTCGACGGGACGCGAGCCGGTCCGTATCGAGCTGTTCGGCGACGAGATCGAGTCGCTGCGGGCCTTCTCGCCCTTCACGCAACGGACGCTCCACACCCTGGAGGAGGCCGTCGTCTACCCGGCGGCCGAGCGGCGCGTCGACGCGGCCGAGCCGGCGCTGGCAGGCGGCGGCGAGGAGGGCGGCGTGCCGGTTCCCGACGACCTCGTCTCGCCCCTCTCCGGCATCGACCTCGTCTGGCAGGCGGACGACGTCGCCGACGAGGTGCGGGACGAGCTCGGCACGACCCTCGACCTGAGCGGCGCGATCCGCCTCACGCAGCTCCCGGCCGGACAGCGTCACGTCTTCGAGGCCCAGCGGCCGGCGGTGGCCGCGCGCGGCCTCGCCGAGGCGGAGCGCGACCTGCTCGGCTACGTGCGGAGCGGAAGCCGGGTCGTCGTCACCTTCGCCCACCGCGGCGAGGCGCTGCGGACGAAAGCCCTCCTGCGGCGCATCGACGCCGTCGTCCTCGAGCCGGGCGACGAGCTCCCGGACGAGCCGGCGCTCGTCTTCGCCGTCTCGCCGGCGCGGCGCGGGTTCGTCCTCCGCGAGCTCGGGGTCATCGTCCTCCCCGACACGCAGGTCTTCCGCAAGCGGCCGCCGCGCGCGGACGCCCGCGTCGGCCGGGCGCTGCAGAGCTTCGCCGACCTGCGTACCGGCGACCACGTCGTCCACGAGGACCACGGGGTCGGGCGCCTGCTCGGCTTCGAGACGAAGACGGTCGCCGGAGTCACCCGCGACTACCTCTTCCTCGCGTTCCGCGGCGACGACCGCCTCTACGTGCCGCACGAGCAGATCGGAAAGGTCTCGCGGTACGTCGGCGCCGACGGGCACGCGCCGGCGCTCTCGAAGCTGGGCGGCAAGGCCTGGCAGAACGTCAAGAATCGCGCCCGCGCGGGCGCCCGCGAGCTCGCCGGGGAGCTGCTCGCCCTCTACGCGCGGCGCCAGCGCGCGGACGGCTTCGCGTACGAGGCCGACGGGGAGCTCGTCGAGCGGCTCGAGGCCGGCTTCGCCTACGAGGAGACGCCCGACCAGCGGCAGGCGATCGAGGTCGTGAAGGAGGACCTCGAGGTGGAGCGCCCCATGGACCGCCTCGTCTGCGGCGACGTCGGCTTCGGCAAGACGGAGGTCGGGGTGCGGGCCGCCTTCGTCGTCGTCGCGAACGGGAGGCAGGTGCTCATGCTGGCGCCGACGACGATCCTCGCGCAGCAGCACTGGCACACGTTCCGGGAGCGCTACCGCGACCTGCCGGTGACGGTCGAGATGGTCTCCCGCTTCCGCAAGCCGGCGGAGGTACGGCGCGTCCTCGCCGACTTCGCGGCCGGCAAGGTGGACGTCCTCGTCGGCACCCACCGCATCCTCTCCCGCGACGTCGTCCCGAAGGACCTCGGCCTCGTGATCGTCGACGAGGAGCAGCGCTTCGGCGTCGCCCAGAAGGAGCTCCTGCGCCAGCTGCGGCTGGAGGTCGACGTGCTCTCGCTCTCGGCGACGCCGATCCCGAGGACGCTGCACATGTCGCTCGCCGGCTTGCGGGACATCAGCGTCATCGAGACGCCGCCTCAGGGCCGCCGCCCCATCCGCACGCACGTCGGCGAGTACGACGAGGAGCTCCTGCGCCAGGCGCTCGTGCGCGAGCACGAGCGCGGGGGCCAGTCCTTCTACCTCCACAACCGGGTCGAGACGATCGAGGAGGCTGCCGAGCACCTCCGTCAGCTCTGCCCGGAGCTCCGCTTCATCGTCGCGCACGGGCAGATGCCGGAGCGGGAGCTGGAGGCGCACATGCTCTCCTTCCTGGGCGGCGACGCGGACGTGCTCGTCTCGACGACGATCATCGAGTCGGGGCTGGACATCCCCCAGGCGAACACACTCGTCGTCGAGCGCGCCGATGCGCTCGGGCTCGCACAGCTCTACCAGATCCGCGGGCGCGTCGGCAGGAGCGACGTGGTCGCCCACGCCTACCTCTTCTACCCCGACGGCCAGGAGCTCTCGCCCGAGGCGCGCGCCCGCCTCGCCACGCTCGCCGATCACACGGAGCTCGGGAGCGGCTTCGCAATCGCGATGCGCGACCTCGAGATCCGGGGCGCCGGAGACCTCCTCGGTGCGGAGCAGTCGGGCCACGTCGCTGCGATCGGCTTCGAGCTCTACGTCGAGCTGCTCGGCGAGGCAGTGGCCGAGCTCTCCGGGACGCGGCGCGCCGTCGCCCGGCCGGTGCGGGTGGACGCCCAGGTCGATGCCTACGTCCCCTCCGACTTCATGCCTGCCGAGGCGCAGAAGATCGACCTGCACCGGCGTCTGGCGCTCTCGGAGTCCGAGGACGAGCTCCGCGAGCTGCGGGCGGCCGTCGAGGACCGCTTCGGCCCGCTTCCCGACCCGGTCGAGAACCTCTTCGCCATTCAGGAGGCGAAGCTGAGACTGGCGCGGATCGGCGCCGACTACCTGGTCTTCCGGGGCGGCCGCGCGGTCGTAGGCCCGCTCGTCCTCGGCTCGGCCGAGCTGCGCGCGCTGCGGACGTCGGCCCCCACGGCGGTCTACTCGAGCGCGAAGCGGGAGCTCCAGCAGCGGGCCGAGGGGTTCTCGGGGGCGGTCGCGCTAGCCGATGCTATCCTCGACCTACGGCTCTCGGCCTAGCAGTTCGCCCACATGCCTCTTTCGACTCGACTGATCCCCCTCGTCGCTGCGCTCGCGCTCGGCCTCGGTCTCGCCGCGTGCGGAGGGGGCGAGGGAGACGACGCCGCCGACGTCCCCGCGGGCTCGATCGCCGTCGTCGGCGATCGCGAGATCTCCAAGGCGGAGTACGACCGGCTGCTGGCCCAGGCCGAGAAGACGTACGAGGCGCGCGAGCAGGAGTTCCCCCAGGCCGGGACGCCCGAGTTCGCGCAGCTCCGCAACGCCATCGTCCGGAGCCTCGTCGAGCAGGCCGAGTTCGAGATCGCGGCGGAGGAGCTCGACGTCGAGGTGACCGACGAGGACGTCGAGAAGCGCCTCGACGAGCTCAAGGAGCAGTTCTTCGAGGGCGACCAGGAGCGCTACGAGACGGAGCTCGAGAAACAGGGCCTCACGGACGCCCAGGTGCGCAAGGACGTGCGCACGCGCATCCTCTCCGAGCGGATCTTCGAGCAGGTGACGAAGGGCGTGCAGGTGACCGAGGCCGACGTCCAGGCCTACTACGAGGAGAACAAGGCGCAGTTCGAGACGCCCGCGACCCGCGACGTCCGCCACATCCTCGTGAAGAACAAGGCGCGCGCCGAGGACATCCACCGCCAGCTCCAGAACGGCGGCAACTTCGCCCAGCTCGCGCGGCGCTTCTCGCAGGACCCGGCCTCGAAGGAGGAGGGCGGCAAGTTCACCGCCCAGCAGGGCGCCACCGTGCCCGAGTTCGACGAGACCGCCTTCGAGCTCGAGACCGGCGAGCTGTCAGAGCCAGTCAAGACACAGTTCGGCTGGCACATCATCGAGGCGACCTCCGCGATCAAGCCGAAGTCGACGCAGGAGCTCCCCGAGGTCGAGGAGCAGATCCGCGAGCAGCTCCTCGAGGAGAAGAAGAACGCCCGCATCAACGAGTGGATCGAAGAGCTCCGGGAGCGGTTCGAGGAGGAGATCGCCTACGCACCGGGCTTCGAGCCGCCTCCGCCGGCCGCGACGACGGGCGGCGCCGACACGGGCGGGGCGCAGGCTCCCGAGACCGGGACGACCCCCACCGAGACGGAGTAGCTTCGCTGGGCGGCGGCGACGGCCTCGAGCAGGCGCTCGTCGACCTTCAGGAGCTGGCCGAGCGGCTGCGGCGCGACTGTCCGTGGGATCGCGCGCAGACGGCGGCCACGATCGTCCCGCACACCGTCGAGGAGGCGTACGAGGTCGCGGATGCGGCGGTCGCCGCCGACGATGCCAAGCTCGTCGACGAGCTCGGCGACCTCCTCTTCCAGACGGTCTTCCTCGCGCTCCTGCTCGAGGAGCGGAGGGCCGGAGACCTGGCCACCGTCGCGCGCCGCATCCACGAGAAGCTCGTCCGCCGGCATCCGCACGTGTTCGGTGAGGCCGATCTCGCCACCCCTGCGGCAGTCAAGGGCCGCTGGGAGGAGCTGAAGCGCGAGCAGGAGGAGCGCGAGGGCATCTTCCACGACGTGCCGGAGACGCTCCCGGCCCTCCTCTATGCGCGGAAGGTGCAGCGCCGTGCTGCCACCGTCGGTTTCGAGTACCCGGACGCGGCGGGAGCGCTCGCCGACCTCGACTCCGAGCTCGCGGAGCTTCGCGAGGCGATCGTCGGGACGGCCGGCGAGCCCGCGGCCGAGACGGAGCCGGACCCGGCGGTCTTCGCGGAGCTGGGCGACGTCCTCTTCGCCGCGGTCAACGTCGCGCGGCGGCTCAACGTCGACCCGGAGCTCGCGCTGCGCGCCGTGAGCTTCCGCTTCGTCGCGCGTGTCGAGCGTGCCGCGCAGCTCGCCCACGACGACGGCCGGGACTGGACGGCGCTGCCGCTCGGCGAGCAGGATCGCTACTACGACCGAGCCAAGGAGGCCCTGCGGTGAGGATCGCCCGCGTCCACGCCCGCCAGATCCTCGACTCACGCGGCAATCCGACCGTCGAGGTCGAGGTGGAGCTCGACTCGGGCGCGGTCGGCCGCGCCGCCGTGCCCTCGGGAGCGTCGACGGGCCGGTACGAGGCGCTCGAGCTCCGCGACGGCGATCCCGGCGCCTACCTCGGCAAGGGAGTCCTCCGCGCGGTGCGGAACGTCGAGGACGAGATCGGGCCCGCGCTCGCCGGCGTCGCGGCGGACGACCAGGCGGCGCTCGACCGGCTGCTCCTCGAGCTGGACGGCACCGAGGACAAGTCGCGGCTGGGCGCGAACGCCGTGCTCGGCTGCTCGCTCGCCGCGGCGCGCGCCGCGGCCGCTGAGGCGGGAGTCTCGCTCTACCGCTGGCTCGGCGGGGACGAGGCGCGCGTGCTGCCCGTCCCGATGCTCAACGTCGTCAACGGCGGCGCACACGCCCAGAACTCCCTCGACCTGCAGGAGTTCATGATCGTTCCCGCGGGTGCATCCTCCTTCTCGGAGGCGCTCCGGATCGGCGCCGAGACGTTCCACCGGCTCAAGGAGCTCCTGCACGAGCGGGGACTGGCGACCGGCGTGGGCGACGAGGGCGGCTTCGCCCCCGACCTCGCCTCGAGCGAGGAGGCGATCGCCGCCGTGCTCGAGGCCGCCGAGCGGGCCGGCCACCGCGAGCGGGTCGCGATCGCGCTCGATCCGGCCGCCACCGAGATCCACGAGGACGGCCGCTACCGCCTCGAAGGCGAGGAGCTGGACGCCGACGGCCTCATCCAGCTCTGGGAGGGCCTCTGCGGCCGTTACCCGATCGTGTCGATCGAGGACGGGCTCGCCGAGGACGACTGGACGGGGTGGCGGGCGCTCACCGACCGCCTCGGGGAGCGCGTCCAGCTCGTCGGCGACGACCTCTTCGTCACGAACGTCGACCGGCTTCGCCGCGGGATCGAGGACGGCACGGCCAACGCGATCCTCGTCAAGGTGAACCAGATCGGGACGCTGACCGAGACGCTCGAGACGATCGACCTCGCGCGAGCGCACGGGTATGCCGCCGTCATGTCGCACCGCTCGGGCGAGACGGAGGACACGACGATCGCCGATCTCGCGGTCGCGACCGGCGTGGGGCAGATCAAGACGGGCGCCCCGTCGCGGAGCGACCGCGTCGCGAAGTACAACCAGCTCCTCCGCATCGAGGAGGAACTGGGCGACCGGGCCGAGTACCCGGGCTGGTCGGCGTTCCCGCGCTCGGGCCGCTAGCGGCGTCCCGGGCGGCCCGACGGAGGCAGGGTACGTGCCTCCGGGCGCTAACGTGAAAGCGTGAGCCCCGGCCTGCGCCGCACGAAGATCGTCTGCACGATCGGGCCGTCGTCGTCGACGCCCGAGGCGATGGACCGGCTCGTCGCGGCGGGGATGGACGCCGCCCGGCTCAACTTCTCGCACGGCACGCACGCCGAGCACGGCGAGCGGGCGCGCCTCGTCCGCGAGGCCCAGGAGCGGGCCGGTCGCCCGCTCGCGCTGATCGCCGACCTGCAGGGGCCGAAGATCCGGGTCGGCGACCTCGAGGCGCCGCGCATCCTCGTCGAGGGCGACGAGGTCGTGATCGCGGGCGAGGGCGGCGGCCGGCCGGACGACCTCCCCGTGATGCCGGCCGTGCTCACCGAGGTCCTCCACCCGGGCCACGAGCTCCTGATCGACGACGGGCTCGTTCGCCTGCGCGTCGACGACGTGAACGGCGGCCGGGCCCTCGCCACGGTGCTCGTCGGCGGCGCGGTCGGCAGCCACAAGGGCGTCAACGTGCCCGGCGTCCCGATCCCGGTCCCGTCGCTGACCCAGAAGGACCTGGGCGACCTCGAGTACGCACTCACTCTGGGAATCGACTACGTCGCGCTCTCGTTCGTGCGCTCCGCCTCGGACTGCCGCGGCCTGCGCGAGCTCCTGAACGCGGCCGACGTGAAGGCGCTCGTGATCGCCAAGATCGAGAAGGCCGAGGCGCTCGAGGAGCTCGACGCGATCGTGAGCGCCTCGGACGCGGTCATGGTCGCGCGCGGCGACCTCGGCGTCGAGATCGGGCCGGCCGCCGTCCCGCTCGTCCAGAAGCGCGTCATCCAGCGCGCGCTCGAGCACGGCAAGCCCGCCATCACGGCGACCCAGATGCTCGAGAGCATGGTCACGAAGCCGGAGCCGACGCGGGCGGAGGCGAGCGACGTCGCGAACGCCATCCTCGACGGCACGTCGGCCGTCATGCTCTCCGGCGAGACCGCGATCGGCCACTATCCCGTCGAGAGCGTCGCCTACATGGACCGGATCGCGCGCGCGGTCGAGCCGAGCCTCGGCTACCGCCACGAGCTCGCCCAGACGGCCGACCAGCCCTTCCCGACGGTCGGCGACGCGATGTCGAACGCGGCCTGCGACATCGCCGAGGTGCTCGGCGCGGCCGCGATCCTCGTCCCCACCTACAGCGGCCGCACGGCCTCCGCCGTGGCCCGCCACCGCCCGCGGCGGCCGATCATCGCCGTGACGCACAAGCGCTACGCCGTCCAGCAGCTCGCGCTCGAGTGGGGCGTCGTCCCCTCGGAGATCGAGGAGGCGAAGGATGTCGAGCACCTCTGGTCGAGCGCCCTCGAGGCCGCCCGCGAGACCGGCCTCGTCGTCCCGGGCGACCGCGTCGTCATCACGGCGGGCACCGCCGTGAACGTCCCCGGCACGACGAACGTCATCAAGGTCGAGACAGCCTGAGCCGCCCACCTGCGGGCCGCTCCGTCCGACGCCCCCTCTATCGTGTCTCGGGCCGGATGCAGGAGGTCCTGGGCTGCGGTCGAAGTCTGGACGCCCATGGCTGCCCGGGGTCGCCGCCACGCTGCTCGTCGTCCCTCGCGTTCCGCGGTTGCGCTTCGCTGGATCGGCGCACTCGTGCTGCTCGCGATCGCGGCCGCCTACGTCCAGCCGCTGCGCGCCTACCGCGAGGCGAGCGCGGACGTCGCGGCGCGCGAGGCGCGCGTCGAGCGGCTCGCCGCCGCGAACACCGACCTCGAGCGCCGCATCGAGGAAGCGGGCACCACGGCCTTCGTCGAGCGCGAGGCGCGCCGCCTCGGGCTCGTCAAGCCGGGCGAGCGCCTCTTCATCGTGACCGGGGTCGGGGAGCGGACGCGCGACCGGCCGGGCAGCTGAAGGGTCTGGTTACGATGATCGCGTGGACGACGCGGCAGTGGTGTCCCGGCAGCTCGGCCGCCCCGCGCGCCCGTTTCGACGCGTGGCTCTCCGCTGCCCGTACGGCTATCCCGCGGTCACGGAGCAGGCGCCGTTCGGGGAGGACGGCAAGCCCTTCCCGACGACCTACTACCTGACCTGCCCCTGGCTCGTAGCCGGCATCGCGAGGGTGGAGGCGGCAGGCGGCGTCGAGCGCTGGTCCGACGCGGCCGCGGCCGACCCGGCGTTGGCCGCGAGCCTCGCGCGCGCCGACCGCGAGCAGCGGCAGCTGCGCCCGGAGCTCGACGTCGGAATCGGCGGGACGCGTGCGCCGGGCCGCCTCAAGTGCCTCCACGCCCACGCCGCCTTCGCCCTCGCCCGGCCGGGGTACGAGCTCGGCGAGCGGATCCTCGACGAGGCCGGCGACCGGTGGTGTCCCGACGCCCGCTGCGGCCGCTGATGCTGGAGAGCGCGCGCCACCAGTGGGAGGAAGGCCGTCGGCGGCTCGAGGCCGCCGGCGCAGACACGGCGCGCTCGCGCCACCTCTGGCTCCTCGTGGAGGCGGTCGTCGACGAGCTCCGCCGCCGCGTCGGCCAGACCTTCACGCTCTCGGAGCTCGCCGAGACCTACGACGGCTCGGAGGACTGGGTGCGGGATGTCGTCGTCTCCCGCACCCCTCCGCGCGCGCGGGCGGGCATCCGCGACACGGCGCTGGTGCAGGACGCGGCGTTCGCCCAGTACGCGCGCGGCGCGACCGACTACGCCCCGTGAGCCGCGGCGGCGTGGGCGGGCGCGGGGCACGTGCGCAACACCGGTCCCGCGGGCGCGGCCCCGGCCGTCACGCGGCGGCGTGGCTCGCCCGCCTCGTCGTGCTGGCGATCGTCTTCGCGGCGGGGCTCGTGATCGGCCGGGCGTTCGAGAGCGCCCCCGAGCCGGGCGGGACGCAGAGCATCGTCCGCACCCTCGAGCCCCTCACGGTGCCGCCCGAGGAGGCCGGCCAGACCGCCACGGCCCCGTAGAAGAATCGGCAGAAATGAGTAGAGTTCGGTCTGGCGGCCCATGCCAGACAAGAGAAAGCGGGACTCCGCCCCAGCTCGGGAGCCGGCGGACGAAGACAGGGAATGGCTCACGCTCGGGCAAGCCGCCGCCTACCTCGGGGCGGCCCAGAGCACGGTGCGGAAGTGGGCGGACGGGAGCCGGCTGCCGACGTTCTATACGCCGGGCGGTCACAGGCGCTTCCGCCGCAGCGATCTCGACGCGTTCCTGGCCGGCTCGCTGCCGGCGCCCGCCGCGGGCGAGCGCCGTCGAGTCCTCGTCGTCGACGACGACGCCGGCCTGCGCGCGTACCTCCGCACGAACCTCGAGCTGGAGGGATACGACGTCCGAGAGGCGGCGAGCGCGCAGCAAGGGCTTGCGGCGCTCGAAGATGAGCTGCCGGACGTCGTCCTCTTGGACGTGATGATGCCCGAGGTGGACGGCTGGAACCTGCTCCGGCGGGTACGGGAACGCCATGGCGTGGAGGCAATTCCGGTCATCATGTACAGCGGTGAGCTCGAGCAGGCCGACGACGCGGCCCAGCGGGGTGCGCAGGCGTTCCTCGGCAAGCCGTTCGACCCGGCGCGACTTCTCGAAGCGGCCAAGCAGGTCCTCGGCTCCTGAGGCCTGCGGGCGATCGTGCCCGACGCGGTGACACAGCTCGACCGCGACCTCGTCGTCTGGGTCGTCGAGCATCGGTGGGAGCCGGCCGACTGGTTCTTCGTCGCCGTCACCGCCGTCGCCCAGGCCGGCCTCGTCTGGATCGCGCTCGCCGCGCTCCTCGCCTACACGGCCGGACGGCCGGTGCTCGTGACGACCGCCATTGCCGCGGCGACCGTCTGGACGGCGGACCTGATCGCCGTCGGCCTCAAGTACGCGGTCGACCGCGACCGGCCGTACCTCGTGCTCGACGAGGCGTCGCCGCTCCTCCGCTGGGACGTGAGCACCTCCTTCCCCTCGGGCCACGCGGCGACGGCCGCGGCCGGAGCGACGATCCTCGCCTACCTCTTCAGACGCTGGGCCGTTCCGCTCGTCGTCCTCGCCGCCGCGGTCTGCTACTCCCGCGTCTACATCGGCGTGCACTACCCCTCCGACCTGCTGGTGGGAGCCGCGATCGGCACGGCCGTCGCCCTCGTCGCCGTGTGGCTCGTCAGGCGTCTTCGGCCGACTTCAGCAGGCCCGCGGCGATCAGGACGAGCGAGGCCAGGAGGCTCAGCCAGATCCCGAGGCCCCGGCCGACGGCGGGCTCGAAGCGCTCCGGGACGTCGAAGAGCCGGATGAGGACGAGAATCGTCCCGGCGAGGCCGAGGGCTGCGATGACGAGGCCCTCCGGGACGCTGGGCGGCAGCTCGACGCCGAAGGCGCGGAGGGCGAGGAGGACGAGGACGGCGAGCCCGACGAGGAAGACGAGCTTCCCGGTCGTGCCTGTGTTCCAGCCGAGCACCGCCAGCCGCCCGCGCAGGTCGCCGGAGATCGTGTACCAGCCCATGAACGCGCTCAGGGTCAGCACCAGCCCACCCAGCCAGGCGAGCAGCTCGCCGGTGCGCCAGAGGCCCGCGCCCGGCCCGTCCTGCCGCTCCCGCCGCGGCGCGAGGAAGGGCCCTGGGCCTGTCGGTCCCGGTTCCACTAGAAGGCGGACACTAGAGGCCGAAGAGAGCGCTGATCTTCTCCCAGATGGAGAGACCCAGGAAGAGCGCCAGGAAGACGAGGGCGCCGATCAGCACGAGGAAGCGGAGCCCGGCCAGCCGCTGCTCGCGCCGGTGCTCCACCCGGGCGCGCCGCTTCGCCCGCTCGCGGCGCAGGCGCCGCTCGACGGCGTGGGGATCCACGGGGGGAGAAGCGTCCGCCCGGACGTCTTCCCACTGGGTGCGACGCGGCGCAGGGGCGGCCATGGGGCGGAATTCTTGCCGCTCGAAGCGGATGCCGCAAGGAGAGCGGCAGGCACCGGAGCGGCCGGACGAGAGCCATAATGGCTCCGTGGGGGCCCCGGCATCCACCCAGACGGGCGGCCGCGCGACCGACGGCGCCGGGGGTGCGCTGGCCGCATTCGCGGCCGCCGCCCTCGAGCTCGCTCGGGGCGACGCGCTGGACGGCGGCCTGCAGGCGCTCGCGCGCGCAGTGCAGCTCGGAACCGGCTCGGAGCTCGTCGTCGTCCGGCTCACCGACGGCGGCCAGCTCGTCGCTAGGGCCGTCTCCGCCGAGTCGGCGGCGTTGACCGCCGAGCTGGAAGGGACGCGCGTTCCGGCCCGCGAGCTCGGCGGAGAGGAGGTCGAGCTGGCGGACGCCCAGGCCGACCCCGCGGTCCCGAGCGCGATCCGTCGGGCAGCGGTCCGAAGCGGCACGCCGGTCGTGCGCATCTTCCCGGTCGTGGCCGGCGCGGAGCTGACCGGGACGCTCGAGCTCTACCGGTCGACGCGGGCGCTGAGCTCCGAGGAGCAGGCGCTCGCGCAGGCGGTCGTCGCGCACGTCGCCCTCGCCGTCCGCATCCATCCCCGGCACGGCCCAGGCGGCAACGGCCGCCCCGACCTGGGGACGGCAGAGCTCGAGCTTCTCGGCGAGGCGCTCGCGGCCGGCGCCGACGAGAGCGAGACGGCAGAGCAGATCGTGCGCGTCGCGGCGGACGCCGCCGAGGCCGCCGGCGCCCTCCTCTGGCGGCTCGATCCGGAGGGCCCACCGACGCTGCTCGCCAGCTCGGGGTTCGGAGGCCGGGCTCCGGAGCTCTTCCAGGCGGCGGACGGCGCGCGCCGCAGGCTCGAGCAGGGCGGGGGCGCGCCCGAGCGCCTGGGACGCTGGCTCGTCCACGCCCTCCGGCTCGGCGAGCCGCCCGCGGCCGCGCTCGAGCTCGTCTTCGAGGGCGACGGGCCCGGTGACGCGGCGCTCGAGCGCCTCTCGCCGTTTGCGGCCCGCGCCGCGCTGGCGCTGCGCCGCAGCCGCCGCGTTGGCCTGATCGCGCTCGCGCTCAAGCGCTCGCAGGCGCTCGTCGCCGTGGTGAGCCAGGCGATCGCGCAGCTCTCCCTTACCCATACCCTCGAGACGGCCGTCGAGCGGGTCGCCGAGCTGACGGCGAGCGGGCACGTGGTCGTCTACCTCCGTGAGGACGGCCGCCTGACGGCCGCGGCCTCGCGCGGGCTCGTCGGTCCGCACACCGACCTGGGGGAGCGCCTCCTGGAGCTCGCCCTCGGGCCCTACCGGAGCCGCGGCTTCCTCTTCGTCGAGGACATGCGCACCGACCCCCGGCTCGCCGGGCTCGAGCACGTGCTCGAAGAGAGCGACATCAGCCGCGCGCTCTTCATCCCCCTTCTCGTCCAGGACGAGGTGATCGGCGCGCTCGGGGTCTTCAAGACGCGGCCGCGGCCGTACCGCGAGGGCGAGGAGGGGCTGCTGCTCGCGCTCTCCGCGCAGCTCGCCGTAGCGGTGCAGAACGCGCGGCTTCACGAGCGCACGAAGAAGCTGTCGGCGGCGCTCGAGCGGACCCTCGAGTCGGAGCGCCGCTCCGCGCGCCAGCTCAGGGGCCTCTACGCGATCTCGCAGTCGTTCGCCGAGAGCCTCTCCCTCGAGGCGACGCTCGACGCCGTGGCGCGGACGATGGTGGCGCTCCTCGACGTCGACGCGGCGGTCATCCGCCTGCCCGACGACCGCAACGAGACACTCGTCACCCGCGCGATCCACGTCGCCGACGCCCGGGTCGGCGAGGTGGTCGAGGGGCTCGTGGCCCGCCCGCAGCCCATGACGGCGCCGCTCGCCCGCCGCCTCCTGCTCGCCAAACAGGCGGTCCTCCTGCGGCCGGGGACGGCGACCCACCAGGACGCTCACCGGGTGCTCGAGCCCTTCCTGCGTCAGGGCGCCACCGCGGCCGTCCTCCCGCTGGCCACGCCGGCGGAGGTGCTCGG
>DASTBX010000051.1:0-5121 GCA_035711645.1 Gaiellaceae bacterium
CGGTCGCCGTCGCGGACGACCAGGCGCCGCGCGGAGAGGTCGATCAGAACCCGGACTCGCGTCCACGCCGAACGCAGGTCCTCTGCGCGCGCGTCGACCCACCCGAGACGTCCGTTGGCGACGTGGGTGGTGACCACTCCCAGCCACGGCCCACGACGCTTGGCCACCAGCAGCGTCCTCGGGGAGCCGAACTCCGTGCGGGCGCCGAGCCGCGCGACGACGGGGCCGCGCGGGCGAGAGCGGACGACGACCGTCGTTCCCGCCGCGGGCCGCACGACCTCACGTGCAGGGTCGCGCTCGCGCACGGCCGGCTCCGGGGCCGGCGGCGACTCGACCTGGGCTGCCAGCACGCCTCCGGCCGCCGGCGACACGGGGCCCGCCGCAGGTCTCGCCGGACGCGGCTCGGCGGGCGGATCGCCCCGTCCGTCGGCCGGCCGGGCGGCCATGATCAGCAGAGCCGCGATCGCCGCGACGACGGAGACCGCGACGAGCACCTGCGGAGGCAGGTAGACACGCCCCATCCCAACGGTGATCGGGCGGCCGCGCCGCCGCCTCGCTCACCCGGATGGGGGAGGCGCGGGAGTAGCTGCTATCGCTCGCCGACGCCGGCTACTGGTTCCACTTGTCGGCGGTCGAGCCGCCGTGCCGCGAGCTCTTCGCCCTCACGTCCGTGACGTCCTGGGGCGTGTCGGCCGAGAAGACTTCCCGCTCCGTGTTCGCCATCGTGCCCTGGCTGCGCCGGGCCGAGTAGCTCTTCCCGAACCTCCGGAGCCTGCGAAAGAACCGGTTCATGTGCGTTCTCTACCCCGGCGGCGCCACTCCCGCACCCACCCCCGCGCCGACCGGCTTGTGTTTCACGAGCACAAGCCCTCGGACGGCTCGGAGCGAGCCTCGGCAGCAGGAAAGGAGCCGGACCGCTCGTGCACGTGGAACACAAGGTTCCGCCGGGGCGAGAAGGCGCGTAGAGGCGGGCGGGAGCGGGTAGGCGGTCGGCGTGGAGCCGGGCACTCCAGCGCACGCGACCCGAAACGGCACGCCACCGCTCCCGAAGGAGCTCCAGGTCGAGGTCACGGGGGCGTGCAACCTCGCCTGTCGCATGTGCCTCGTCAGCTACCGGCCCAAGCTCGGGAAGGCCCAGGGAGCGATGAGCTTCGAGCTCTTCAAGGAGGTCGTCGACGAGCTGCCCGAGCTCGAGAAGCTCACCGTCCAGGGGCTCGGCGAGCCGCTGCTCGCGCCCGACCTCTTCCGGATGGTGGAGTACGTCGCCGCGCGGGGCGTCCGCGTCGGGTTCAACACGAACGGCACCCTGCTCACGGAGGAGCGCGCCGAGCGGCTCGTCCACGCCGGGCTCGACTGGCTGCACGTCTCGCTGGACGGCGCGACGCCCGAGACGTACGAGCGCATCCGACGCGGCTCGAGCTTCGCCACGGTGGAGCGCAACGTCCGCGGCCTCGTCCACGTCCTCCGGCGGCTCCGAGCGGAGCGCCCCGTGCTCTCGCTCGTCTTCGTGGCCATGCGACGCAACCTCTGCGAGCTCCCCGACCTCGTCCGCCTGGCGGCCGAGTGGGAAGTCGGGCGGCTCTTCGTCCAGAACCTCTCCCACTCCTTCGACGACACCGACCCGTCCGGCGCGTACTCCGGCATCCGCGACTACGCGCTCGAGGAGGCCCTCTGGGGGGACGACGACCACGCCGAGGCGGAGGCCGTGTTCGCCGAAGCGCGCGCGGTCGCCGGGGAGCTCGGCGTCGAGCTCCGCCTTCCGAGGCTCGCAGAGCCCCCACGGCGACCGCGCGAGCCTGGCGCGCCGGGGTGCCACTGGCCGTTCGAGTCCGCCTACCTCGCCCACGACGGCCAGGTGCAGCCGTGCTGCATGGTCATGGGCTCGGACCGTGCCGTGCTCGGCGACGCCGGCGAGCAGCGCTTCTCGAGCGTCTGGGCAGGCGGGGCCTACCGGGACTTCCGGGAGGGGCTCCTCGGCGACGAGCCGCCCGCCGTCTGCCAAGGCTGCTCCCTCTACCGCGGCGTCTTCTAGAACTTCCGCAGCTGCGTCACCCAGTACGGCGTCGTCGGGGTCACCGGCGTGTCGAAGCGCGCGTTGACGGCGTAGAGCCTGTTGCCGTGCTCCGCGATCGTCGTCGGCACGTCGAAGTCCGGGTCCGTCAGGTGCGTCACGAGCACGCCTCTGGTCAGGTCGCGAGAGAGGCGCACGACCGCGACGCGGTTCTGGCGGTTGCGGACGACGTAGAGAATCTTCCCGTCGAGGAGGATCCCGTCGCCGGCCGTGACCGTCTCGCCGCCGAGGTCGATCTCGCTCGCGACCCCGCTGGCCGGGTCGGTCGTGAAGAGCTTGCCGAGGTTGCTCTGGACGAGCACCAGCGTCTTGCCGTCGGGCGTCGCGTCGATGCCGTTCACGTTGAACCCGCCCACGTACTCGATGTCGCCGGAGAGCGGGATCGTCTCGGCCGAGGCGCCGAGGGCGCCGCCGGGCGCGATGGGAACCCGGTAGAGCTGCTGCTGCAGGGAGTCCGTGAAGTAGGCGCCGTCGCGCGTCACCACGACGTCGTTCACGAAAGTCGTCCCCCCGGTCAGCGAGTACTCGGCGAGGAGCACGCCGGTGCGGCCGTCGTAGACGAAGGCCCGGCCTGTCGAGCCACCCGCCACGAAGAGGCGCCCGCGGACGTCGACGTCCATCCCGATCGCCTGCCTGCCGGCGGCGCCGGGGACGAGGATGCTGCCCTCCCCGGTGCGGAGGTCGCCCCTGTAGACGGCGCCCGTGGGGATCGAGCCGACGAAGAACGTCGTGCCCTTCCCGACGGCGATCCCCTCTGGCGCGAATCCGTCCGGGAGCGCGATCACCTCAGGGAACGACGGGCCGGCCCCTGCAGGAAGCCCTCCGAGCACTGCGATCGTCGCTGCGACGGCGACGGCTGCGAGCCTTCTCATTCTCCCCCCTCGGGTCGCGAGCCCTCCCTCGAGCGGGCTCTGACGGCACGTCCGAGTCTGCCGGACATCTTCCGGTACGGACGCAGGCGCCGCCCGGTTTCCCGCCCCGGTCGCCGCGACGCGTAAGCTCCACTCGTGTACGCGAGCATGACCACCGTCCGCGGGGCCGGCTCCGAGGTCGGCGAGACCGCGCGCATGGCGGCCGAGTCGATGGTCTCCTGGCTGCAGGAATTCGACGGTTACTGCGGCCTGCTCGTGCTGGCCGATCCGGAGTCGGGCACCGCCCGGATCATGACGCTCTGGGAGAGCCGCCAGGCGCTGGAGCGGACCGAGCGCTCCCGCACCCAGGTCCGCGAGAGCATGGTCGCCGCGGCCGGCGCCGAGATCGAAAGCGTCGAGCGCTACGAGATCATGCTCGACGACCGCGCGTAGCCACGACGCGCAGGTCGGCGTAGACTCGCCGCCGAGGCGAACATGTTCGCGCGCGTCACGACCTTCGAGGGCGATCCGGAGCGCATGGAAGAGGGCGCTCGCCTCTTCAGCGAGGAGGTGATCCCGTGGCTTCGCGACGCGACGGGGTTCCGCGGCTGGATCGTCCTCCTTGACCGGGAGCGCCGTCGCAGCCTCGGCCTCACCTTCTGGGCGACCGAAGAGGCGATGAAGGACGAGGAGGCGACGGGCGGGGCGATCCGCGACGATCTGGCGGCCAGCCTCGGGACGACGAGGACGGGCCTGGACTACTACGAGGTCGTCGTCGCCGAGGCGCTCGCACTCGAGCGACCGGACGAGTAGCCGTCCGTCGCCCCTCGGCGGGGTTCGCCGCCCTCGTCCCGGGGAAGCATCGGAGCATGGTGGTACCCTTTCGCGCCTCGGATCCCGGAGGCCGGCAGCGCGCATGATCGTCGCACATATGGCCCGACCCGACGAAGGATTCGTCCACGAGGCCCTCCTCTACGCCGGTGACGACGGCTTCGTGAACGGGACGCTTCCCTTCGTCAGGGAGGGTCTGGAGCGCGGAGAGCCGGTGCTCGTAGTCGTCCAACGCGAGAAGATCGACCGCCTCCGGGCCGCGCTCGACGGCGGAGCGGAGCGCGTGCTCTTCGCGGACATGGCCGAGGTCGGCACGAATCCGGCCCACATCATCCCGCTCTGGGCCGACTTCGTCGGCGAGCGGGCGCGCGGGCGACCCGTACGAGGGATCGGCGAGCCGATCTGGCCCGAGCGGAGCGCAGCCGAGCTCGTGGAGTGCCAGCGGCACGAGTCGCTCCTGAACCTCGCGTTCGCGGCGCCGCCGGCCTGGCGGCTCCTCTGTCCCTACGACGTGTCCGCTCTGCCCCACTCCGTGATCGACGAGGCGCGCCGCAGCCATCCTCACGTCGTCGCCGACGGCGTGCGCGGGGAGAGTCCCAGCTTTCGCGGGCTCGAGGCGATCGACGTTCCCTTCGACGACCCTCTGCCACCTGCGCCCGCCTCGGCCCGCGAGCTGCGCTTCGACGGCGCGTCGCTCGCCGCCGTGCGCCGCTTCGTCTACGAGCAGGCCGACGAGTCCGGGCTGGGGACGGCGCAGGCGCATGACCTCGCGCTTGCCGTGAACGAGGTGGCGACGAACAGCGTCTGCCACGGCGGCGGCGACGGCGTCGTGCGCGCCTGGGAGGAGGAGGACGGGACGCTCGTCTGCGAGGTGGAGGACCGCGGTCGCGTCGGCGACCCGCTCGTGGGCCGCAGGCGCCCCCGCGCCGAGCAGAAGAGCGGTCGCGGCCTCTGGATCGCGAACCAGCTCTGCGACCTCGTCCAGGTTCGGTCCTTCGCCGAGGGGACGATCGTCCGGCTCCACCTCCGCCGCAGCGGCTGACGCGCCTGCTGGCAAGCTACGCGGGTGAGCGACGGGCTCGCCATCCGCATGCGCGGCGTCGTCAAGCGCTATGGGCCGATTACCGCCGTAGCCGGCCTCGACCTCGACGTGCCGGTGGGGACGTGCGTCGGGCTCCTGGGTCCCAACGGGGCGGGGAAGTCGACGACGATGCGGTTGCTGACGGCGCAGTCGATCGCCGACGAGGGCGAGCTCGAGGTGCTCGGCTTCCGGCTGCCCGGCGAGTCGAAGGCGGCGCGCGCCGAGTGCGGCGTCGTCCCGCAGCTCGACAACCTCGACGTCACGCTGACGGTCGAGCAGAACCTGCT
>DASTBX010000052.1:0-17024 GCA_035711645.1 Gaiellaceae bacterium
CCTCGCCGCCGGCGGGATCCGCTCCGAGGACGACCTCGGCGCGCTCGCCGGGCTCGGGCTCGAGGGCGCGGTCGTCGGCCGCGCCCTCCTGGAGGGCGCCGTGAGCCTCCGGCGGTGAGGGGCGGCCCGGCCGCCGCCGGCGGGGCCGCCCCCCTCGGTTCTCTAGAGTCGGACGCGAACGAGCGCGCCGGCGCCGGGGCCGACCACGGAGCCGGTCGTCACGGTCAGCGTGCTCTTGCGGCCCACGTCCACGCCGCCCGGGAAGAGCAGCTCGCCCTCGGCGAGCTCCGTCTTCACGCCGTCCTCGAGGGCCCAAATCAGGCGCCGTCCGGGCCGATCGGGACCGCCGTCGGGACCCCTTCCACCGGGAACCCCCGCCTGGTTGGCGGCGATGTCGATCCTCAGGTCGACGCGGCCCTTGCGGTCGAGGCGGACGAGCTCGCGGAACGGCTCTGCCGTCGTCTCCCGCGGTCCGCTCAGGAGGACTCAGGTCTTCGCCAGGCCCTCGTGGCCACGTCGACCGGGCCGACGCCCCCGAGGCGGAACCCTCGATGATCCAGGTCCTAGACCTCTTCGAGGAGGATGTCCTGGGCGCCCTCCCAGAGGACGGCGCGGCCGAGATCGGGCAGCTGCTCGCCGCCCCGCTCGATGGTGGCGAAGTGGTTCCCGGCGAGCTGTCCCATCTTGCTCGCGAAGCACGTGGCGCCGTACGGGAAGAGGATCTCGACCTCGGAGAGGCCGCCGGGGTAGAGCAGGAGCTCGCCGGCCGCCGGATAGCTGTTCGCGTTCTCCGGCTCCAGGTCGAGCTCGAGCTCGAAGCCCATCGGCACCCAGGCCGACTCGCCGCTCCAGCGCGCCTGGACGAGGTGGCTCGAGAGCGGGAGTAGCGAGCGCAGGACCTCGATCGTCCGCGGCGCCGCCTCCTCTTCGAGGCGCGCGTCGAAGCGAAATCCTCCGGCGGTGATCGCGAGCACGCGCGGCACTCTACAGCGGCGCAGTTTGCAGGCCCGTCGCCCGGGGCAGAAGGCCGCCATGGACACGTGGTTGATCGTGGTCATCGCCGTTGCGGCCGTGCTCCTGGTCGCCGTCGTCCTCTGGGCGCTGAGCCGCACGAGGAACCGGAAGCTCGACGAGCGCCGCGTCGAGGCGAGCCAGCATCGCGAGAAGGCCGAGCTCCAGTCGTTCCGCGCGCGCGAGCGCGAGGCGGCGGCGCAGGACGAGCTCGAGCGCGCGCAGAACGAGCGGGAGGTCGCGGAGGCGCACGCCCGCCGCGCCGACGAGGTCGACCCGGACGTCGACGACTCCCAGCGGTAGCCTCGTCGCCCTCGTACTGGCTCTCGCTGCCCTGACGCGCTAGCGTCGGGACGGTGAGGCTCTCCACCGACTCGCTGGCCCGGACCTGCGCGCTGCATCCCTGGCGGACGGTCGGGATCTGGCTCGCGGTCGTGGTCCTGTCCATGGGCATCACCGCGGTCCTGCTCGGCGACGTCCTGACGAGCGAGGGCGAGGTGACGAGCGAGACCGACTCGCGGCGCGGGTACGAGCTCCTCGCCGAGCGATTCCCGACCTCGAGCGAGGACCTCGAGCTGGAGCCGAGCGAGGTCGTGGTCGTGAGCGTCGAGGAGGGCGCCGTCGACGACGTCAGGGAGCGCCTCGAGGCCTTCTCGCAGGAGCTGCGCGAGGCGGGAGCGACGAGCGTCGCGGGGCCGTTCGACGAGGGCGGCGAGGAGCTCGTGTCTGAGGACGGGAGCGCGGCGGCCTTCCAGGTCGCGCTCGGCGTCGAGGGCGAGGAGAACGTCGAGCCGGTCGTCGAGGCGGTCGAGCGCCTCGATTCCGAGCCGGGCGTCGAAGCCGCGATGACCGGCGAGCTCACGCTCGAGGAGGACTTCGGCCGGCTGTCAGAGGAGGACCTCCAGGAGGGCGAGCTCTTCTTCGGCGCGCCGGCGGCGCTGATCGTGCTCCTGCTCGTCTTCGGCACCGTCGTGGCCGGCGTCGTCCCTCTGGTGCTGGCCGTGCTCGCGATCGTCGTCGCGCTCGCGCTGACAGCGCTCGTCGGGCAGGTCTTCGAGCTCTCGATCTTCGTCACGAACATGATCTTCGGCATGGGCCTGGCGCTCGGGATCGACTACTCGCTCTTCATCCTGAGCCGCTTCCGGGAGGAGCGCGGACAGGGCCGCGAGAAGCTCGACGCGATCGTGACCGCCGGCTCGACGGCGAGCCGGGCGGTGCTCTTCAGCGGCGCCGCCTTCGTCCTCGCCATGACGGGGCTGGAGCTCGTCCCGAACACGATCATGCGCAGCCTCGCCACCGGCGCGATCCTCGTCGGGATCGTCTCCGTCGTGGCGGCGCTGACGCTGCTCCCTGCGGTCCTCAGCCTCCTCGGCGACCGCGTCAACTCGCTTCGCGTCCCCTTCTTCGGACGTGCCGCGGCGGGCGCCGAGAGCCGCTTCTGGGGACGGATCGTCGCGGTCGTCATGCGGCACCCGGCGGTCAGCCTCGCGGCGGCGGTCGCGCTGCTCGTGGCCGCCGCCGTCCCCGCCCTCGCGCTCGAGACCGGCACTGCGGGGATCAGCACGCTGCCCGACCGCTTCGAGTCGAAGCAGGGCTTCGAGCTCCTGAACCGCGAGTTCCCCGGCCAGACGACCGACCCGGTGCAGATCGTCGTCGACGGGGACGCGAGCTCGCCCGAGGTTCAGGCAGCAGTCGACCGCCTGAAGGAGCAGGCCGACCGGCGGCCGATCCTCGGCGAGCCCGAGGAGGAGGCGAGCCCGGGCGGGGATCTCATCGCCCTGACCGTGCCGGTGGCCGGCGACGCCGTATCCCCGGAGGCGGTCGCGGCGGTGCGCGACCTGCGCGCAGACACGATCCCGGCCGCGTTCGCCGGCGTCGAGGCGGAGGTCTTCGTCACCGGCGACACGGCGGAGGACGTCGACTACTACGACGTCATGAACGCCTGGCTGCCGATCGTGTTCGCCTTCGTACTCGGGCTCAGCTTCGTCCTGCTCACGATCGCGTTCCGCTCCATCGTCGTGCCCGCCACCGCGATCGCCATGAACCTGCTCTCCGTCGGCGCCGCCTACGGCCTGCTGGTCCTCGTCTTCGTCGAGGGGGTCGGCAACGAGCTGTTCGGCTTCCAGCAGGTCGAGATCGTGGAGGCCTGGGTCCCGCTCTTCCTCTTCGCGGTGCTCTTCGGCCTCTCGATGGACTACCAGGTCTTCCTGCTCAGCCGCATCCGCGAGCGCTACACGCAGACGGGCTCCAGCGACGACGCGGTCTCCTTCGGCGTCGGGTCGACGGCCCGTCTCATCACAGGCGCCGCGCTCATCATCATCGCCGTCTTCTGGGGCTTCGCGCGCGGGGACCTCGTCATGTTCCAGCAGATGGGCTTCGGCGTCGCGGTCGCGCTGCTCATCGACGCCACGATCATCCGTTCGGTCGTCGTCCCGGCGACGATGACCCTGCTCGGCCGCTGGAACTGGTACCTCCCCTCGTGGCTCGGCTGGCTCCCCGACGTCCACGTCGAGGGCCACGAGGAGGAGATGAAGCCGAGCCCGGCGCCGACCGCGGGCTCCTAGCGGCCGGCGAAGCCGGCCGGACCGGCTCCCCGGCCGCGTCCGGTGCCGGTCACCTGCCGTGTCCGGCGCAGACACGACGGGCCCTGACCCCGGCGTGTCCCGTGCGGCACTGTCCGCTCGGGGCGCCTCAGCGGCGCTCGCCGGGGTGGTGGCGGCCGTGGTAGGAGATGAGCGTGCAGAGGAGCCCGGTGAGGGCGACGCCCGGCCCGACCTCGAGCAGCAGCCGAGCCTCGTCGGAGCGTTCGACGCCCGTGACGAGGCCGCCCACGGCGATCCAGACCGCCGCGAGGATGGCGGGGAGGAGGAGCAGGATCACGGTCCAGTCGTGCCAGGGGCGCCGCCGCCTCGTCCAGAGGACGTAGTCGGCCGGCGCGAGAACGAGGACGACGAGCGCGGGCAGGATTCCGGCGAGAACCTCGCCGGACCCGATCGCCGTCCAGAGGGCGAGCGCGACCGCCGCGCCCGTGAGGTAGCGGGGCACCGGCCGTGACTACCGCGTGCGGGCGAAGCGCTGCACGGCCTCGAGGAGCTCCCGGCTCTTCTCCTCGGCAACGCCGGGGTCGCCCGCGGCGAGCGCGCCGGAGACACAGTGGCTCACGTGGTCGTCGAGGATCTCGTACGCGAGGCTCTCGAGCGCCGTCGTGACGGCGCCGATCTGCGTGAGGACGTCGATGCAGTAGCGCTCCTCCTCGATCATCCGCTCGAGCCCCCGTACCTGGCCCTCGATCCGGTGCAGCCGCTTGACGAGCGCCTCCTTGTCCTGGACATAGCCGTGCGTCATGTGCCGGCCTCCCTGGGGCTCCGGAAGCGGCGGAGCCGGAGCGAGTTCGTGACGACGAAGAGGCTCGATCCCGCCATGGCCGCCGCCGCGACCATCGGGTTCAGGAGCCCAGCGACCGCCAGCGGGATGGCGGCGACGTTGTAGGCGAAGGCCCAGAAGAGGTTGCCCTTGATCGTGGCGAGGACGCGGCGTGAGAGGCGGATCGCGTCGGCCGCGGCGCGCAGGTCGCCCGAGACGAGCGTCAGGTCGCTCGCCTCGATGGCCACGTCCGTACCGGTGCCGATGGCGATGCCGAGATCGGCCTGCGCGAGCGCCGGCGCGTCGTTGACGCCGTCCCCGACCATCGCGACCACCTCGCCTTCGCGCTGTAGGCGCGACACCTCGGCCGCCTTGTCGCCCGGGAAGACCTCGGCGAGCACGCGCTCGATGCCGACGTCCGCGGCGACGAGGCGCGCCGTCTCCTCCCGGTCTCCGGTCAGGAGGACGGGCGTGAGCCTCAGGGCCCGCAGCTCCGCAACCGCCTCGGCGCTCGTCGCCTTCACCGTGTCGGCGACCGTGAGCGTGGCGCGCGGCACGCCGTCCCAGGAGACCTCGATGCCGACTGACCCGCGGCCCACCTCGACCTCGTGGCCCTCGACCAGGCCGACGACGCCCACGCCCGGCCGGCTCTCGAAGGCCTCCACGGGAGGCAGAGGGCCGACCTCGGTGCGGGCGGCTTTCGCCACTGCCTGCGCGATCGGGTGCTCGCTCGCATCCTCGACCGCACCGGCGAGGCGGAGAACCTCCGCCCGCGTGGAGCCGTTCAGCGGGACGACTTCGACGAGCTCCATCCGTCCCTCGGTGACGGTGCCGGTCTTGTCGAGGACGACCGTCGTCACGCGACGCGTTTGCTCGAGGATCTCGGGTCCCCTGATGAGGACGCCGAGCTGGGCGCCGCGCCCGGTGCCCACCATGAGCGCCGTGGGCGTGGCGAGCCCGAGCGCGCACGGGCAGGCGATGATGAGGACGGCGACGGCCGCCGTGAACGCGTCGGCCGGATCGCCGCGGAAGAGGAGCCAGCCGCCGAGCGTCGCCAGCGAGAGCGCGATCACGATCGGGACGAAGACGGCCGAGACACGGTCGGCCAGGCGCTGGACGGGCGCCTTGCCCGCCTGTGCCTCGGCGACGAGCCGCGCGATCTGCGCCAGCGCCGTCTCGGCGCCGACGCGGGTCGCCTCGACGACGAGCCGTCCGGAGGCGTTCACGGTCGCCCCGGCGACGGTGTCCCCGGGGCCGACGTCCACCGGCACCGGCTCCCCGGTGAGCATGGACTGGTCGACCGCCGACCGTCCCTCCACGACGACGCCGTCCGTGGCCACCTTCTCGCCCGGGCGCACGACGAAGAGGTCGCCGACGGCGAGCTCCTCGACGGGGACTGCGGTCTCGACGCCGTCGCGGAGCACGTGCGCCTCCTTCGCTCCCAGCTCGAGCAGCGCGCGGAGGGCGGCGCCCGAGCGGCGGCGGGCCCGCGCTTCGAGCCAGCGCCCGAGGAGGATCAGCGTCGTGACGACGCCCGTCACCTCGAAGTAGAGCTCGGCGTCCTCGAGCGCGAAGAGCGCGGCGAGCGACCAGAGGTACGCCGCCGTCGTCCCCAGCGAGATGAGCGTGTCCATCGTGGCGGCGCGGTGGCGCGCGCTCGCGAGCGCGGCGCGGTGGAACGGCCAGCCTGCCCATGCCCAGACCGGCGTCGCGAGGGCGAGCGTGAGCCACTCCCAGCCCTCGAAGCGGAGCGGCGGGATCATCGCGACGAGGGCGAGCGGCAGCGTCAGCGCGGCCGCGACCGCGAGCCGCAGGCCCGGGCTTGCGCCCCGTTGCTCGTCCGAGGCGCGGGTCAGCGCCGCCCGGTACCCGGCTCCTTCGACTGCCCGGACGAGGTCGTCGAGGGCCACGCGCCGGTCGTCGTAGGCGACGGCGGCCTGCTCGGTGGCGAAGTTGACGCTCGCCTCGACGCCCTCGAGCCCGTTGAGGCTGCGCTCGATCCGCGCCGCGCAGGCGGCGCACGTCATGCCCTCGAGCTCGAGCCGGACGCTCGCGCTCACGCGACCTCGTACCCGGCCTCGGCGATCGCGGCGCGCAGGGCGCGGTCGTCGAGGCCTCCTCCCGTCACCCTGACGATCTTCGTGTCGAGATCGGCCTCGGCTCGCTCGACGCCCGCGACGGAGGCGAGACCAGCCTCGACCGCCTGGACGCAGTGGCCGCAGGACATGCCGGGAACGCTGTAGACGACCGTCTCGCTCATGCCGTCCTAGTATACCCACTAGGGGTATGTAGCGAGCGCACTACCGACGGCGCCGTCGGTTAGCATGCCGCGGCCTTGAAGCTCTCGCTCGTTCCCCGCACCACCGAGTTCTACGACCTCTTCACGAGGGCCGGCGCGAACGCGCTCGAGGCGGCGAGGCTCGTCCAGCAGCGGTTCCGCGACCACCCGAACTCGAGCGTGCGCCACTCGGACGTGAAGGCGATCGAGGACGAAGGCGACTCGATCACGCGCGACCTGATCCAGCTCCTCAACACCCAGTACATCACTCCGTTCGACCGCGAGGACATCTACCAGCTCGCCACGGCGCTCGACGACGTCGTCGACCACCTCGACGAGGCGTCGGACCTGCTGGAGCTCTACGGCGTCGAGTCGCCGACCAGGCAGGCGATCGAGCAGTGCCGCGTCCTCGTGGGGGCCGTCGAGCACCTCTCCAGGGCGCTGGGGGAGCTGAAGGGCCTCCGGGGCGTCGAGCGCGAGCTCGTCGCCCTCAAGGACCTCGAGGACGAGGGCGACCGGATCCTCCACGACGCGATCGCCGACCTGTTTCGCGACTCGCGCATCGACCCCCTCATCGTCATCCGCTGGAAGGACATCTTCGAGGCCCTCGAGGACGCTCTCGACGCCTGCGAGACGGCCGCGAACGTGATCGGGAACATCGTCGTCAAGAACGCATAGGGGTCGTTTGGATTTCACACTCGTCGCCGTCGTCGTCGTCGCGCTCTTCTTCGACTTCACGAACGGCTTCCACGACGCAGCGAACGCGATCGCCACGTCGGTCTCGACGCGGGCTCTCTCCCCTCGGGTGGCCGTCGTCTTCGCCGCCGTCCTCAACTTCGCGGGCGCGTTCGTGTTCCTCGAGGTGGCCGCGACGGTCGCGACCGGGATCGTCGACGCGACGGTCATCACTCCCGAGGTCGTGCTCGGCGGCGTCGTGGGGGCGATCACCTGGAATCTCACCACCTGGTACCTCGGGCTTCCGACGAGTTCGAGCCACGCTCTCATCGGCGGCGTCTCGGGCGCCGCCATCGCCGCGAACGGCTTCGACGTCGTGAAGTGGGAGGGGCTCGTCGACAAGGTGCTGATCCCGTCGCTTGCGGCTCCGCTGCTCGGGTTCGCCGGCGCCGCAGCGTTGATGCTCGGGCTTTTCTGGATCATCCGCCGGAGGAGCCCCGGCGTCGTCAACCGCGTCTTCCGCCGGCTCCAGGTCGTCTCCGCCGGCTTCGTCGCCTTCACGCACGGAACCAACGACGCCCAGAAGACCATGGGCATCATCACCCTCGCGCTCGTCGCATCCGGCCACGTCTCGCTGGACGACTTCCACGTGCCTCTCTGGGTGATCGTCTCCGCGGCCCTCGCGATGGCGGCGGGCACCTACGCGGGCGGCTGGCGGATCATCAGGACCCTCGGGCAGAGGATCGCCAAGCTCGAGCCGCCGCAGGGATTCGCAGCGGAGACCGCCACGGCGAGCATCCTCTTCACCACGGCGCACTTCGGCTTCCCCGTGTCGACCACGCACACCATCAGTGGGTCGGTGCTGGGCGCAGGCGCGAGCCGGCGGCTCTCTGCCGTCCGGTGGGGGATCGCCGGGAACATCTTCACGGCCTGGCTCCTGACGGTCCCCGCGGCTGCTCTCGTCGGCGCGGGGATGGAAGCGCTCACCGCGCTGCCTGCCGGGAGCGCACTCGTTTTCCTGCTCGCCGTGGCGGCCGCCGGGGTTGCGTTCGGCTTGCGGAGCTGGCAGGCGCGAAGACTCGAGCCCGCTCAGGCTTCCTAGAGCCCGGCGAGGAGCGCGCGCACGCGCCGCTCGATCTCGTCGCGGATGGGGCGGACCTCGTCGAGGCCCAGGCCGGACGGGTCGGGCAGCGCCCAGTCCTCGTACCGCTTCCCGGGGTAGACGGGGCAGGCGTCGCCGCAGCCCATCGTCACGACGACGTCCGCCTCGCGCACCGCCTCGTCCTCGAGGCGCCTCGGAACCGCGGCCTTCAGGTCGATCCCGAGCTCGGCCATCGCCGCAACGACCGCCGGGTTCACCGCCTCGGCGGGCTCGCTCCCCGCCGAGCGGACGCGCACGCGCCCGGCCGCGTGGCGCTCGAGCAGCGCTGCGGCCATCTGGCTCCGGCCGGCGTTGTGGACGCAGACGAAGAGGACGGTCGGCGTCTCGGCCGTCAGAGGTCGCGGGGCGTCGTGCCCGGGTCGTGCGAGGCGTCCGTGAACTCGCGGAAGTCGCCGCTGACGAGGTAGGCGGTCTGCTCGCCGATGTCGACCGCATGGTCGCCGATCCGCTCGAGGCAGCGGGAGACGATGATCATCCGCAGCCCCCACTCGCGCAGGTCGGGGTCGCCCCCGAGCGAGAGCACCCGCTGGACGACGCGCCGGTTCGCGCGGTCGATCAGCTCGTCGAGGTCGACGAGCGTCTCGGCGCGCGCGACGTTGCGATCGCGGAACGAGTCGAGCGCGACGCGGATCATCTCCTCCGCCCTGTTGCCCATCTCGAGGAAGCCCTCGAGCAGCGCCTCGTCCTGGGGCGCGTCGTGCACGAGCTTCGTCAGCTTGGCGATCGTCACGCAGTAGTCGGCCATGCGCTCGAGATGGAGGTTGTCGTGGAGCATCGCCAGCACGAGGCGCAGGTCGACGGCAACCGGAGTCTGGCGCGCGAGGAGCGACTGGATGCCCTCCTCGATCGCGAGGTACGTGTCGTCGATCTCGTCGTCGAAGCGGATCACCTCGTCGGCGAGCTCGACGTCCGACTGCTCGAGCGCGTTCAGGCAGGCCCGCAGCGCCCGCAGGACGAGCGAGCCTTCCTCCTGGAGCGCCGCCTCGAGCTGGTCGAGGTCCTCCTGGAGCGTGACCCTCATCCGAAGCGCCCCGTCACGTAGTCCTCGGTCCGCTTCTCCCCGGGGTTCGTGAAGATCGTCGGCGTCTCGTCGTACTCGACGAGGATGCCGGTACGCCGGTCCGACTCCTCGTCGACCTCGACGCTGAAGAACGCGGTCATGTCGGCGACCCGCGCCGCCTGCTGCATGTTGTGCGTGACGATCACGATCGTGTAGTCCTCCTTGAGGCCGTGCATGAGGTCCTCGATCGCGGTCGTCGAGATCGGGTCGAGCGCGGACGCCGGCTCGTCCATCAGCAGGACGTCGGGCTGGACGGCGAGGCAGCGCGCGATGCAGAGCCGCTGCTGCTGGCCGCCGGACAGGCTGTAGGCGCTCGCCTTGAGGCGGTTCTTCACCTCGTCCCAGAGGGCGGCCTGGCGGAGCGCCCGCTCGACGCGGTCGTCGAGCCCGTCCTTCCAGCCCAGGACGCGCGGACCGAACGCGACGTTGTCGTAGATCGACTTCGGGAACGGGTTCGGCTTCTGGAACACCATCCCGATGCGCTTGCGCACCTCGACCGAGTCGACCTCGGGACCGTAGAGGTCGAGCCCGTGGTAGAGGATCGTCCCCTCGACCCGTGCGGTCGGAATGAGGTCGTTCATGCGGTTGAAGCAGCGGATGAACGTGCTCTTCCCGCAGCCGGAGGGGCCGATGAACGCCGTGATCTGGTTCCGGTAGATCTCCAGCGATACGTCCCTGAGAGCCGGCACCTCCGAGTAGGAGACGGTCAGGCCGTCGACGGCGAAGAGGACGTCGCGGCGGGCGGGCCCCTCGGCCTGCCCCCGCTCGGCGACGAGCTTGTCGGTCACGCCGGCGATTGTGACAGGCGGGGGCGGGGCGTTTTCCATGTGGGGCATCACCATCGTCTCTGGTAGCGGTTGCGGAGCCAGATCGCGAACGCGTTCATCGTCAACAGGATCGCGAGAAGCACCATGATCCCGGCGGCCGCGAGCAGCCGGAACTCCTCCTGCGGCCGCGCGATCCACTGGTAGATCTGGACGGGGAGGGCGGTGAAGGAGCCGAGCAGCGTGGGGTTCACCGCCACGTAGGTCAACGCCCCGACGAGGAGCAGTGGTGCCGTCTCGCCGATCGCCCGGGCGAGGGCGAGGATCGACCCGGTCGCGATCCCGGGGATCGAGGCGGGGAGGACCTGGCGCGAGACGACCTGCCACTGCGTCGCACCGAGCGCGTAGGCGCCCTGGCGGATCGAGTCCGGGACGGCGCGGATCGCCTCGCGGCTCGCCACGATCACGGTCGGGAGGACCAGCAGGGTCAGGATGAGCGCTCCCGCGAGCAGCACGCGCCCCAGCCCGAGCCCCCGCACGAGGAAGGCGAGCCCGAGAATGCCGTAGACGATCGACGGCACCGCGGCGAGGTTCTGGATGTTGAGCTCGAGCAGCCGGTTGTACCAGCGCTCGCGGTTCGCGTACTCCTCCAAGTAGATCGCCGTCCCGACTCCGAGCGGAACGACGACCGCGAGGAGGAGGAGCATCATGTAGATCGTGCCGAGGATCGCGGGGCCGGCGCCCGCCCGCTCGGGGTCCGTGGAGGTCGGCTCCGTGAAGAGGACCGGGTCGACGTAGCCGATCCCCTTCCTGATCACATCCACGATCAGCGTCCCCAGCAGAACGAATCCGACCGAGACCGAGACGAGCAGAAGCACGTAGAAGAGCGTTCCGCGCACCTTGTCGCCGCGCGCGCGCTTCCCGATGACCGCCGCGGGAGCGCTCACTCGTACACCTCCCGGAACCGCCTGACGAGGCGGATCGAGAGCATGTTCATCGCAAACGTGAGCACGAAGAGCGTCAGCCCGACCGCGAAGATCGTCTTGTACTCGACCGATCCCGTCGGGACGTCCCCGAGGCCCGTCGCGCCGATGAACGCCGTCATCGTCTGGGCGGGCTCGCGCGGGTCGAGGGTGATCTGCGCAAGGCCACCGGCCGCGATCAGCACGATCATCGTCTCGCCGACGGCGCGCGAGATCGCGAGCACGTAGCTCGCCACGATCCCCGAGATCGCCGCGGGGACCACGATCCGAGTGGCCACCTGGAGGCGCGAGGCTCCGAGCCCGAAGGCCCCGTCTCGGAGCTCCTGGGGGACCGCGGTCATGGCGTCCTCCGAGATGGAGGCCACGGTCGGGATCAGCATGACGCCCATCACGAGACCGGCCGAGAGGACGTTGAAGATCCCGACCTCCAGGCCGAAGTCGCCCAGGAGCGGCGTGAAGAACGTCAGGGCGAAGAAGCCGTAGACGACCGTGGGGATGCCGGCCAGCACCTCGAGCGCGGGCTTCAGAGCGCCCCGGACGCGCGGCGGAGCGTACTCGCTCAGGTAGATCGCGGCGCCGAGCCCGAACGGAAGCGCGACGACGCAGGCCCAGAAGGTCACCATGAGCGTGCCGACGAGGAGCGGCTGGACGCCGAACGAAGGCGGGCTGAAGAGCGGCGCCCACCGCTCGCCGGAGAAGAAGTCGACGACCGAGATCTCGCGGAAGAACTCGAGCGAGGGCTCGACCAGCGCGACGACGATCCCGACCGTCGTCGCCACGGAGACGAGCGCGCAGAGGGCGAGGACGGCCTTGACGACGTCTTCGCCGATCCGGCGCCGCTCGGCGCGCAGCCGGATCGGGCCCGGCCGCGCGCCTGCGGTGAGGTCTTTCGTCGCCACTCCTACGAGCCGATCGCGTCCTCGAGCGTGGCCTGGCTCTCTTCCTTCACCTCCGCCGGAGGCGGGATGTAGAGGGCGTCCACGGCGATTTCTTCGACGTTCTCGAGGTAGAAGCGCATGAACTCCTGCACCTCGGGCCGCTCGAGCGACTCGTTCTTGACGTAGATGAAGAGCGGTCGGGCGAGCGGGTTGTAGTCGCCGGCCTGCGCGGTCTCGGCGCTCGGCGCGACGCACTCGCCGGCCTCGTTCTCGATCTCCACCGCCTTCAGCGTGTCCTCGTTCTCCAGGTAGTAGGAGAGCCCGAAGTACCCGCTGGCACCGGGATCCCCCTGGACGGCCTGCACGATGACGTTGTCGTCCTCGCTCGCCGTGTAGTCGGAGCGGCTCGCGCCTTCCTCGCCGTTGACGGCGTCGGTGAAGTAGTCGAACGTTCCCGAGTCGGTTCCCGGCCCGGCGAGCGCGAGCGGCTGGTCGGGGAAGCTCGGGTCGACCTGGTTCCAGTTCGTGACCTCGCCCTCGGAGTCGGGGCCCCACATGGTCGCGAGCTGGTCGACGGTGAGGCAGTCGGTCCAGTCGTTCTCCGGGTTCACGACGACGGTGAGCGCGTCGACGGCCACCTGGAGCTCGGTGAACTCGACGCCGTTCTCCTCGCAGAGCGGAACCTCTTCCTCCTCGTCGATGGCGCGGGAGGCGTTCGAGATGTCGGTCTCGCCGGCGCAGAAGCGCTCGAAGCCGCCGCCGGTGCCCGAGATGCCGACCTCGACGTTGACGCCCGGCTGTTCCTCGCCGAAGCGCTCCGCCGCGGCGGTCGTGAGCGGCCCGACCGTGCTCGAGCCGTCGGAGACGACCCGGCCGGAGAGCGCCTCGCCGGTCGTGTTCCCGGCGTTCGCGACGTCCGCTCCGTCGTTGTCGTTCTCCCGTCCGCAGCCCGTCGCCACGAACGCGAGCGCCGCCACCGCGACCAGGAGGAGGACGACCCTGGGGATAGGGCGAATACCCACTGTTCTCCTTTCGCTCTTCGTCATCGAGGCGAGTCTCGCCGCGGGCGCGCGAGGAGTGGGCTGAAAGGCTGTGAACGAGTGGTTACGGGCTGGTGAACGGCGGCCGAGCTCGGCGCTGCCGATGAATCTTCGGGCGCGGGGCCGTCGTTACGACCATGAGCACGGTCGCCCCTCCGAAGGCCGGACGCCGCGAGTGGATCGGGCTCGCCGTCCTCGCGCTCGCATGCGTCGTCTACGCGATGGACCTCACCGTGCTGCACCTCGCGGTGCCGCACCTCAGCGAGGACCTCCGGCCGACGAGCGCCCAGCTCCTCTGGATCGCCGACATCTACGGCTTCATGGTCGCCGGGGCGCTCATCACCATGGGGACGCTCGGCGACAGGATCGGGCGCCGGCGCCTGCTCCTGATCGGCGCAGCCGCCTTCGCGCTCGCCTCGCTCCTTGCGGCGTTCTCGACGAGCGCCGAGATGCTGATCGCCTCGCGGGCGCTGCTCGGCATCGCCGGCGCGACGATCGCCCCGTCGACGCTCTCGCTGATCCGGACGCTGTTCGAGGACCCCGGCCAGCGCACGTTCGCCGTCGGCGTCTGGATCACCGCGTACTCGCTGGGCGGCGCGATCGGCCCTCTCCTCGGCGGGGTGCTGCTGGAGTTCTTCTGGTGGGGCTCCGTCTTCCTGCTCGCGCTCCCCGTCATGGCGCTTCTCCTCGTGCTCGGGCCCGTGCTCCTGCCGGAGTACCGCGACCCGGACGCCGGCCGCCTCGACCTCGTCAGCGCCGCCCTGTCGCTCGTCGCCGTGCTCGCCGTCGTCTACGGGCTGAAGCAGATGGCGCAGGATGGACTCGGCGCCCTCCCGGCCGTGGCGATCGCCGTCGGGCTGATCTTGGGAGTCCTCTTCGTCAGGCGGCAGGCGAGGCTCGCCGACCCGCTCATCGACCTCCAGCTCTTCCGGGTGCCGGCGTTCAGCGCCTCGCTCGCCGTCTACACGCTCGGGATCCTCGTCCTCTTCGGCTCCTTCCTCTTCATCTACCAGTACCTCCAGCTCGTCCTCGAGCTCTCGCCGTTCATGGCCGGCGTCGTGACGCTCCCCTCCTTCGTCGCTTTCGTGGCCGGCTCGATGCTCGCGCCCGCCTTCGTCAAGCGCGTCCGCCCCGCGTACGTGATGGCCGCGGGCCTCGCGGTCGCAGCGGTGGGGCTCCTCGGCCTCACCCAGGTCGGCGTCGAGTCGGGCGTCGGCGTCCTGATCGGCACGTCCTTCGTCTACTCGCTGGGGATCGCACCCGTCTTCACGTTGACGAACGACCTCATCCTCGGCGCGGCGCCGCCCGAGCGGGCCGGCTCGGCCTCGGCGATCTCCGAGACGGGCGCCGAGCTCGGCGGCGCGCTCAGCATCGCGATCCTCGGCACGATCGGCACGGCCGTCTACCGGGTGCAGGTGGACGACGGCATCCCGGCGTCCGTTCCCCCCGAGGACGCCGAGACCGCGCGAGACACCCTCGGCGGAGCGGTCGCGGTGAGCCGCGAGCTGACCGACGCGGTCGCCGGGCCGGTCCTCGACGCGGCCCGGGCCGCGTTCACGCAGGGGCTGCACGTCGTCGCGCTCGTGAGCGCGATTCTCGCCGCGCTGGCGGCGGTGGGCGTGGCCGTCTTCCTGCAGAAGGTGAGGGCTGTCTCGCACGAGCCCGCGGCCACGCCCGCCGAGCCCGGGTAGCTCCTGGAGCGCTCAGCCCGCGGGGAACACGCAGCGGATCGTCAGGCCCTCGCCGCGGGCGCCCGAGGCCTCGACCGTCCCGCCGGCCGACGTGACGACGTGCTTCACGATGGCGAGGCCGAGCCCCGTGCCCCGCGAGGCCCGGGCGCGGTCGCCGCGGTAGAAGCGCTCGAAGAGACGGGAGAGGTCCTCCGGCGCGACGCCGACGCCGTCGTCCGCCGCGACGAGCGCGACTCCGTCCTCCTCGCGCCTGACGGACAGGCGGAGCCGCGCTCCCGGCCCCGCGTAGCGGAGGGCGTTCTCGGCGAGGTTCTGAGCGACGACGCGGATCATGCGAGGCCGCAGGGGCAGCTCGGCGTCCTCGTCGCCCTCGACCTGGATCGTCACCCCGGCGCGCGCGGCGGCCTCGTCCAGGTCCTCCGCGACCTCGACGAGGACGGTAAGCGCGCGCGTCGAGCCGAGGCCGACGACCTCGTGGCCGGACTCGAGCTCCGAGAGGAAGAGGACGTCGTCGATCAGCTCCCGAATCTGGTCGACTTCGACCTGCGCCTGCTCGACGAGGTCGCGTACCTCCGCATCCGGCAGGAGCGCGCTGTCCAGGAGCGCCAGGAGGCGCGCGAGCGGCGTGCGCAGCTCGTGCGAGACCGCCGCCGTGAATCCTGCGCGGAGCTCCTCGTAGGCGCGCAGGTCGCCGCTGTCGCGACCGTAGAGGATCGTCTCGCGGCGGCCGTCGACCTCGTAGTCGATCCTCAGGGGCGAGCCCGCGAGCAACGCCTCCGGAGCCGGCGCGCCCTCCTCGAGCCCGCCGAGCAGCTCGCGTGCCCGCCGGCTCGCCGCGACGACCCGCTCGTCCGCGTCGAGGACGACGACGATCTCCCGGCTCTCCTCGACGAGCGCCCGGCCGCGCCTCGCCTCGAGGCGGAGCTCCAGCGCCGGGTCGGCGCGGCGTCCGAGCAAGCGGCGCACGTCGCGCCGATCGTAGCCAGGACACGCGACTTGCACATATCGATGGTTATCGTTACGATGATTGTCGATATGACCTCGCTCGATCTGATCGCGTGCTGTAAGCCGCTCGCTGCAGACGTCCTCTCGGACGAGGAGGCGTCGGCGACGGCGGCGATCTTCAAGGCGCTGGCCGACCCGGCTCGGGTCAAGATCGTCAACCTGCTCGCCACGAGCGACGAGCCGGTCTGCGCCTGCGAGTTCATTCCGGCCCTCGGCCTCGCGCAGGCCACGGTCAGCCACCACCTGAGGAAGCTGACCGAGGCGGGCCTGCTCGAGCGCGAGCAGCGCGGCAAGTGGGCGTACTTCTCTCTCGACCGCGAGGCGGCGGCGGAGCTCGCCGGCCTCGTCGACCTTCCGGAGGTGGTTCGATGAGCACGACGACGGACGAGCTGCGCGCGCAGGTGGAGCGCCGATATGCGGAGGCGGCCAGGGAGGCGGCCGCAGGATCGGGAGGAGGCTGCGGCAGCGGCTCCTGCTGCGGCGCGGCCGAGAGCGCCGACTTCGGCGAGGCGCTCTACAGCGGCGAGCAGCGGTCCGAGCTGCCCCAGAGCGCGGCTCGGGCGAGCCTCGGCTGCGGCAACCCGACCGCGGTGGCCGAGCTGCGGCAAGGCGACGTCGTGCTCGACCTCGGCTCGGGCGGCGGCATCGACGTCATCCTCTCGGCGAAGCGCGTGGGGCCGACCGGGACGGCGTACGGCCTCGACATGACGGACGAGATGCTCGCGCTCGCGCAGCGCAACGCACGCGAGGCGGGCGTCGCCAACGTCCACTTCCTCAAGGGCGTCATCGAGGCGATCCCGCTCCCGGCCGATTCGGTGGACGTCGTCATCTCCAACTGCGTCGTCAACCTCTCCGTCGACAAGGCGGCTGTCCTCGGGGAGATCGCCCGCGTCCTCCGGCCGGGAGGCCGGCTCGGGATCAGCGACGTCGTGGCCGAGGACCGGCTGACGCCGGCCGAGCGCGCCGAGCGCGGGAGCTTCGTCGGCTGCATCGCCGGCGCCCTCTCGAAGCGGGAGTACGAGGCCGGTCTCCAGGCCGCGGGCCTCGAGGAGGTGAGCGTCGGGTTCACGCACGAGGTCGCCGACGGCATGCACGGAGCGATCGTCAAGGCGCG
>DASTBX010000053.1:0-4666 GCA_035711645.1 Gaiellaceae bacterium
CTCGTGCAGCCTCGGCTGCGGGGGCGCGGGTCAGTTCCAGGCGGTCGGCCAGAACGCGCTCACGTTCCAGAACGCGAAGGCGGACGCGGACGCGAAGCAGAACGCCGTCAACGCGAACGTGCCCGTGACGATCGCGGGCGGGTCCGTGTTCGGCGGGTCGAGCTCCGCGAACCAGACGGCGTCGAACGCGGCCGGGTCGCTCTCGTTCAACCTGGCCAAGACGCTGCAGCAGGCGTTCGCCACGCAGGTCGGCTAGCCGTGTCGCCGGGGCCCGAGGACCGAGGCTGAGGGGAACAGAGACCGAGGAGCCCACCGGGGCGGCCGTCGTCGAGCGAGCGGCGGCCGCCCCGCTTTCACCGAACGCGGGAGGGAGATCCGGCGGCGCCCCGCCTGTCGTGGCTACAATCCCCGACGCGGCGGAGGACGCTGTCCTCGCGCTGCAAGCTTTTTCAGGGGTCGACGACCAGAGACGAGCTGAACTATGGCAACAGGAGTACGAGTCGCGATCACGCTTGCGTGCACCGAGTGCAAGCGGCGCAACTATCAGTCCCAGAAGTCGAAGCGGAACACGCCCGACCGCTTCGAGGCGCGCAAGTACTGCCGCTGGTGCGGCAGGCACACGCTGCACCGGGAGACCCGCTAGTGCCTCTCCTGGTGATGCTGCCCAGCTTCTGCGTCGCGAGCACCAAGCCGAAGGGGCACTAGGATGGCGCGTCCGTCCCGCACCCGCAGGAAGCGGAGCGACTTCCAGGCGCCGGCCCAGGCCGAGCGCTCGCGCTCGCGCCGCGCGCGCGAGGTCAAGCCCGCCGGCCAGCCGAAGAGCCAGACCGGGGCGAAGCGCGAGCGCCGCGGCGGCATCCGCTCGTTCGCCGGCGAGTCCTGGGCCGAGCTGCGCAAGGTCGACTGGCCCGGGCGCCCGCAGCTCGTCTCGGCGACCATCGTCGTCATCATCGCCGTCGCCATCGTCGGCGCCTACCTCTTCGCCGCCGACTGGGTCCTGCAACGCTTCGTCCGCGACGTCCTCCTGAACCTCTAACGCCATGTTCCGCTGGTATGTGATCAACACCTACTCGGGTCACGAGAACAAGGTGAAGACGAACCTCGAGCACAGGATCGTCTCCATGAACCAGGCGCCCCGCTTCCGGCGGGTCGTCGTGCCGACCGAGCAGGTCGTCGAGACGCGGGACGGCCAGAAGGTGCAGACGGAGAAGCGCGTCCTCCCCGGCTACGTGCTCGTCAACATGGACATGTCCGACGAGGCGTGGACGGTCGTGAAGAACACGCCCGGGGTGACCGGCTTCGTCGGCTCGGGCACGAAGCCCGTGCCCCTCTCCCAGCCAGAGGTCGACCGCATCCTCCATACGGCCAGCTCCGGCGCCGACCGCCCGCGGACGACGGTCGAGTTCGAGCTCGGCGAGACGGTGAAGATCACTTCCGGGTCGCTCTCCGACTTCGACGGCGAGGTGATCGACGTGAACGCGGATCAGCAGAAGCTCAAGGTGCTCGTGAACATCTTCGAGCGCCAGACCCCCGTCGAGGTGAGCTTCGACCAAGTGAAGAAGATGGACTGAGACATGGCGAAGAAGATCCTGACCCTCATCAAGCTCCAGATCCCCGGCGGCCAGGCCAACCCGGCCCCGCCGGTCGGGCCGGCGCTCGGCCAGCACGGCGTCAACATCATGGAGTTCTGCAAGGCGTTCAACGCCCAGACCCAGCAGGAGAACGGGCGCATCATCCCCGTGGAGATCACGGTCTTCGAGGACCGCTCGTTCACGTTCATCACGAAGACGCCGCCGGCCGCCGTCCTCATCAAAGAGGCCCTGCGCATCGAGAAGGGCTCCGGCGAGCCGAACCGCGAGAAGGTGGGCACCATCAGCGCCGCCCAGGTGCGGCAGATCGCGGAGGCGAAGCTCGTCGACCTGAACGCGCGAGACGTCGACCAGGCGATGCGCATCATCGAGGGCACGGCGCGCTCGATGGGCGTCGAGGTGGCGCGATGAGCCGCCGCGGCAAGCGCTACTCGGAAGGCCGGCAGCGGATCGACCGCGAGCGCGTCTACACGCCGCTCGAGGCCGTCCGCACGCTGCGAGAGCTGCCCGCCGCCAAGTTCGACGAGAGCGTCGAGGTGCACTTCAACCTCGGGCTCAACGTTCGCCACGCCGACCAGCAGCTGCGCGGCACGCTCATGCTCCCCCACGGGACGGGCAAGGACGTGCGCGTTGCCGTCTTCGCCGAGGGCGAGAAGGCGCGCGAGGCCGAGGACGCGGGCGCCGACGTCGTCGGCTCCGGCGACCTGGCCACGCAGGTCGAGGGCGGCTTCGACGACTTCGAGGTCGCGATCGCGACGCCGGACATGATGGGCACCGTCGGCAAGCTCGGCCGCATCCTCGGTCCACGCGGGAAGATGCCGAACCCGAAGACGGGCACCGTCACGTTCGACGTCGGCAAGGCCGTCCGCGACGCCAAGGCGGGGAAGCTCGAGTACCGCACCGACCGCGGCGCCAACGTGCACCTCGTCATCGGGCGCAAGAGCTTCGACGAGCGGACGCTGCTCGAGAACTACGCCACCGTGGTCGAGGAGATCGTCCGCGCCAAGCCCGCTGCGGCGAAGGGCCGCTACATCCGCTCGATCACCCTGACGAGCTCGATGGGGCCGGGCATCCACGTCGACCCGACGAGGACGCGCGAGGTCACCGCCGAGCTCGAGGAGGAGCCGGTCCCGGCCTAGGTTTCCGCCAACACGCCCGTCGCCAGAGACAGCCGGCGGCCCTTCGGGGCGTAAGACCTGCCGAGGCGGCTCGAGCGAGACGCACCACCTCTCCTCGTGCCCGCCCGGAAGGCGGGCACGAGTCGTAGGAGGAGGTGAAGAGTTGCTGAGAAAGGACAAGGAGCGGGTCGTCGCGACCCTCGCCGAGCGGCTGCGCTCGTCCGAGACGCTCATCCTGGCCGACTACCGAGGCCTTTCGGTGGGCGAGCTCGACGACGTGCGCACGAAGCTGCTCGAGCACGGGGCCAGCTTCTCCGTCGTCAAGAACACGCTCACGAAGCGCGCGGCGGAGGAGGCGGGGCTCGAGTCGCTGACCGCGCTCCTCGACGGCCCGACCGCGATCGCGTTCGTTCGCGAGGGCGACATGGTCGCCGTGGCCAAGACGCTGAACGAGACGGCGCGCCGCACGAAGGTCCTCGAGATCAAGGGCGGCATCCTGCAGGGCGCTCCGATGGACGCCGCGCAGGTCGCCGAGCTGGCGGCGCTGCCGCCGGCCGACGTGCTGCAGGGGCAGGTGCTCGCCGCGATCGTCGGCCCGCTGAACGCCGTCGTCAACCTCTTCTCCGCGCCGCTCACGAACTTCGTCGGCCTGCTCGATGCCCGCATCGAGCAGCTCGGCGCCGACGGGGCGGCCGAGGAGACGGAGACCGCCGAAGAATCAACCGAAGAACCCAAGGAGGAGTAGCCATGGCTGCCAGCGCAGTCGACAAGGTGTTCGACGAGCTCGGGAAGATGACCGTTCTCGACCTCGTCGAGCTCAAGAACAAGATCGAGGAGGAGTGGGGCGTCACGGCCGCCGCTCCCGTCGCGGTCGCCGCCCCCGGCGCCGCCCCCGCCGCGGCCGGCGACGGCGCCGCGGCGGGCGAGGAGCAGAGCGAGTTCGACGTCGTCCTCACCGCCGCCGGCGACAAGAAGATCCAGGTGATCAAGGTCGTCCGGGCGATCACGGGCCTCGGCCTCAAGGAGGCCAAGGACCTGGTGGACGGCGCGCCGAACCCGGTCAAGGAGGGCGTCGCCCGCGAGGAGGCCGACTCCCTCAAGTCGCAGCTCGAGGAGGCCGGCGCCGCCGTCGAGGTGAAGTAGCCGCGCTCGCTCGAGGAAGCGGAAAGGGGGCTGCCAGCCGGCGCCCCCTTTCCGTTTTGCGGTCGCTCATGGTCACGGCCGAAAGGGACATGCCGGGCCTGACCCCGACGTGTCCGCAGTCGACGCGGCCGTCGCGGACGAGGCCCGCGTGGCAAACGGACCGGCGGGTGGTCTTCGAGGCACCCGCCGCGGCCGATGAGGGGGCTCGGGCGGGGGAGGCGGTCGTCCCCCGAAGTGTTGATATTCCGTTAGGAGCCGCATGTTTCCGGCTCCGCGTGCGTCTGTGCTCTCGGAACCACGCTCTCCCAGCGACGACCCGACACGGAGGCCGAAACCGCGATGAAACCCGGACTGAAGCTCTTCCTCGCCACGGTGCTCACGGCAGCGCTCGTGGTCCCCGCAGCGGGGGCCCAGCCGGGCAACGGCGGCGGCAACGGCAACGGTGGCGGCGGCAAGCCGTCGTGGGCCGGCGGCGGCGCGGGAGGAGGCAAGCCGTCGTGGGCCGGCGGCTCCGCGTCCTCGTCCGCGAAGGCCCAAGGCAAGCCCGCGTGGGCCGGCCAGGGCAAGGCGAAGGGCGAGGCGAAGAGAGCCGAGAAGGCCCAGCAGAAGCTCGAGCGCCGGGCCGCGAAGGCGGCCCGCTCCGAGGACGGCGAGGACGGCGAGGAGCAGGACAGTCCCCTCAAGGACAACCCCGCCTTCGTCTGCAAGTTCGAGCGCGACATGATGGGCGTCGAGGCGTTCGCCGAGCAGTACGGGACGAACGAGAACCAGGCCAACGCTTTCGGCATGTGTGTCTCCCAGGAGGCTCAGGCCCGG
>DASTBX010000054.1:0-27638 GCA_035711645.1 Gaiellaceae bacterium
GAGCGTCGAGGCGAGCCGCCAGGCGCGCTCGCGCTGCTCCTTCTCGAGGAGCTCGCTGAAGACGGGGACGAACGCGGCCCCGAGGGCCATGTCCGCCGCGAGCGCGCGGACGAGGTTCGGGACCTGGAACGCGACCGTGAACGCGTTGATCTCGCCCTCGACGCCGAACGTCCGGCGCGCGACGATCTCACGGACGAGCCCGAGGACGCGGGAGATCCCGGTCGCGACCGCGAAGATGGCCGTGGACAGCGCGAGGCGCCGCCGCCTGGGCTCTTCGAGGCCCTCCTCGCCGGTCGTCACCCGGGCGAGAATAGGCGAGCGGCCGGAGGCCCAGGCTGCTGCTACGATTGCGCCCGGCCCGCAGGGGCCGTTTCTCCGTATGCCGAACATCAAGCAGCAGAAGCGCCGCGTCGACATCGCCGCCCGCCAGCGGCTCGAAAACCTCCGCTACCGGTCGGCCGCGCGCACCCTCTATAGGCGGCTCGAGACCGCGGTCGCCGACGGGGATGCGGACGCCGTCGAGCGGGCGCACAGCGAGCTCGTCCGCTGCCTCGACAAGGCTGCCTCCACGCGGGCGATCCACCCGAACCGCGCAGCTCGCAAGAAGTCCCAGGCCGCGCGACTCGTCGCGGGCGCCTGACGCCCGCGCAGCGCGGGTTCGAGGCACAACCGGCACACTGCGCGCGCCACACGTGCGCGTTTCGGCGTTAGGCTCGGAAGCGGGTGGTGGGCCGGGGTGCCCCGAAGAGACTGACGCGAGCGCTCAGCGCCGGGCGGCCGGCTCGGGTGTTCGGACGAGGTCGATCAGGGCGCGCTCGAGCTCGAGCTCTCCCGTCAGCCGGCTGGCGCCCTTGAGCGCCGCATCGAGCTGCGAGAGGCGGACGACTGCGCCGTCGAGCTCGTCGCGCGAGTAGTTCTCGGCGTGGCCGAGAGCCTTCCGCACCCTGAACTCGTGCTTGCGGAGCCGCTTGGCGATGTCGCGCACGCCGAGACCCTCGTCGGCGAGCCGCTGCGCCTGGCGGACGAGCGCCACCTGCGACGAGAGGCGCATCGTCACGGCGAACGGGTCGGCGCCTTGCTCGAGCTCGGCCTGGCAGGCGGCGAGCATGGCGGCAGGATCGCGCGCGCCCCAGGCGTCCATGACTGCCCAGGCCGAGGCCTCCTGCGCGGGGACGGCGAGGAGCTCCACCTCCCGGCGGCCGATCGGCTCGCCTGCCGCCCACGTCGCGAGCTTCTCGATCTCGGCGGCGAGCGCTGTCGGGTCCTCGCCGACGATCTCGACGAGAGCGCGCGCCGCCTCCGGGTCGGCCGAGACCTCCAGGCGCTCGAACTGCGCGCGCACCCAGGAGGGCAGGTCGCGCGGCCGAGGGACGTCGAACGCGAGCACCTCGCCCGCCTTGGCGCAGAGCGCTGGAAGGCTGGAGCCCTTCAGCTCCCCGCCGGCAACGAGAGCCAGGACCGCGCCCGCCATCGGGTCCGCGAGGTAGCGGCCGAGCGCATCCTCGTCGTCCTTCTTCCACCGCTCGACGTTCTCGACGACCACGAGCCGGCCGCCGCCTCCTGAGAAGAGCCCGAGCGAGTTGCAGGCGGCGACGGCATCCCGCCCGCTCGCCGTCTCCGCGGAGAGCGTCTCGACCGACTCGGCGCCGAAGCGCGCCCGCAGCCGCTCGAGGGCGCGGCGGATCTTCGGCCGGTCGCCGCCGGTGAGCAGGTAGACGGAGCGAAGGTCGGCCTCGGCCACCGGGGGCAGCATAGTCAGCGGGCGGTCTCGACCGAGATCCGTCGCCCGTCGGTCTCGAGCGTGATGCGGCCGTCGCGGTCCGTGCGGTAGACGGTCAGGCCAGGAGTTTCGTCGAGAGACGCGATCGTCGAGGGCGCAGGGTGGCCGTAGTCGTTCTCGCGCCCGGCCGAGACCAGCGCCACGCGCGGCCGGACGAGGTCTAGCAGGGCGCCGAGCCCTTCATCGGCGGAGCCGTGGTGCGCCACCTTGAGGATCTCGACGGGAGGCGGACGCAGTGGCAGCGTGACGTTCGTCTCTGCGTCCGCGGTGAGGAGCGCGTCCACGCCGCCGAAGGACGCGAGCAGCACGATCGCGTGGTCGTTCGGGTCGCCACCCGGGGGCGGATCACGGGCCGGCCAGAGCACCCGGAGCCGCAGGTCGCCGAGGCGAAGCGTCTGCCCCGTGCGGGCGACGACGACGGGGACATCCCGGCGGCGGGCCTCGGCGAGGGCGGCGTCCTGCTCGGCGCTCTCGGCCGGAACGGCCGGATCGAGGACGGCCTCCACATCGGTCTCGGCGAGGACGTCCGCAGCGCCGCCGACGTGGTCCCGCTGCGGGTGGGTCAGCACGAGCGCGGCGAGGCGCTCGATCCCCAACGCGTCGAGCTGGTCCGCCGTTCGCGCCTCGGGCGGGCCCTGGTCGACGAGAACGGCTCCCTCCGCCACCTCGAGGAGGACGGCGTCGCCCTGACCCACGTCCAGCATCGTGATCCGCAGACCAGCCGGTGGAGGCGGGCGGTGTTCGGGAGCGCTTCGCCACGCGACAGCGAGGGCCAGCACGAGCCCGACCAGCGCCACCGAGCGGCGGCGACGCGGTCCGCGCATGAAGACGAGGAGCGTGACGACCAGGGCTGCCCCGACGAGGAGAGCGAGGGCCTCGACCGAGGCCGCCTGCGCATACGGCAGGCCGCCGACGAGGCGTGCGCAGAGGGCGAGGTACGCGGCCAGCCAGCCGTCGGTCCACGCGAGAGCGCCGGCCGCGTCAGGGAGGAGCGGATGGAGCGCTGCGGCGCCGAGCGCAAGGCCGAGCAGCGGAGCGACCACAGGTGCGGCGAGCGCGTTCGCGAGCACGGAGTACACGGGGATTGCGCCGAAGTGGAGCCAGAGGATGGGGGCGGTGACGAGCCCGCAGGCGGCCGAGACGGAGACCACGGTGGCGAGACCGCGCGGAACCGGGTACCCCTCGAGCCGCCGGTCGAGCCTCGGCACGAGGACGAAGATGGCCGCGACGGCGGCGAAGGAGAGCTGGAAGCCCGGCTCGAGCAGGCTGTACGGATTCCACGCGAGGAGGACTGCGGCGCCGACGAGGAGGAAGTACCAGCGGTCGCGCGGCCGTGACGCGAGCCAGGCGAGCGAGGCGAGACTGCCGGCGATCCCGGCGCGCACGACGGACGGCTGCCAGCCGACCGCGAGGACGTACGCGGCGACGGCGCCGAGAGCTCCCACCTCCCCCAGCCAACGCGGCAGCCCGAGCACCCACGCGAGCAGGATCATGGCCGCGACGACGTAGGCGACGTTCTGGCCCGAGACCGCGAGCAGATGGTAGAGGCCGGACGTGCGGAAGCGTTCGCGCAGCTCCTCGTCGATTTCCTCGTCGAGCCCCAGGACGACGCCCGCGAGGACCGCCCGCCGCTCACCCGGCGGCGCCTCGGCGAGCGAGCGCGAGACGGCCGCGCGGAGCCGGTCGGCGACTCCGCCCAGGCCGCCGCGCCGGCCGACGAGGCGGAAGCGGTCGCCCCGCAGAACGGTGTGGATTCCCTGACGGCGAAGGTACGACGCCTCGTCGAAGTCCCCCGGAGCCTCGGGGCTCTTCGGGGCCGCGACCGTGACGAGGACGTCGAGCACGGCTCCCTGCGGCGGCGAGCGCTCGGGCGGTAGGTCGAGTCGCGCCCTCTCCCCCACCTCGCGGGAGCCGAGGCGGAGGACCCGGACGGGGACGCGGAGGGCGAACTCGCTCCGCCTCGGCGGTCCGGTCACCTCGACACGCGCGAGCCCTGCACGCCCGATCTCGCCCGCCAGTGCGCTCCGGTCGAGCGTCTCCAGTCGAACTGCGCCCCACCAGAGGCCGGCGGCCACGAGCGCCGCCGCAAGGAGCGCCGCCCGGTGCCGATCCGCGAGGAGGGCGAGCAGGACCGCTGCGACCGCGCAGACGGCGAGGAGCGGCGAGGAGCTCCGCAGCAGGAGAGCGAGCGCGAGCCCGCAGCAGAGCGCGCCCGCGAGCAGGTGCGCCGCCGGCAGACGCGCGAGCGCGCCGCGAAGGGCCACCGCGACCCCGCTCCCTCGGTTCACGGATCGACGAGCGTCCTGAGCTGCGCGAGCCGCGCCGGACCGATTCCAGGAACGGCGTCGAGCTCGTCGACGGAGCGAAAGGCTCCGTTGGCCTCCCTGTAGTCGAGGATCTGCTGGGCAGTCACCGGGCCGATGCCGGGCAGCGAATCCAGCTGCTCCAGCGTCGCCGAGTTCAGGCTCACCTTCGCCGCAGGCCCGGGTGACGCGGCACCCGGCGGCCCTGCCCCCGGGGAGGCGCCGGCGGGCGTCTCGCCCCTGCGCGGGACGACGATCTGCTGACCGTCGACCACGGGCGCCGCGAGGTTGACGGCCTCCAGCGCTCCCTTCGGCCGGGACCCTCCGGCGAGCGCGATCGCGTCGTCGATGCGGCTGCCCTCGGGAAGCCGGTAGAGACCCGGACGGACGACGGCGCCGGCGACGTGGACGACGAGCTCCTGCGGCGGCGCTTCCTCCACCTCGAGCGCGGCCGACGAGACCTGCCGGGCAGGTCGCTCTTCGGCCCCGCCGAGCGCCACCCGCCCGGCGACGGTCAGGAACGCGAGCAGCGCGATGCCGTACGCGAGCGCACGCCCGCGCGAGATCTCCGGCATGCGCATCGCTAGCCGCCCGCTGTGTAGGTGACGGAGAGCCGCGGCCGGGTGGCCGCATCCGGATGGGACGACGAGACGAAGTACGGGCCGCCGTAGCCGAGCTCCTCGTCGCCGTCCTGGAGCTTCAGCAGGAGCCCGTTGTTGGGGACGAGGTTGCCGTGCCACGCGCGCGCGAGGGCGGTGACGTCCCACGAGAGCCACTGCGGCGCCCAGCCCGCGAAGACCACTGCGGTGTCGACGACCCCCGAGTCCATCTCGACCTCGCGCTCGACGGACCAGCTCGGCGAGAGGATGCGATGGGCGTCGAGCACGTAGCCGAGCTCGCCGCACGGCACGGAGGCGAGGCGGCGCGCGATGCAGCGACCGTCGTGGCGGACGAGCAGCCGGGCCGAGTGGACGTCCGCCTCTGCGGGGAGCCCGGCCAGCGAGAATCGCAGCGCGGCGCGCCAGACCTTGTCCTCCGCACCGCCGACGGGGAGGCGGGGACCGTCGTCGCGGAAGCAGCGCTCCTCCCACTCGTAGCCCCAGTCGCACCAGAAGGGCAGCCCCAGGTCGGCGACCGCCGGAAGGGAGACGGTGCGCGACTCGGCGCCGGCGGGCCCGGCCCAGAGCGCCGAGAGGAGGAGGAGCAGGAGGAGGGCTCGCATGCGCCCGATCCTGCCGCGGAAAGACGCGCGTGTGGCGCACGAAACGCGCCGAGAGGCTCGCGACTGTGGCTCGGAAGCCCGCGCAACGGGTACGTGCGGGCCATGAGCTGGATCATGAGCCAGTGGCAGAACGTCACGCGCGGGCTCTGGTTCTTCCCGGGCCTCGTCACGCTGGCGGGGGCCGCGCTCGCGCTCGTCCTCGTCGAGATCGACCGCGTGGCAGGAACGGAGGGCATCCCGTTCGCCTTCGACGGAGACGCCTCGGCCGCGCGCACGATCCTCGGGACGGTCGCGGGCTCCCTGATCACCGTTGCGGGCCTCGCCTTCTCGATCACCGTGGTGACGCTCCAGCTCGTCTCGAGCCAGTTCACGCCCCGGGCGCTGCGGAGCTTCCTCGGCGACCGGACCAGCCAGCTCGTCGCCGGGGCGTTCGTCGGCATCTTCGTCTACTGCCTCCTCGTGCTCCGGGTCGTCCGGGGCGAGGACGGCGAGGCCGAGGAGTTCGTGCCGGCGCTCGCCGTCGGCACCTCGATCGCCCTGGCGCTGCTGGGTCTAGCCCTCCTGCTCGTCTTCATCCACCGCATCGCCCAGCTCGTCAAGGTGGAGAACATCGCGGCGCACATCGCGGCCGAGACCGCAGCGGCGATCGACCGCCTCCACGGGGAGGACGACGGCGACCGGGCGGACGCAAACGGCATCCCCTCGTCGTGGGAGGCGGCAGGCGAACCCGCGCTCGTCCGGCCGCGGCGGCCCGGCTACGTCCGCGCGGTCTCCCTCGACAGCATCAAGGACGCGCCCCTTCCGGAGGGGGCGCGCGTGCACGTCTGCGTGCGCCCCGGCGACGCCGTCACGCGCGCGACCGTGCTGCTGCGTGTCTGGCCCGGGGTCGCCGTCGACGAGACGGGCCGCGCAGAGCTCGCCCAGGTCGTCAACGTTCAGAGCGAGCGCGACGTCTCCCAGGACTCCGCCTTCGGGCTCCGCCAGCTCGCGGACATCGCCGTCCGAGCCCTCTCCCCCGGGGTGAACGACCCGACGAGCGCGATGACGTGCATCGCCTACCTTCGCGACCTCGTGGAAGCCCTGGCCGACCGCGATCTCGCCGCTCGCCCGCGCCACGTGGACGAGCGCGGCGTGCTCGTGCACGCCGAGGCGCGCGGCTTCCGCGAGCTCCTGCGCGAGTCCTTCGAGGAGATCGGTCGGTTCGCGCACGCCGACGCCCGCGTGGCCGTGGCGGTCGTCGACGCGCTCGCCGGCGTCGGGGTGTCCGCCGTCGCGGCCGGCGCCCCGGGACGCGCCGCCGACGCCCTCGAGCTCGCGGAGGAGATCGCCCGTCCGGCGCTGGAGGACGCGAGAACCGAGTCGGACCGTCTCCTGCTCGAAGCTTCGCTCTCGCGCGTTCGTGTGGCCGCGGCCGGCTAGTGCACGAGGCAGGGACCGGTGGAGACGCCGCGGAGACGCTCGCCGGCCACCTGTATGACCAGGTCGACCGGGACGGCGTAGCCCCCGCGCCCCTGTCGGGTGCCGCCGAAGATCATGGCGACGACGCGGCCGCGGCGGTCGACGACCGGCCCGCCGCTCTCGCCGGGCTGGACGTGCCCGCGCAGCGGCACCACGACGCGAGGACGGGCACGCCGGCCGTAGGCGTCCGGCGAGATGACGGTTCGCGGGTCTCCCGCCGTTCCCGCAGTCGCCGTCAGCGGGCCGTTGCGCGGGTAGCCGAGCAGCGCCACGGGCCGGGGCAGCTCTGCCCGCGCGAGCGCCCGCAGCGGCTCGACGGCCAGGTCGCGCACCCGGAGGAGCGCGATGTCGTTCGCCACGTCGACGTGGACCGCCCGGGCCGAGACGGTCTGGCCGTTGGGGGCGAGCACGCGCGTGTCTCCGTGGCCCGCGATCACGTGGGCGTTCGTGGCGACGAGCCCGGGGCGGACGACCCAGCCGGAGCCCTGCGTGCCGACCCCGCACGCGGTTCCCTCGACCTTGACGACCGCCTGCGCGGCGGACCGCGCGCCCGCGCTGCCGAGCACGCTCGGGTCCGGAGGCGGCAGCGTCTCGCGCAGCCCGGGGAGAAGCGGCAGCGGGTCGAAGCGGTTGAGCGCCTGCAGGACTGCGTCCGGCGGCACGGCGCGCAGCAGCCGCGGAAGGAGGACCGAGCTGCGCACCTCGGCCCGCAGCCCGAGCGCCGGCTGGTGGAGCGCCAGCACGGCGACGAGCCACCCGATTCCGAGCGCGATCAGGCCGCCGAGGAGGATGCCGCCCAGCCGGTCGATCGCCGCCAGCGACGGCCGCACGGCGAGGAAGAGGCGCACGGGGCGGCCGAGCGCCGCCGAGAGCATCCCGAAGAAGAAGGCGCCCGAGAGCGCGCCGACGAGCCCGGCGATCGGCAGCCACGGCGAGTTCTCGGGGAAGAGGTGCGGCGCCACGACCGAGCCGACCACGGCTCCGAGGGCGAGCCCGCCGAGCGAGAGCGCCTGCGCGGCGAGGCCCCGGCTCGCTCCGAGGATCGAGAACGCGGCGACGGCGAGCAGGAGGAGGACGTCCACGCCGTTCACCCCGAGAGCGTACGGAAAGGAGGGCGCCTAGACGACCAGGTTGACGAGCTTCCCGGGAACGACGATCTCCTTCCGGATCTCCTTCCCGTCGACGTGCGCGCGCACGCGGGGCAGCTCCTTGGCTCGGGCGACGAGGTCGGGCTCCGAGAGGCCGACAGGGACCTCCACCCGGTCCCGCACCCGACCGTTGACCTGCACGACGAGCTCGAACGTCTCGCGTTCGAGCAGCGCGGGGTCCGCCTCGGGCCACGGGTGCTCCCACAGCCGCTCGTGCCCCAGCCGCTGCCACAGCTCCTCGGCGACGTGCGGCGCGTACGGCTGCACGAGGCTCACCGCAGTCTCCGTGGCGAAGCCGACCTCGCCCGTGCGCGCGGGATCGTCCTTGACCCGGTAGACCTCGTTGACGAGCTCGATGACCGCGGCGATCGGAGTGTTGAACTGGAACCGCCGCTCGATGTCGTCGGTGACCCTCGCGACCGTCTCGTGGGCGCGCCGGACGAGCGGGCCGTCCGCGGGAGCGTCTACCGGCCCGCGCTCGGCCACCTCGACGCCGAGCCGCCAGAGGCGTCCGAGGAAGCGAGACATTCCCGCGATGCCGCGGTCCTGCCACTCGATGTCGTCCTCGGCCGGCCCCATCCCGAGGATGTAGAGGCGAACCGCGTCGGCGCCGTGCTCGGCGACGATCGCGTCTGGCGAGATGACGTTGCCCTTCGACTTCGCCATCTTCGCGCCCAGGTAGTAGATCATCCCCTGGGTGAAGAGGCGCAGGAACGGCTCGCGGAACCCGAGCAGCCCGACGTCGTTCAGCACCTTGACGAAGAAGCGCGCGTAGAGCAGGTGCAGGATGGCGTGCTCGACCCCGCCGATGTACTGGTTGACCGGCAGCCAGTAGTCGGCGACGGCGCGGTCCCACGGCGCGCGGTCGTTGCGCGGGTCGCAGTAGCGGATGAAGTACCAGGACGAGTCGACGAACGTGTCCATCGTGTCCGTCTCGCGGCGCGCCTCGCCGCCGCAGCGCGGGCACTCGGTCCGCACCCACCCCTCGGCCGCCGCCAGCGGCGAGCGGCCCTTCGGCAGGTACTCATCCACCTCGGGCAGCAGCACCGGCAGATCCTCCTCGGGCACGGGGACGAGCCCGCAGCCCGCGCAGTGGACGATCGGGATCGGACAGCCCCAGTAGCGCTGCCGGGAGAGCAGCCAGTCCCGGAGGCGGTAGCTCACCGCCGGCCGGCCGAGGCCGCGCGACTCGAGCCACTCCACGATCGCCTTCCTGCCCTCGTCGCTCGGCAGCCCCGAGAACTGCGCGGAGTCCACGAGGCGCTCGTCGTCGGCGTGGCCGACGTAGGCGACGCCCTCCTCGGGCTCGTCGTCCGCCGGCACGACCACCGTCTTGACCGGGAGCTCGAAGCGCTGCGCGAACTCGAAGTCGCGCTCGTCGTGGGCCGGCACGGCCATGATCGCCCCCGTCCCGTACTCCATGAGCACGTAGTCGGAGACCCAGATCGGAAGCCGCACCTCGTTGACGGGGTTCGTCACGAAGCGCCCCGTGAAGACGCCCGTCTTCTCCTTCTCCGGGTCGGCGCGGTCCGCGGCCGGCCGCGCGGCCGCGCGGCGCGCGTACTCGAGCACCTCGTCCTCGTGCGGCGTCCCGGCGACGAGCTCGGGGACCAGCGGATGCTCGGGCGAGAGGACGAAGAAGGTGGCCCCGAAGAGCGTGTCGGGCCGCGTCGTGAAGACCGGCAGGTCGACGTCGAGCTCCTCGATCCGGAAGAGGACCTCGGCGCCCTCCGACCGCCCGATCCAGTTCCGCTGCATCGTGAGGACGTGGTCGGGCCACGACTCCAGCAGCTCCATCTCCTCGAGCAGCCGGTCGGCGTACGCTGTGATCCGGAAGAACCACTGCTCGAGGCTCCGGCGCTCGACGTCCGCGCCGCAGCGCTCGCAGTGCCCGTCGATCACCTGCTCGTTCGCGAGCACGGTCTGGTCGACCGGGCACCAGTTGACCGGCGCCTCCTTGCGGTAGGCGAGGTCCTCGGCGAAGAAGCGCAGGAAGAGCCACTGCGTCCAGCGGTAGTACGAGGGCTCGTGGGTCGAGACCTCGCGGTCCCAGTCGATCGCCCAGCCCAGGCGGTGCATCTGCTCGCGGATCGCTGCGATGTTCCGCTCGGTGACGGCGCGCGGATGGCCACCCTCCCTGATCGCAGCGTTCTCCGCGGGCAGGCCGAACGCGTCGTAGCCCATGGGGCGGAGAACCCTGTAGCCGCGCCTCCGGCGCACGTGGGCGATGACGTCGCCGAGCGTGTAGTTCTTGACGTGCCCCATGTGGAGCTCGCCCGAGGGGTACGGCAGCATCTCGAGGACGTAGGTCCGGTCCTCCCCTCCCTCGCGGGGGGACGGGTTGGGGACGTGGAACGCGCGCTCGCGCTCCCAGACGTCCTGCCACTTCTGCTCGATCGCCTTCGGGTCGTATCGCTCGCTCATCGGCTCCGGAAATGAAAAACCTCTCTTGCGAGAGGCACGGCGGAGAGTCGGGCGACCGCGGCGGGGCCGCCTGGGCTCTCCTGGGGCTACTGAAGGAGGGAACGCATTTCCGTACCGGAGTCTAGCGTCTCGGCCTGCGGGTAAGCGAAGTCGTAAGCGACGGAAGGAGCCTGCATGGCCACCTGCGAGATGTGCGGAAACGAGTACGACAAGACCTTCGAGGTGACGATGCGGGGCGAGTCGCACACGTTCGACAGCTTCGAGTGTGCGATCCACGCCCTCGCGCCGACCTGCCCGCACTGCGGCTGCCGCGTGATCGGGCACGGCGTCGAGGCGGACGGGCAGATCTTCTGCTGCGCGCACTGCGCCGAGACGGTGGGCGTCGAGGGGCTCACGGACCGCGTGTAGCGGCGGGCCTGACAGAATCGGCCCGTGATCTCGACCTACTCGCTCGTCGCCTGCGACCTCGAGGCGCGCGAGTGGGGCGTCGCCGTCCAGTCGAAGTTCCTCGCCGTCGGCGCGGCGGTGCCGGCCGCCGAGGCGGAGGTCGGCGCCGTGGCGACCCAGGCGTGGGCCAACCTCTCCTACCGGGAGGACGGGCTTGCCCTGCTGCGCGAGGGGCTAGCGGCGGAGGAGACTGTCGCGCGCCTCCTCGAAGCCGACGAGGGCCGCGAGCACCGGCAGGTCGCCGTCGTCGACGGACGGGGAAACGCGGCCACGTACACCGGCTCGGCGTGCATGGAGTGGGCGGGCGGGCGTCGCGGCCCGTCGTATGCGGCCCAGGGGAACATCCTCGTCTCGGAGGCGACGGTGGACGCGCTCGCGACGAGCTTCGAGAGCTCCGCAGGGCGCTCGCTCGCGGAGCGTCTCCTCGCCGCGCTCGGCGCGGCGCAGGCGGCCGGCGGAGACCGGCGCGGCCAGCAGTCCGCCGCGCTCCTCGTCGTCCGCCGAGGCGGCGGCTACGGCGGTACGAGCGACGTCGCCGTCGACCTGCGGGTCGACGACCACTCGCGGCCGGTGGACGAGCTCCGGCGCCTGTACGAGCTGCACGACCTCCTCTTCGGCTCGACGCCGGAGGAGGAGTGGATCGAGGTCGACGAGGCGCTCGCCACGGAGCTCCGGGCGCGCCTCGACGACCTTGGCTATCCCGCGGACGACCTCGCCGGGGCGCTCGCCGCGTGGGCGGGGACCGAGAACTTCGAGGAGCGGGTGCGCGGAGCGGACCGCGTCGACCCGGTCGTCCTCGAGCAGCTCCGGCGCCGCTGACGCGCGAGAGGCCCGGCGTCGCCGGGCCTCTCGCGGACAGGCCGTGCCGTGATCAGTCCGCTGCGGTCACGGGGCGGGAGCCGGCCGGTGCGGGCGCGCCCGCACGGGCCCGGAGCGCTCCACCGAGCGCGAGGACGATGAAGCCGATGCCGGTGAGGATCAGCGCGACGCCGACCACGATGCCGAAGAGCGCGAGCTGCTCGGCCATGTAGGAGACGTTGAGGGCGGTCGAGAGCGCCGTCGCCGTGACCCACGTGTTCCGCCCTGAGTTCGGGACGGGGTTGCCCTCCTCGTCGGTCAGGGCTGCCTCCTCGTCGCTCGTGCCGGCGGGGTTCTCGGGGTCGTCGGCCGCGAGGAAGCGGCCCATCTCGGCGTACGTGAGGCCGCCGGAGCCCTCGAGTGCGTGGACGCGCATGTACCGCGCGAAGCAGCGTGCCTCGTCGCCCGTGTCGATCGGCTCGTCGGCGACGTCGCAGTCGGGAACGGGAACGTTCGTGAGCCCCGCCTCCGCGAGGGCCGCCTCCGTGTCGGCCGGGTTCATGTCGGGTGAGCCGACGATGTTCTCGCGCGTCAGCTCGTCCCGGGCCGTGTTGCGCGCATCGACGCTCATGACGAGCGCGCCGATTCCGAACGCGATCAGGACGACGCCGGCGATCACGCCCCCCCACTCGAAGATCTTTCTCCTGGTCGACATGGCTCTCTCCTTGTGCTCGGTGCCTACTCGGAGGTTTCCCCAGCGGCGGCGGATCCTCATCGGGGCCGAGACGGAGCCTCGGCGCGGCCTCGCCCCACGGTTCCTGCGGGTTTGCCGCAGGGGTGGCCGCGACTGCGATGATCTCGGGCATGCCCGCCGAGCCGCTCACCGAGCTGCGAGCCGAGGAGGAGAGCGGGCATCCGGTCACGCCGCTCGAGCTCTTCTTCGACCTCGTCTTCGTCTTCGCCGTCACCCAGGTGACCGGCCTCATGTCCGACGACCCGACCTGGGCCGGCCTCGGCCGGGGCCTGCTCGTGCTCGGCGCCCTCTGGTGGGCCTGGGGAGCGTACGCGTGGCTTACGAACGAGATCGATCCCGAGGAGGGCTCGTCGCGCCTGGCCGTGCTCGCGGCGATGGGAGCGATGTTCGTCGCCGCCCTGGCGGTGCCGCACGCCTTCGGCGACGACGGCGTCCTCTTCGGCGTCGCGTACCTCGTCGTCCGGCTGCTGCACATCGTCCTCTTCTCCGAGGCGACGCCGAACGTGGACGTCCACGAAGCCGCGATCCGGCTCGCCCGCACCGCCGTCCCGGGGCCGGCGCTCCTCGTCGTTGCCGGCTTCCTCGACGGTGGAGCCCAGATCGCGGCGTGGATCGCCGCGCTCACGGTCGACTACCTGGGGCCCTACGTGTTCGGGGTCCGGGGCTTCTCCGTCTCGGCCGAGCACTTCGCCGAGCGGTACGGCCTCGTCGTCATCATCGCGCTCGGAGAGTCGATCGTGGCGATCGGGATCGGGGCGGAAGGGACCGCGCTCTCCGCCGCCGTCGTCGTCGCAGCGCTCCTCGGCGTCACGCTCGCCTCCGCGCTCTGGTGGGCGTACTTCGACGTCGTGGCGCGGATGGCCCGGCGGAAGCTCATGGAGGCGAGGGGCCACGAGCGCGCCCGCCTGGCGCGGGACGCCTTCAGCTACCTGCACCTGCCCATGTTCGCGGGGATCGTCCTCGTCGCCCTCGGAGCCAAGAAGGTGCTCGGCCACGTCGACGAGCCGCTCGAGACGGTGCCGGCCATCGCGCTCTGCGGCGGCGTGGCCCTCTTCCTCCTCGCGCACGACGCGATCCGCTTCCGGAACGTCCGCACCGTCAACGGCCGCCGCGTCCTCGCGGCACTCGTCAGCCTGGCGCTGATCCCGCTCGCCACGACCGTCGACGCCCTCTTGGCTCTCGCGCTCGTCACCGCGGTCTGCGCCTCGCTGATCGCCTACGAGACGCTGCGCTTCCGGGAGACCCGGGCAGCCTGGCGGGGGGCCGTCTGAGGCACCGCCGCCGCGCCCTGCGGCTAGGCGGCGGCAGCGGCGCCCCGGACGGCCCCGAGCAGCTGGACGGAGAGGTGGGTCATGAGGCGGACTGCTGGTTCATCGCTTGGCATCGAATCAGAGCCCCCGGGAGCGCGCAGTGGGGCGGCCAGGTGTCCCGAGGTGCGGCTACCCGCCGCGTCCGTTGACCAACGGGGGATGGAGCCAACGGGACTCGAACCCGTGACCTTCTGGCTGCCAGCCAGACGCTCTCCCAACTGAGCTATGGCCCCTCGCGCGTGAGCTGCTCCCATTCTAGAGCCGTTCGACGGGCACCGGCGTTTCCTTGCCCCGCGCAGTGGGCATCCGCAAACCCGATGGCCGAGAAGACGGACTACAGCCCCGTGCGCGAGTCCGCGCCCGAGCCGGAGAAGCGGCGGGAGCGCCGTCTCACCCGGGCGTTCGTCTTCGGGGCACACGCGTTCTGGATCTACGCCGTCCTCCTCGCGGCGCTGATCGTCCTTCTGATCTGGCTGCTCGGCGGCTTCGGCGAGGGTGGCATGGACCGCTAGGAGCGAGCGCTCCTAGCTCGCGGCCGCGACCTCGACCGAGGGCACGTCTCCCCAGAGCTCCTCGAGCCGGTAGTACTCGCGCGCCTCGGGGGTGAAGACGTGCAGGACGACGTCGAGGTAATCGGCCAGGATCCACCGCGCCTCGCGCTCCCCCGCGACGCTCCGGGGCAGGAGCGCGTCCTCGTGCTTGAGACGCTCGCGCACCTCGTCGTAGATCGCCTTCGTCTGGCGCGGGTTCTGTCCCGTGCAGACGACGAAGAAGTCCGTGTAGGAGCAGACCGGCCGCATGTCGAGGATGACGACGTCGGCAGCGAGCTTCTCCTGGGCGAGCTCGGCGATCCGGCGGGCGTTCGCGATGGGCGTCAGCGGCCTAGGTTCTCCTGGTTCAACGATCTCAGCGTAGCCTTGCCCTCCCCAGAGGGTCAACAACCACCATCGTAGATGCCGAGCTCGACGATGCGACGGGCGACGGGAGCGGGGACGAGGCCGGCGATCGGCTCCCCGCGCGCGGCGCGGGCCCGGATCTCGGTCGACGACACGTCGTGGGCAGGGATCGGGAAGAGCTCGACGCGGTCGGGTCGCTCCAGCGCGGCGAGGACGGGCTCGAGGCGCTCGCGGGGATAGCCTGGCCGCGTGGCGACGCCGAGGCGGACGCGCTCGAGGATGCGGTCCGGCTCGCGCCAGGAGAGGAAGCCCGCGAACTCGTCGGCGCCGACGAGGAAGACCGTCTCGCCGGAGACGAAGCGTCCGTCGCTGATGGTCTCGACCGTGTAGGGGTGCGGATCCGCGACGACGTCCGTGCGCGGGAGCTCTGCGAAGACGAGGCGCGCGAGCTCGAGCCGCACCTCGAGGTCCGTCTCGACGGCCTTGTGCGCCGGCTCGACGACGACGAGCACGCGAAGCCGCTCGAGCGCGAAGTGCTCGAGCGCCGTCCGGGCGAGCGCGAGGTGCCCGGCGTGCGGAGGATCGAAGGCGCCGCCGAAGAGGCCGGAGGTCACTCCCCCTCGAACTCCACGACGTCGTCCGCGCGGACCCCGGCGGCCCGCAGCTCCTCGTCGGTCGCCTCGCCGCGGATCCGGTAGCCGCGGTCGGTGCGGAAGATTCGTGCTCCGCGACGATGCGGCGGGCGCGGCCGGTAGACGAGGAAGTCGGCCAGCTCGGCCGGCGCCGAGGGGGCCGCCGCACGCTCCGGCACGAGCTCGAAGAGAAGCCGCTTCAGGTCGTCGATGCCCCGGCCGGTCGCCGCGGAGGTGGCAACGACCGCGAGGACGCGCGGGTCGTCCGGGTCGAAGGAGGGCGCCTCGGCGACGAGGTCTGCCTTGCTGAGCACGACGATCTGCGGCCGCTCGGCGAGCCCCGCCCCGTAGGCCGCGAGCTCGCGGTCGATGGCGCGGAACCGCTCTGCCACGTCCTCGTGGGCCTCGATCACGTGCAGGAAGAGCCGCGCGCGCTCGAGGTGGGCGAGGAACTCGTCCCCGAGCCCGACGCCCTCGCTGGCGCCTTCGAGCAGGCCCGGCACGTCGGCGACGGTGAGCTGGCGGCCGTCGGGAGCCTCGACCGTGCCGAGCACGGGCGCCAGCGTCGTGAACGGATAGTCGGCCACCTTCGGCGTCGCGTTCGAGGTGCGGCGCAGGAGCGAGGACTTCCCCGCGTTCGGGAAGCCGAGCAGGGCGGCGTCCGCGAGCAGCTTCAGCCGCAGCTCGAGCTCCGCCTCCTCCCCCGGGGAGCCGACCTCCGCCAGGCGCGGCGCCTGATGGGTAGGGGTCGCGAAGCGCTTGTTGCCGGCGCCGCCGCGACCGCCGTGCGCGGCGACCAGGCGCGCGCCGGGGTGGGCGAGGTCGGCGAGCAGGCGGCCCTCGGCGTCGAGCACCTGCGTCCCCACGGGGACGCGCAGCTCGACGTCGTCGCCGTCGGCGCCCTTCCGGTTCGACCCCTCCCCGTGCCGCCCTCGCTTCGCGGCGAACCGCCCCCGCCGGCGAAACGACGAGAGGTCGCGCAGATCGGGGTCGGCGAGGAGCACCACGTCGCCGCCGTCGCCGCCGTCGCCGCCGTCCGGACCGCCCTTCGGCACGTACTTCTCGCGACGAAAGCTGAGCGCGCCGTCGCCGCCGCGGCCGCCCTGCACGCGGATCCGCGCGCGGTCGTTGAACACGAGCGCCCTTAGAGGACCGACACGACCCGACCGTCGCCGTTCGTCCGGAAGACGACTCTTCCGTCCCTCGTGGCGAAGATCGTGTGGTCGCGGCCGAGCCCGGCGCCGTCTCCGGGCCGGAAGCGCGTCCCGCGCTGGCGGACGACGATCATGCCCGCCTTGATCTCCTGGCCGTCGAAGACCTTGACCCCGAGTCGCTTCGACTCGGAGTCGCGGCCGTTCTTCGACGAGCCGAGTCCTTTCTTGTGAGCCATGCCTTCTACTCCTCGCTCTTCTTCTTCCTGGGGGCGCTCTTGCGGGCGGGCGCCTTCTTCCCGGCCGTCGCCGTCTTCTTCGCCGCAGTTCTGCGCGGGGTCGCGGCCTTCTTCGCCGGCGCCTTCTTCTCCGCCGTCCCCGCCTCCTTCTTCGCGGTCGTCCGGGAGCGCGACGCCCGCGCGGAGCCGATCGCCTCGATCTCGATGCGGGAGAGGCGCGCCCTGAAGCCGTTGCGCCGCTTGTAGCCCGTGCGGCGGCGGTGCTTGCCGATCACGACCTTCTTGCCGAGAACGTGCTCGGCCACCTTCGCGGTCACCTGGTGGCCCTCGAGGTCGGTGCCGAGCATCGGATCGCCGTCGCCGCCGACCATGACCAGGTCCGGCGTGAAGGTCTTGCCTGCCGCGACAGGCACGCGGTCGACCAGCAGGTATTCGCCCTGGCGGACGCGGTACTGCTTGTTCCCGATCGAGATGACTGCGTAGGTCATGAGCGCTCCGTAACAGGAAACGAGCGGGCTGCGCCCGCTTCGCCGGACAGTCTAGCCGGGCTCCTCCGCGGTCGCAATCGGCGCCTCGGCCGCCGCGTCCGCGCCGTTCTCCGCGGCCGGCTTCTTCCGCCGGCGGCGGCCGCCGCGCGTTCCCCTCCGCGTCTTCTTCTTCGGCTTCTCCTCGCCGGGCGCGTCGCCGTCGACGCTCGGCTCGGCCTCGGCGAGAGGCTGTTCGGGCTCGGTCTCGGCCGGCTCCGGCTGCGCCTTCGCCGCAGGCTCGGCCGCGGCGGTCGCCGGGGTCTTGCGCTTGCGGCCGCGGCCGCCGCGCGTTCCGCGGCGCGTCTTCTTCTTCGGCTTCTCCTCGGCAGGCACGTCACCGTCGGCGCTCGGCTCGGGGAGCTCGGGCGCGGCGGCGTCGTCGATGACCTCGTCCTCGAGAGCGACGAGAGCCTCGGCCTTCGCCCGCCGGGAGCGCGTGGGCTTCTCGGGCTCGGCCCTCGCCTCGAGGCCGTCGATCTCGGACACCTTGCCCGCCGCGAGAATGTCGAAGCGGTCGAGGCGGAAGGACTTCTTCGTCTTGAACGCGAAGCGCCTGCCGGTCTCCTTCTCGAGCTCCTCGAGGCGCGCCCCCTCCGGCCCCGTGAGCAGGCGGGCGACCTCGGAGTGCATCTCGACGAGGAACGCCTCCGCCTTCGAGCCGGCGATGTGGCGCCTGAGCTTCCGCTCGGCCTCGACGGCGTGCGTCTCGGCCGAGACCACGACCCCGTCCCCGGCGCAGGTCGGACACCGGTCGGTCAGGATCTCGCGCGGTCCGTCGGTGACGTTCTGGCGGGTCATCTCGACGAGCCCGAGCGGCGAGATCTCGACGACGTAGGTCTTCGTCCGGTCGCGCTCCAGCTCCTCGTTCAGGGCGTTCTCGACGAGCTGGCGGTTCTTCGGGTTCGCCATGTCGATGAAGTCGATGACGATGATCCCGCCGATGTCGCGCAGCCGCAGCTGGCGCACGACCTCCGTCACCGCCTCGAGGTTGTTCTTCGTAATCGTGTCCTCGAGCCTCCCCTGCGAGGCCTTGCCCCGCCCGCCGACGAAGCGGCCCGTGTTCACGTCGATGACCGTGAACGCCTCCGCGTAGTCGAAGATGAGGTAGCCGCCCGAAGGCAGGTCGACCCGGCGGTTGAGCGTCGAGCGAATGGCCTCCTGGACGCCGGACTTCTGGAGGAGCGGCTCCTTCCCCCGGTAGCGCTCGACGCGGGCCGCCAGCTCGGGCGAGGTGCGCTTCAGGTAACCGACGATCTTGCGGTAGGTGCGCTCGTGGTCGACGACGACGCGCTCGAAGTCACGGATGAAGAGGTCGCGGATCGTGCGCAGCGGCAGGTCCGCCTCCTGGTAGACGAGCGCCGGTGCCCTCGTCCGCGACGCGCGGCCGCGGATCGTCCCCCAGAGCTTGAGCAGCAGGTTGAGGTCGCCGGCGAGCTCCTCCTCGGAGGCGCCCTCGGCGGCGGTGCGGACGATCAGCCCACCCTCCGGGATCTCGAGCCCCTTGCAGATCTTCTGCAGCCGCTCGCGCTCGGCGTCGTCGAGCCGCCGAGAGACTCCGATGCCGTCTCCGTACGGCGTGTAGACCACGAAGCGCCCCGGGAGCGAGATCTCGGTCGTCAGCCGCGCGCCCTTCGTCCCCATGGGGTCCTTGACCGCCTGGACGAGGACCTCCTCGCCGCGCGAGATGAGTTCCTGGATCTTCTTGCCGTGCCGCTTTCCTTCGAGCTCGGGCACCACGATCTCGTCGACGTAGAGGAAGCCGTTCTTCTCGAGGCCGATGTCGACGAACGAGGCCTCCATGCCGGGGAGGACGTTGTCGACAACTCCCTTGTAGATGTTCCCGGCGACGGTGCGGCGGGCGGGGCGGCCGAGGTAGACCTCAGCCGGCTCCCCGTCCTCGAGGACGGCGACGGTCTGCTCGCTCACCTCGACGGAGATGAGGATCTCCTTCTTGACTTCGGGGCGGGCGGCCCGGGCGGCCGGCGCGGGCCGCTTCGCCGGGGCACGCTTGCGACGTGGCTTCGGCCCCTCTCCCTCGCGCTTGCGCTCGGGGCGCTTCTTCTCCTCGGCAGCCTTCGCGGTCTCGGCCGCGGGCGCCTCGGGCTTCTTCTTGCGGCCGCGGCCGCCGCGGGTCCCGCGGCGGCGCCGGGCCGGCTTGCGCTCAGACTCCTCCGCGGGCCCCTGACGGGGCTGCTCCTCCTGCTCGGGCGCCTCGGGTGCGGCGGCCTTCGAGGGCGCCTTCTCCCCGCGCTTCCTCCAGCGAAACCAGGGCAACGTGGTGTTCTCCTTTCGGGCGCACGCCGCGCTCTGCGCCGTTTCGGCGCTCGCCGAGCCGCAGCGTGTCAGCCACAAATCTCATGTGATCTCGGCGCCGGGCTCTACTCGCCCCCAGAGGGGCTCGGCGATCCCGGCGCATCGGTCTCAGCGTAGCAGTCGGCCGGCGCTCGGCCGGTGGCTCGGGTGCTTGCGGGGACGGCTGCGAGCGCGCGAGTCGCCGGTCGGGCGTCTCACCTATGCCGCCGCCGGGCGCAGCCCCTCGCGCTTGCGCTCCACCGCCCGCAGACGCTGGTGCAGCCGGGCCCAGGCCCACGGCTCAACCTCGTCGTAGCGGCCGGTCGCGATCTCCGCCTGCGTCGCCTCGAGGTACTCGAACCAGGCGTCGGCCTCCTCGATGAGGAGCGCCTCGCGCACGTCCTCGCGTTCCATGCGCGCAGAGGCTAGGACCGCGGCCGGACGGACTCCCCGAGCCGCTTCGCGCCACCCGCCGAGAAGTACGCGGCGGCGGCTTCCCCGAGAGCTCGCGTGCCCGCGTAGGCGATACCGCCTTTTAGCGCCCAGCCCAGGCCCGGGAGGCCGCCCGCGAACTGCCGAGCGACGGTGCGAAACCCGAGGCCGGCACCGATGACGGAGAGCACCTCGGGGATCCGCTCGCGGTCGATCTCCTCGCCGTGGGCGGCCGCGATGCGCATGACCATGCGGATCTGGTTCAGCGTCAGGACGGGAAAGTCGGCGCCCGGGATGAAGATCGCCGCGCCGAGCACGCCGTTCTGCACGGAGAGGCCCTTGACGATGCTCTCGACGACCGCCGGGCGGAGCGCCGGCAGCCTCGCCGAGAGGTGGTGACTCGCCTCCCCCGCCCGCTCGGCGATTCGCTCGGCGATCGTCTCGAATGGAAGGGCCTCGCCCGGGGCGACCGCGACAACGTCCGTGGCGAGGACGTACGGGAGGTCGGGAACCTCGTCCTCCGGGACGCCGACCAGGACGCAGACGGCCTCTACCTCCTTGCGGTCTGCGAGGCGAAGGGTCTTCTCGTCGTCCTCCCCGGCCTCGCCGGCGACGAGATGGACGAGCACCCGGGCGCCCTCGAGGTCGTACGGGGACGGCGGCCGGCCCGAGAGGTCGCGGACCGCGTGCGGGTCACCGCCCTCGACGAGCGCGGCCCGGAGCGTCTCGGCGTGCTCCGGCGCCCCCGAGACGAGGAGCGGCCGGAAGTCCTCCCCGGCGGCGCGAAGCTCCTTGACGACGCCCCAGACGGCGGTGGGCTTGAGGGGAAGGCGCATTCAGCGACCCGCCAGGCGGCCTCGCACCTGGATCGCCTCCAGGAGCCCGATCATGACGAGCGTCGTGATCATCGAGCTGCCGCCGTAGGAGACGAGCGGCAACGGGATGCCGGTGACGGGCGCGATCCCGATCGTCATGCCGACGTTGATGAAGAGCTGGATCAGGAGCGCGAACACGATCGTGCCGGCGACGACGGCGGAGAAGAGGTCGCGCGCGACCGCCACGATGCGGACCCCGCGCCAGACGACGATCGCGTAGAGCAGGAGCAGGATCGAGGCCCCGACGAAGCCGCGCTGCTCGGCGAGCGAGGAGAAGATGAAGTCCGTCGAGTGCTCGGGCAGGTAGTTGAACTTCGTCTGGGTGGCGTTCGCGACGCCGCGCCCGTCGAACCCGCCGGAGCCGACCGCCGTGATCGACTGGTTCACGTTGTACGTCGAGCCGCTCGGGTCGACGTCCGGGTCGACGAAGCCGGTGAGACGCTCGCGCTGGTAGGGCTCGAGCACCTCGACGCCGGCCGACGGGAGGAACCAGAGGAGCGCAGCCGCGACGAGGCCCGCGAGCACGCCGAGCACGGCCAGGTGGCGCCACGGCGCCCCGCCGAAGAAGAGGGCGCCGACGACGCAGGCGCCGTAGACGAGCGACGTGCCGAAGTCGGGCTCCCTGAAGACGAGCAGCGTCAGAGGGACGGCGAGGGCGACGACGCCGAGCGTCGTCCGCCACTCGTTCACGCGGTGACGCCGCTCGGCCACGAACCCGGCCAGCACGGCGACGAGCGCCAGCTTCCCGAGCTCGGAGGGCTGGAAGTTGAAGAAGCCGATCTCGATCCAGCGCTTGGAGCCGCGCACCTCCTCCGCGACCGCGAGCACGACGACGAGCAGGACCAGGCAGACGGCGTAGAAAGGCAGGCGGACCCGGCGGTAGACCTCCGGGTCGAGCGCGGCGGCGACGACGAAGAGGAAGCCTCCGACCGCCACGTAGACGAGCTGGCGGAAGACGTAGTAGTCCGGGTCGCCGGCGATGTCGTTCCGGGTCACCGACTCGAGCACGTAGAGCCCGTAGGCGACGAGCGCGGCCGTGGCCAGGAGCAGCAGGTAGTCGACGTGGCGCAGGAAGGCGCCGAGCTCCCAGGCCGCCGCCTGCGCCTTCGTCGGCCTCGCAACCCGGTGCGCTGGGGTGGCCATCAGTCGGACTCCTGGATGGTGGCCGAGTAGCTGCCCGGCTCGACGTCGAAGTAATGCTCGAAGACCTGGAGGGCGACCGGCGCGGCAGCCTCGCCGCCGTGGCCGCCGTTCTCGATCACCGCGCAGACGGCGATCTCGGCCTTCGAGTACGGACCGTAGCCGCACCACCAGGACTGGTCGCGCAGGCCGGCGAAGCCGGGCAGCCGGACGAACTTCTCAGCCGTCCCGGTCTTCCCGGCGATCTCGACCGGGAACGAGCCGAAGACGCTCTGCGACGTCCCGTACGGGGCGTGGGTGGCGTCGTAGAGGCCTTCCTGCACGATCCGCAGCGCGTACGGGTCGATGCCCACCTCCTGCGCGGGCTTCGGCGTGTAGGGCCTGATGACGACGGGCGCCTCGCCCTCGTTCCGCGGCTCCTCGACGGACTTGACGAGGTGCGGCTCCACGAGCTTGCCGCCGTTGGCGATCATCGCGTAGGCGCGCGTCATCTGGAGCGGCGTGACGAGGAGGTCGCCCTGGCCGATGGCGAGCTGCACGGAGTCGCCGCTCGTCCAGATCTCGTCGATCTCCGACTCGAAGGTCCGCTCGCGCCACGCGGGGGTCGGCACGAGCCCCTTCTCCTCCGGGCCGAGGTCGACCCCGGTCGTGCCGCCGAACCCCATCTTGCGCGACCACCGTTGCAGCGGCGAGTCGGGCCGCTGGTAGAACCGGAGCGCGACGTCGTAGAAGTACGTGTCGCACGAGTTCGCGAGCGCCGTCGTCAGCTCCATCGGCTCGTTCCTGTACGGGTCCCAGTTCATGAAGGTCTGCCCGTCGATGACCTCCTTGCCGGTGCACTGGATGATCTCGTCGGGAGCGAGGAGCCCCTCCTCGAGCGCGGCGAGGGCGGTGATCGGCTTGAACGTCGAGCCGGGCGGATACAGGCCCGCGATCGCGCGGTTCAACGTCGGGAAGTTGGCGCTGCGGGCGGCCAACCGCTGCAGGTCGCGCTGCTCGACCGTGCCGACGTAGATGCTCGGGTCGAACGATGGGTTGGAGGCCATGGCGAGGATCTCGCCGGTGTCGACGTGCATGGCGATGAGGGCGCCGCCGTCCGCCGCCCACTCGCCCTGGTCGTGCGCAAGCCGGATGCCGTAGGCGAGCGCCTCCTCGGCCGCCTGCTGCAGGTCCGCGTCGAGCGTCAGGCGCACGTTCTCACCCGATTCCGGCATCTGGCTGAACTCACGCTCGCTCGTGACGCGGCCGAGCGCGTCGACGAAGACCTGGCCGAGGCCCGGAAGCCCGCGGAGGTAGCCGTCGTAGGCCGCCTCGATCCCCGTCTGGCCGATTCGGTCGCCGGCCGCGTAACCGTCGCCCGCGCGGGTCTCGAGCTGCTCGGCCGAGATCTCGCTCACGTAGCCGAGGATCTGCGCGGCGATGTCTCCCTGCTCGTAGCGGCGGAGGTAGGTCTCCGTAATCTGGACGCCCGGGAACTCGCTCTGGTGCTCCATCAGGTAGGCGGTCTTCAGGTCGGAGACGTCGGCGCGGACGGTCACCGGGGTGAGCGGGTCGGTCTCGAGGCGCTCCTCCACCGTCGCGCGCACTTTCTTGAAGCGGACGCCGAGAAGCTGGGAGAGCCGCCGGAGGAGCCGGTCGCGCTCGAAGACCGGGGTCTCGTCGAGCGCCGCGGGCCAGATCTGGACGAGCGTCCCCGGCTTGTTCGAGACGAGCACGGCTCCGTCGCGGTCGATGATCGAGCCGCGCGGAGCCGAGAGCCGGAAGCTGCGGATCTGGTTGTTGCGCGCGTCCTCCAGGTAGCGCTCGCCGGAGATCACCTGGAGGGCCCAGAGACGGAAGAAGAGCACCGCGAAGACGACGATGGCGAGGACGCCGAGCACTGCGATCCGCAACGCCATCTGGGGCGTGAACCGGTACGGCTCCTCGACCCGGGGGTCCGGCGGCAGGAAGCCGGGCGCCCGCGTCCCCGGCTCCCGGAGCGTGCTAGACACCGGCGGTCGCCCCCTCGCGGCGGATCCGGACCTGCGGCGGGAAGATCCGCGCGCAGAGCCCGTAGACGGGGTAGGCGAGGATCATGTTGAGCGCCAGCGTCGGCACGAGGACGCCGAGGAAGAGGTGCGAGGCCGGGACCGTGAGGCCGAGCATGAAGTGGAGGACGGCCGAGGCGAGCGTCACTCCCGTCGTCGCGAACGCAACCGCGATCAGGAGCGGGTGGGCCGACGTGCGCGTCGTCAGCTCGCCGAAGCGCCCTGTCACGTAGCCGGCCAGGGTGAGGAGGAGCGAGGTGAGGCCGAACGTCCCGAAGGACGCCGTGTCGAGCACGAGCCCGACCCAGAAGCCGGCGGCGGCGCCGAAGATCGGGCCGCGGAGGAGGGCGAGCCCGACGAGCGTCACGAGGACGACGTCCGGGTGGCCCTCGCCGACCTCGATCCACTCGGCGACCGAGAGCTGGACGAGCGCGGCGAGGAGCAGCAGCACCCCCGCCTTCAGTGCATCGACCCCGATCACGGTCGCTTCTTCTGCCCCGCGTTCGCTCCTTTCGCCTTCGAGCCCTGCGCCGCGCGCGGCTTCTCCCGGAGCACGATCACCTCGGCCAGCGAGTCGAAGTCGACGAGGGGAGCAATCTGGATCCGCTTGTAGAGATCGACGTCCTGCTGGCCGACCGACTTCACCGTGCCGATCGGAATGCCGGGCGGGAAGAGCGACTCGAAGCGGAGGGTGCGCCAGCCCGAGGTGACGACGAGGTCCTTCTCCTCCACGAGCTCCTCCTTGTCGACGCGGTCGAGGATGAGCGACGACGCGCTCATCCCGTGCCGGACGATGCCGGGCGCGGCGCTTCCCAGCACGACGGCGGAGACGGCGTTGCGCTGGTCGGTGATCAGCATGACGTTCGCGCTGTTGGAAGTGACCTCGGTGACGCGGCCCACGAGACCGTCGTCGGTCACGACGGGCGCGTTCACCCGCACCCCGGCGTCGGTGCCGGCGGCGATGACGACCTCCTGCTCGTACGGCGTCGGCGGGCGCGCGACGACACGCGCCACGATCGGCTCGTAGTCCTCCGGGAAGGTAGGGCTGGCGATGAAGTCGGCGATGGCGGCGATCCGCTCGTTCTCCTGCGCCTGCGTCTGGGCGGCGATGAGCGCGTTGCGCGTGTCCTCGAGGTCGCGGCGGAGCTGATCTGCCTCCGACTTGGCGTCGAAGAGGTCGGAGACGTAGGCCCAGCCGTCGCGGAAGGGACGCGCGACCCGCTCGCCGGCGACCTCGAAGGGCATCAGCACGGAGACGCCGATCCGCTGGGCCGCGTGGAGCGGGCCGTCGTCCGACTCGCGGAAGTAGACGGTGATCAGCCCGAGGGAGATGAGGACGAGCACGGCCGCGACGAGCCGCGCCCTGAAGGCGCGTCCCGCTCGCGAGGAAGGGCCCTCACCGCGCCGGACGGGGGCGTCCAGCACCGGGAGCCGTGCTGTGCGTTGCCGGGGCACGGAGCGAACCAGTGTAGTGAATCGCCCGGAAACCGTCGCCGCGCGCGGCTTCGCGGTCGCTTGCCGCTAGCGGCGGCGGCCGTTCCGCTGGCGGGCCTTCGCCGAGCGGTGGATGACCTCGAACTCCTCCAGGCTGCGGCCGGAGCCGACGGCCACGCACGTGAGGGGCGACTCGGCCAGCTGGACGGGCATCTGCGTCTCCTCGCGGAGCCGCTCGGCCAGCCCCGTCAGCAGGGCGCCGCCGCCCGCGAGCACGATGCCGCGATCCATGATGTCGGCCGCGAGCTCGGGCGGCGTCTTGTCGAGCGTCGACTTGATCGCGTCGATGATCTGGTTGACCGGCTCGTCGAGCGCCCGGCGCACCTCTTCCGACGTGATCACGACTGTCTTCGGCAGGCCGGTGAGCATGTCGCGGCCGCGCACCTCCGCGGAGACCTCCTGCGGCAGCTCCCACGCGGAGCCGATCTCGAGCTTGAGCTCCTCGGCAGTCTGCTGCCCGATCAGGAGCTTGTACTCCTTCTTGATGTGGCCCATGATCGCCTCGTCCATCTCGTCGCCGCCGACGCGGATCGACTGCGAGACGACGATGCCGCCGAGCGAGATGACGGCGACCTCCGTCGTGCCGCCGCCGATGTCGACGATCATGTTCCCGGTCGGCTCGGAGACGGGGAGGCCGGCTCCGATGGCCGCCGCCATCGGCTCCTCGATCAGGTAGGCCTGGCGCGCGCCGGCGCTCAGCGTGGCCTCTTCCACGGCGCGCTTCTCGACGCCGGTGACGCCGCTGGGGACGCAGACGACGACGCGCGGGTGGGCGAAGCGGTTGTGGTGCACCTTCTGGATGAAGTGGCGGAGCATCTGCTCGGTCACGTCGAAGTCCGCGATGACGCCGTCCTTGAGCGGCCGGATCGCCGAGATCGTCCCCGGCGTGCGCCCGAGCATCCGCTTCGCCTCGATCCCGACGGCGTGCACGTCCCCGGTGCGCTGGTCGATCGCGACGACGGAGGGCTCCGAGAGCACGATCCCGCGCCCGCGGACGTAGACGAGCGTGTTCGCCGTCCCCAGGTCGACGGCCATCTCCCGCCCTCCGAACCCGCTCAGATAGCCCCAGAAGCTCATGAAGATCCCGGTGAGTGTAACGACTGGCCTGAGCGCGTCCACCGCGGCCATGGCTCGCGGCGCCACGTCAGGGGTCTGACCCCTGACGTGGCTCGAGAGACCGACGGGTCCGTGTCAACAGGGCAACGGCGAGGTTCGCGAGGGCCGTCGCGTCGTACGCTGGTCGAATGCCGCGACCGCTCAGGCAGGTGAGCGCTGACGGGATCTACCACGTGACGGCGCGGGGAAACCGACGCCAGGAGATCTTCCTCGACGACGGCGACCGGCGTCGGTTCCTTCTGCAGCTGTCCGGCGAGGCGCGGCGCGGCGAATGGCAGCTGTTCGCGTACTGCCTCATGCCGAACCACTACCACCTCGTGCTCAACGCACCGAAGGCGGATCTCTCGACCTCGCTGCAACGGCTGAACGGTGGCTACGCGCAGTGGTTCAACGAACTGCACGGCCTCGACGGCCATCTCTTTCAGGGACGGTTCCATGCGATCGAAGTCGAAAGCCAGTGGCACCTCATCGAGCTCTCGCGCTACCTCGCGCTCAACCCGGTCAGGGCGAGGCTGTGCGCGACCGCTGCTGAATGGAGGTGGAGCAGCTATCGCGCGACGGCCGGCCTCAGCCGGAGGGATGTCTTCGACCCGACCCACGTTCTGCGGCTCTTCGCCCCGCGGCCTGCCGAGGCTCGACGCAGGTACGCACGGTTCGTCGCCGAGGGCGTGACCACGGTAACGGCTTGACATTCTGGGACACGTCAGGGGTCTGACCCCGGACGTGGCGCTTTTAGCCGACGCCGTAGGTGCCGGGGAAGCGGGCGGCGAGGAGGCGGATGAGGAGGGCCGCCGGGAGGCCGACGACGTTCAGGTAGTCGCCCTCGAGGCGCTCGACGAGGGCGGCGCCCAGGCCCTGGACGGCGTAGCCTCCCGCGCGGTCGCGCCACTCGCCGGAGGCGACGTAGGCGGCGACGTCGCGCGGCGTCAGCCGCCGGAAGGTCACGCGCGTATGGTCGTGCTCGACGACCTCCCAGCCCGGCGTGAGGAGACAGAGCCCGGAGACGACGGCGTGAGTCCGCCCGCCCAGCCGGCCGAGCATCTCGGCGGCTTCCTCCTCCCCGGCCGGCTTGCCGAAGAGCTCGCCGTCGAGGACGACTGCGGTGTCCACTCCGAGCACCGGGCGCTCCCCCGCCTCGCCGGCCACCGACCGCGCCTTCCCGGCCGCGTGGAC
>DASTBX010000055.1:0-8435 GCA_035711645.1 Gaiellaceae bacterium
GTTCTTGCGGCGCAGCTCCGCCGGGTCCATGTCGAGCTTCCGCGCGAGCGCGTCCACCGTCCGCTCGATCAGGTACGTCGCCTCCGGGCGGCCGGCGCCGCGGTAGGCGTCCGTCGGCGTGGCCGTCGTGAACGCGCCCACCACCTCGAGGGAGTACGCCTCGACGTCGTAGGCTCCGCCGTAGACCCAGCCGCCGAGGATCGGCGTCCCGGCCGTGACGAGCTGGAGATAGGCGCCGAGCCCGACGGTCAGCTTGGCGCGGACGGCCCGGATCTTGCCGTCCTCGTCGGCGGCGAACTCCATCTGCTGCCAGTGGTCGCGACCGTGGATCGTGGCCAGGTAGTTCTCGGAGCGCTCCTCGATCCACTTCACGGGGCGACCGATTCGCCTCGCGAGGGCGAGGGCGAGCGCCTCCTCCGCGTAGACGTTCAGCTTCGAGCCGAAGCCGCCGCCCACGTCGGGCGCGATGACGCGAAGGCGAGCCTCGGGCACGCCGAGCACGATCGCGAGCCAGAAGCGCGCGATGTGCGGGATCTGGGTCGCCGACCAGAGCGTGTACTCGTCCTGCGCGGGCAGGTGCTGCGCGAGGACGCCGCGCGGCTCGATCGCGTTGGGGATCAGGCGTTGCTGACGGAACCGCTCCGTGACCGTGACGGGCGCGCCGCCGAAGATCCCTTCGACGTCGCCGTTCTCGAGCTTCCAGGTGAAGCAGTGGTTCGAGCCGAGGTCGTCGTGGACGACGGGCGCGTCGTCTGCCAGCGCCGCCTCCGGGTCGATCACGGCGGGGAGCGGCTCGTAGTCGACCTCGACGAGCTCGGCGGCGTCCTTCGCCTGCGCACGCGTCTCGGCGATCACGACCGCGACGCCGTCGCCCTGGTAGCGGGCCTTGTCCGTCGCGAGCGGGCGGTGCATGGGCTGCTTCGTGTCCTCGGTGACGAGCCAGACGCACGGGAGCGTCGCCGCCCAGTCGTCGGCGAGGTCGGCGCCCGAGAACGCGGCCACGACCCCCTCGGCCTCGCGGGCCGCCGAGACGTCGACGCTGTTGATGCGGGCGTGGGCGAACGGGCTCCGGACGACGCTGGCCCAGACCATGCCCGGGAGGGTGAGGTCGTCGATGTAGCGCGACTGCCCCGTGAGGAGCTTCGCGTCCTCCTTGCGGGGAACGGGCTTCCCGATGTAGGTGCCGGCTGCTTCCTCGGTGACTGCCATCTCCCCTCCTCCCTACGCGGCGGCCGCTTTGACGGCCTTGACGATGTTTTGGTAGCCCGTGCAGCGGCAGAGGTTGCCCTCGAGCGCGTGGCGGATCTCGTCGTCGCTCGGGCTCGGGTTCTCGGCGAGGAGGCTCACCGTCGCGAGCACCATCCCGGGCGTGCAGTAGCCGCACTGGAGCCCGTGCTGCTCGTGGAAGGCCTGCTGCACGGGATGGAGCTGCCCGTCCGTCGCCAGGCCCTCGATCGTCGTCACCTCGCGGCCGTCGGCCTGCACGGCGAGCACGGTGCAGGACTTCACCGACTCGCCGTCGAGGAGCACCGTGCACGAGCCGCAGGAGGACGTGTCGCAGCCGACGACGGTCCCCGTCAGGCCGAGGTCCTCGCGCAGGTGGTAGACGAGCAGCTGGCGGGGCTCGACCTCGGTCTCGTGGCGCGTCCCGTTCACCGTCACCGCGATCCGTCTCACGACGACCTCCTTCCGAAGAGGCGCCGCAGGCGGCGCCCGAGGCTGGCGAAGAAGAGCGAGAGCCCGGAGATCGGCTTCGCCTGGGCGGCGACCGCCTGCTCGGCCGCCTCCGTCGAGTCTCCGAGCTGCGCCTGCAGGCACTGCGCGAAGGTCGTGACCATCTGCGAGGAGATGTCCTCGATCATCCCGCGCCCGTACTGGGCGACCGTGCCCGAGAGCGAGAGGTCGGTGACGATGTCGACGCGCGTGCCGCCGTCCACGGGCGCGAGCGACGACTCGATGGTCGCGCTCGCGCGGCCGCGGTTCCGCGTCTCGCGCGCCTTCGCCCCCAGCGTCACCCGCCGCGCGGCCTCGTCGACCTGCTCGCGGCTCACGTCCGTCGCGAAGGTGAGCCCGATCGGCCCGAGCTTCACCTGCATCGTCGCCTTCCAGTTCGAGTCGTCCACGACCTCGTCGAGGGTCGCTCCCGGCATGCACGGGACGATGCGCGGGACGTCCATGAGCAGATCCCAGGCCCGGTCAGGAGGTGCGTCGACCTCGAAGGAGTTCTCGAGCTTCATCGCGTGAGCGCCTCCTCCGGCTTGGGCTTGGGGGCGCGCATGACCTGGACGATCTCGGCCGCGATCGCGACGGCGACCTCCTGCGGGGAGCGCGAGCCGATCTTGAGGCCGATGGGCGCGTGGATGCGCGCCAGCTCCTCCTCGGTGATCCCCTCGGCGCGGAGCCGCTCGGCCCGGTCGGCGTTCGTCCGCCGGCTGCCCATCGCGCCGATGTAGCCGGCCGGCGTCTCGAGCGCCACCTTGAGCGCGGGCACGTCGAACTTGTGGTCGTGGGTGAGGATGCAGATCGCCGTGCGCTCGTCGACCGGCGCGCCCGCGAGGAAGCGGTCTGGCCATTCGACGACGAGCTCGTCCACGTCCGGGAAGCGCTCCTCGGTGACGAAGCGGGCGCGGGCGTCGCAGACAGTCACCCGGAAGCCGAGGAAGCGGCCGATCGAGGCGAGCGCCGCCGCGTGGTCGACGGCGCCGAAGACGTACATGTTCGGCCGCGGCGCGAACGAGGAGACGAAGAGCTGCCCCTCGGGAGTCTCGACGATGCCGGTCTCGGCCCGGGCGAGGAGCTCGGCCGCCGGGCCGCCGTCGTCGGGGCCGACGAGCCGCTTGGCGCCGATCTCCTCGCCGGAGATGCGGGTCTCGAGCGCGATGGGGCGCTCGTTCCGGACCGCGTCCGCGAGCGGCGCGACGAGGGCCGGCTCGAGCGCGTCCACGAAGATGTGCACCGTCCCTCCGCAGGGCAGCCCGACCTCGAACGCCTCCTCGTCGGCGATGCCGTAGGTCTTGAGGCGGGGCCCTTCGCCCGCCAGCACCTCCCGTGCCTCGCCGTAGACGGCCGGCTCGACGCAGCCGCCCGTGACGGAGCCGGCGACGTTGCCGTCCGCGTCGACGGCCAGCACGGCCCCGGGCTCGCGCGGCGCCGAGCGCTCGGTCGCGACGACGGTCGCGGTGGCGACCCGCGTCCCGGCCTCCGCCCAGCGCTCGAGGGTCTCCAGAACGTCTCTCACGGCGCTCTGGTGCCAGCGTATCGATCCGGCTCCGCCTCGAAGCGAGCCTTGCAGTGGGCGGAGCAGAAGACGACGGTGACGCCCTCGTGCACGAGGCGCTCGGCGGCGGCCTCGACGGCGACGGTCATCCCGCAGACCGGGTCGACAGCCTCCTGCGGCACCGGGCTCTCGTCCGGCCGCGTGTGCCGCCAGGCGACGAGCTCGGCGAGGATGGCGACGGCGATCTCCTCCTGGGACGAGGGCCCGAGGTCGAGACCGGCGGGAGCGCGGACGCGGAGGACGTCCTCCTCCGGAAGGCCCCTGTCGCGGAGCCCGGAGAGGACGCTCGCGGCCCGTCGGGCGCTCGCGACGAGCCCCACGTAGCCGGCGTCGGCGGCGAGCGCCGCGGCGAGCAGCTCCTCGTCCCCGTGGCCCATCGTCGCCACGACGACCGCGTCGGCGCCCTCGACGGCGTCGCGCCGCACGCGCCAGCCGACCACCTGGGCCAGCTCGGCGAGCGTCCGGGCCGCCGGGCTCTCGCCGACGATCGCCAGGCTCGGAGCCGGCAGGACCGGCTCGATCAGCACCTCGACCACCCCCTCGGAGGCGCAGCCTCCCTCCATGCGCGCGACGCGGGACTCGCCGTCGGCGAGCGCGCGCAGCGCCTCGCGGACGACCGTGGGCTCGGAGCAGGCGCCGCCGATCCACCCCGTGACCCGCCCGTCCGGGGTCACGAGCGCGCGGTCGCCCCGCCGCGTGGACGCGGGGCGGACGACGGCGAGCACCGTGGCGAGCGCGTAGGGCTTCCCCTCCGCCGCCAGCCGGCCGGCCTCGATCAGCACGTCGGCCGGGTTCATGCCGCGCCTGTCTCCGGCGGCCACGTCCTGGGGTCAGACCCCCAGCCGTGTCTCCCGACGCCCTGTCCGTGGCCGGAGGACCAGTGGGGATGCCGGCTCGAGCGGTGGTCGTCCAGCTGCCGCCCGCCGCGGCGGACCGTCGCGAACCGCCATGCCCAGGGGTCAGACCCCAGGGCACGTCCGGGGGAGACAGGTCGGGGCGCCTTCACTCCGCCAGGCCCACCTCGTTCAGCGCCGCCCACACCTTGTCGGGCGTGACGGGCATCTCGAAGTTGCGGACGCCGGCGTGGGCGAGCGCGTCGACGACGGCGTTCACGAACGCGGCCGGCGAGCCCACCGTCGCCGACTCGCCGACGCCCTTGGCGCCGAGCGGGTGGTGCGGCGAGGGCGTCTCGGTCGCGTCGAGCTCGAACCTCGGCGTCTCCCAGGAGGTCGGCAGCAGGTAGTCCATGAAGTTCGCGCCGATGCAGTTGCCGTCCTCGTCGAAGTCGATCAGCTCCATGGCCGCGATGCCGAAGCCCTCGGCGAGGCCGCCCATGAGCTGACCCTCGACGATCATGGGGTTGATCCGCACGCCGCAGTCGTCCACGGCGACCACGCGCAGCACCTTCCACTGGCCGGTGCCGCGGTCGATCTCGACGACGACCGCGTATGTCCCGAACGGGAACGTCATGTTGGGCGGGTCGTAGTAGTGGACGCCCTCCAGCCCACCCTCCATCCCCTCGGGGATGTCGGTGTACGCCGCGAAGGCCACGTCCTGGATCGTCTTCGACTTCTCCGGCGCGCCCCTGACGCTGAAGCGGCCGGCCTCCCACTCGAGGTCGTCGGGCGAGGCCTCGAGCAGGTGCGCCGCGATCGCCTTCGCCTTCTCCCGGATCTTGCGCGCCACCATCGCCGTCGCGGCCCCGGACACGGGCGTCGAGCGGCTCGCGTACGTCCCGAGCCCGTACGGCGTGTGGTCGGTGTCGCCCTCCTGCACCTCGACGTCCTCGGGCTGGAGGCCGAGCTCCTCGGCGACGATCTGCGCGAAGGTCGTCTCGTGCCCCTGGCCCTGCGACTTGACGCTGAGCTTCAGGACCGCCTTGCCGGTCGGGTGGATTCGCAGCTCGGCGCCGTCGTTCATGCGCAGGCCCGCGATGTCGTAGTCCTTCCCCTTCCCCGCCCCGAGCACCTCGGTGAACGAGGCGATCCCGATCCCGAGCAGCCTCCCCTGCTCGCGCGCCTCGGCCTGCTCGCGCTTCAGGTCCTCGTAGCCGAGGTTCTCGAGCGCCTTGTCGAGCGCGGCGGCGTAGTCGCCGGAGTCGTACTCGAACCCGGTCGCCGACGTGTACGGGAACTGCTCGGGCTTGACGAAATTCGCCCGGCGGAACTCGGCGGGGTCGACGCCCAGCTCGTAGGCAGCGGTCTGCACGAGGCGCTCGATCAGGTACGACGCCTCGGTGACGCGGAAGGAGCAGCGGTACGCGACTCCGCCGGGCGCCTTGTTCGTGTACGCGCCGTCGGTCTCCACGTGCGCGGCCGGGATGTCGTAGGAGCCCGTGACGATGTGGAAGAGCCCGGCCTTGCACTTGGTCGGCTGGGCGTCGGCGAAGAAGGCGCCGTTGTCGGAGAGCATCTTCACGCGCAGGCCGACCATGCGGTCGCCCTTGAGCGCCAGCTCGCCGTGCATGTGGTAGTCGCGGGCGAAACCCGTCGAGATCAGGTTTCCCGTGCGGTCCTCGACCCACTTCACGGGCCGCCCGAGCAGGAGCGACGCGGCGGTCGCGCAGACGTAGCCGGGGTAGATCGGCACCTTGTTGCCGAAGCCGCCGCCTAGGTCCGGGGACACGATGCGGATCTTGTGCTCCGGCAGGCCGGCCACGAGCGCGAAGAGCGTCCGGTGGGCGTGCGGCGCCTGCGAGGTCATGTAGATCGTGGCCTTGCCGGTCGCCGGATTGACGTCCGCGATGCAGCCGCAGCACTCGAGCGGCGCCGGATGGCAGCGCGGGTAGAAGGTGTCCAGCTCGACCACGCGGTCGGCCTCTGCGAAGGCGCGCTCGGTCGCCTCCCTGTCGCCGGCCTCCCAGTGGTAGATGTGGTTGCCCTCCTGCCCCTCCTTCTCGTCGCGGATCACCGCCGCGCCCTCGGCGAGGGCCTGCTGGGGCGAGGTGATCGCCTCGAGCGGCTCGTAGTCGACGTCGATCAGCTCGACGGCGTCCTTGGCGATGTACGCGGTCTCCGCGACGACGGCGGCCACCTCCTGACCCTGGAAGCGCACCTTGTCGGTGGCGAGCACCGCCTGCGTGTCGCCGGAGAGGGTCGGCATCCAGGCGAGGTTGTGCTGGGCGAGCAGCTCGCCGGTGACGACGGCCACGACGCCCGGGTGCGCCTCCGCCCGCGAGGTGTCGATGGAGGTGATGCGCGCGTGCGCGAAGGGGCTGCGCACGAACTCGAGGTGGAGCATGCCCGGCAGCGTCAGGTCGTCGAAGTACTGGCCCCGCCCCTGGAGGAAGCGGGCGTCCTCGAGCCGCTTGACGGAGTGGCCGATCCCGCGGATCTCCTCGGTGGCCGCCATCTAGCTCGCCTCCTTCATCTTCGCGGCCGCGTACTGCACCGCCTTGACGATGTTCTGGTAGCCCGTGCAGCGGCAGATGTTGCCGCTCAGCGCCCAGCGGATCTCCTCCTCGCTGGGGTCCGGGTTCTCGGCCAGGAGCGCGGTCGACGCGAGCATCATCCCGGGCGTGCAGAAGCCGCACTGGAGGCCGTGCTCCTGGTGGAAGCCCTCCTGCACCGGGCTGAGCCCGCCGGCGCCGGCGAGTCCCTCGACGGTCGTGATCTCGCGGCCCTCGACGCCGACGGCGAGCACGGTGCAGGACTTCACCGGCACGCCGTCCAGAAGGACGGTGCAGGCGCCGCAGCTCGTCGTGTCGCAGCCGACGTGCGTGCCGGTGAGCCCGAGCGTCTCGCGCAGGAAGTGGACGAGCAGGAGCCGGTTCTCCACCTCCGCCGAGCGCCCGGTGCCGTTGACGGTGACGGTGAGCGAGCGCGTGAGCGCCCCGCTCTCGAGTGCGGTGTCGGTCATCGCTCCTCCCTCCTACGCCGCCTGCGCCGTCTCGGCGGCCTTCCGGAGCCCCCGCTCCGTGAAGACGCGGACGACGTTGCGCTTGTAGTCGGCGCTGCCGCGTTGGTCCGAGCGCGGCTGCGCGGCCTCGGCGGCGAGCTCGGCCGCCTCGCGGATCGTGTCGTCGTCGAGCGTCGCCCCGGCGAGCGCCTCCTCCGCCGTGCGGGCGCGCAGGTTGCGCGGGCCGACGGCTGTGAGCGCGATGCCCGCGCGCCGCACCGTGCCGTTGTCGAGGGACACGTGGACGGCGACGCCGACCGTGGCGAAGTCGCCCACCTTGCGCTCGAGCTTCAGGTACGTCCCGCCCGCCCGGGGGCCCGGGTCGGGGACGCGGACGGAGGTGACGACCTCCGTCGGCTCCAGGCTGGTCGTGAACGGGCCGTGGAAGAGCTCGTCGAGCTCGATCGTCCGGGTGCCGCCCGGCCCGACGGCCTCGACGTGGGCGCCGGCGGCGAGGAGCGCGGAGCCCCAGTCCCCCTGCGGGTCGGCGTGGGCGAGCGAGCCCGCGACGGTGCCCAGGTTGCGGACGATCGGGTCGGAGATCTGCGGCGCGGCGTCGCCGAGGACGCCGTAGCGCCCGCGCAGGGCCTCCGACCGCTCACAGTCCTTGTGGCGCACGAGCGCGCCGATCGCGAGGTGCCCGTCGTCCTCGCCGATCGCGTCGAGCCCTTCGATGCGGTTCAGGTCGACGAGCGCGCGTGGAGAGGCGAAACGCAGCTTCATCAGCGGGATGAGGCTCTGCCCGCCGGCGAGGAGCTTCGCCTCGTCGCCGTAGCGCTCCAGGAGCGCGATCGCCTCCTCGACACTCGCCGGAGCGTAGTACTCGAAGCTCGCCGGGTACATGCGGTCGCCTCCTTCTGGTGCCGTCCGGGCGACAATACGCCCTGCCCGGCGTCGTTGTCACGTCAACCATCCCGTACGCTTGCGGCATGCGCTTCGGATCTGTGGCGGACGTCGAGGCGGCCCTCCGCGGCGAGTCCTACCTCCCGGACCGCGGCCTCGCGACGGCGATCTTCCTCGCCGTCGCCATGGGGCGGCCGCTGCTCCTCGAGGGCGAGGCGGGCGTCGGGAAGACGGAGGTCGGCAAGACGCTCGCCCGCATCCTCGGCGCCGAGCTGATCCGGCTCCAGTGCTACGAGGGCATCGACTCCTCCCAGGCCCTCTACGAGTGGGACTACGCGCGCCAGCTCCTCTACGCGCGTGCTCTGCAGGAGGGAGAGGTCTCGGTCGAGCAGCGGGTCTCGGAGCTCTACGGACCGGA
>DASTBX010000056.1:0-8646 GCA_035711645.1 Gaiellaceae bacterium
TGTAGCAAGCGCTCAGGCGACGCCGGCGAGCAGGAACGCGCGGCTCTCCTTCAGCATCTCGCGGGCAATCACGAGCCGCTGGACCTCCTGGGTGCCCTCGTAGATCTGCGTGATCTTCGCGTCGCGCATGAACCGCTCGACGGGGTACTCCTTGACGTAGCCGTAGCCGCCGAGGATCTGCACCGCCTCGGTCGTCACCTCCATCGCGACGTCGCCGCACATCAGCTTCGCCATCGCCGACGCCTTCGTGAGCTCGGCCTCCGGGACGCCGGCGTCGGCCATCTGGCCGAAGCGGTAGAGGAGCCCGCGCGCCGCCTCGGTCTTCGTCTCCATGTCGGCCAGCTTCGCGGCGATCAGCTGGTGCTGGGCGATCGGCTTTCCCATCGTCTCGCGCGTGCGCGCGTACTCGAGCGCGTAGTCCGTCGCCCCTTGCGCGATCCCGAGCGCCTGGGCGGCGACACCCGGCCGCGAGCGGTCGAGGATCCGCATCGCAAGCTTGAAGCCCGTGCCCTCGTCGCCGAGCCTGCTCGACTCGGGGACGCGACAGTTGTCGAAGACGAGCTCGCCCGTCGTCGAGCCGGCGATCCCCATCTTCTCCTCGAGCCGCGCCACCTCGAAGCCCGGAGTGTCCGGCTCGACGAGGAACGCCGAGATGCCGGAGTGCCCCGCCTCCGGATCGGTCTTCGCGAAGACCGTGTAGAGGCCGGCCACCTCGGCGTTCGTGATGAACCGCTTCGAGCCGTCGAGCACGTACTCGCCGTCGTCGCGGCGCGCGGTCGTGCGCATCGCCGCCGAGTCGGATCCGGAGCCCGCCTCGGTGAGGGCGTAGGCGGCGAGCACTTCGCCGCTCGCGAGCCGTGGCAGCCATGCCGCGCGCTGCTCGTCGCTGCCGCCGAGCTTGAGCCCGAGCGAGCCGAGCTCCTGGACGGCGAGGATCAGCCCGCTCGTCGCGCAGACCTTCGAGACCTCCTCGATCGCCACGAGCGAGAGAAGCGTGCCGGTGCCGGTGCCGCCTGCCTCCTCGTCGAAGAAGAGGCCGAAGATCCCCTGGTCGCGGAAGAGCTCGACAACGTCCCAGGGGAACTCGTGCGTCGCGTCGATCTCGGCTGCGCGCGGCGCGATGCGGTCGCGGGCCAGCGTCCGCACGAGGTCGCGCAGCTCGCGCTGCTCGTCGCTCAGGACGTCCCAGGGCACGGCCGAAGTGTACGAGCGGCGCGGCTCGAGGTCAGCCGGCGAGCGCCTCGGCCGGCACGAACTTCGAGACCTCGACGATCTTGTCGGCGGGGACGTTCGCCCGCCGGGCCGCCTCGACGATGGCGTCGGGGGACGGCGCCTCGTAGAGGCAGTAGGTGCGCAACCTGTCGGCGGAGATGAACGAGAAGAGCCAGCTGACGCCCTCGTCCGCGTTGATCGCGTCGATGAGCCGGACGTCGTCGGCCGCCAGCTCCAGCTGCTCCGCGAAGGCGCGCTCGATGACGTAGAGCGGCATCGGCCGATCCTAGCGCGTCGTGCGTCAATCGGGCACGAGCCCGCGGCGCAGCGCGTAGCCCGCCGCCTCCGTGCGGTTCGCGCAGCTCGTCTTGCGAAGGATCGAGCGGACGTGGTTCGCCGCCGTGTGCTCGCTGATGTGCAGGACGCGTCCGATCTCTCGGTTGGAGCGCCCGCGCGCCAGCTCGACGAGGATCTCGACCTCTCGGGCGCTCAGCCCGTCCGGCGGCCCGGCCGGCTCGGCGACGTCGAGCCGCAGCTCGCCGATCCGGCGCTCCAGGGCGGGCAGCCCGATCTCGCGGGCGAGCCCCAGGGCCGCCGCGAGCTGCGCCCGTGCCCGCACTCGGTCCTCGGCGCGCCCGCGCGCCAGCAGCATGCGCGCGAACGCGAACGACGTGTGGGCGAGCCACGTGCGCGCGCCGAGCCGCATGTCGAGCGCGAGCGCCGACTCGAAGTGCGCCTCGGCGAGCTCCCACTCGCCGAGCACCGCGGCGGCCTCGCCGAGGTAGCGATCGGCGGCGCCGTAGCAGGCGACGAGGTGGCCGACCATCACGTTGCCGCCCGCGTAGCCGACGAGCTCGGGATAGACGGCTTCCGCGGTCTCGACATGCTCGAGCATCGCGGCCGCCTCCGCGAGATAGACGAGCGACGCGAGCCAGAGCGACTGCCGCAGGACGCCGAGCCCGTCGCCGAGGATCCTGTGGAGCTCACGCGTTGCCTCGTCCACCATGCCGAGCTCTGCGAGGAGGGACACCAGCCCCGGCCGCCAGGCGACGTCCCGCACGTCGCCGTCGAGGAGGCGCACTGCAGGTGCGAGCTCCGCCAGCCGCCCCTGCGCCCGCCTGACGCCGAACATCTGAATGCCGTAGGTCCCCGAGGCGTCGCGCCCCGTGAGCAGACGGCCCCACTCGTGCGAGCGTCCCGCCGCCGCGTCTGCGAGCGAGAGATCGCCGTCGCACAGCGCGAGCGCGGAGACGTAGTGCTCGACGACATGGAGGCGAAACGGCTCACCCGTCCGCTTCGCAAGCGCGAGGAGCTCCCGCAGCGTCTCCCGGGCGCTCGCGTGGTCGCACAGCACGACGTGCGTCGGCACGAGCCACGAGGCCGCCTCGGCCTCCAGCTCGACGTCCCCCAGCTCGCGCCCGAGCTCACGCGCCTCGAGGAGCATCTCCTTCACCTCTTCGTTCGTGCTGGTGCCTCGCGACCAGTAGGCGGCGGCGAGCGTCGTCCCGAGGCTCGGACGGTCGCCGAGCCGGCGTGACATCGCTACGGACTCGTCGCGCGCCCGCGCGGCCCGCAGCGACTCGCCGCGCAGCTCCAGGGCCCGCGCCAGCCCGCCGAGCACGCGTGCGCGAAGGCCGGAGTCCGTCGAGCCGACCGCGGCGGCCGCCTCCTCGAGAAGCTCGACGGCGCGTCCGTCGTGGATGGCAGGACGCCAGCAGGCTTCCTCGAAGCCGATTGCCGCGCGGGCGAGCAGCTCGTCGTCGCCTAGCTGGCGCGCGAGCTCGGCCGTGGCCGTGAACGCCTCGAGCGCGTCGGCGGCGGCGCCCGCGCGATGGCACGCCTCGCCGAGACGAAGCGTCGCGGACGCCCGCTCCTTGCGGTCCTGGACGCCGAGCTCGAGCGCCGTGCGAAGCCGATCCGCCGCCTCGTCGAACGCGACCGCGCGGGTCGCGGACTCGGCCGCGAGCAGGTTGAGCTCGACGGCCCGCTCGACGCCGCCGACGGCCGCGGCCGCGGCGTAGTGGTGTGCGAGCCCCGCGAGCACGGACCTGTCCTCGAGCCCGCGCCGGTCGGCCTCGAGCGCTTCGGCGACCTGCAGGTGCAGCGCGGCGGTCCGCTGCGCCGAAAGCCGATCGGCGACGGCGCGCCGGACGAGCTCGTGCGCAAACCGGTACGCGAGCCCGCGGCCGGGCTCCTCGACGAGCAACCCGGCGGCGACCGCCGCGTCGACGGCGTCGAGGAGGCCCGGCTCGTCCAGCACGGCGGCGCGGCGAACGACGTCGAGCTCGAAGCTGGTGCCCACGACGGCCGCCAGCTCGAGCAGCGCGTTGGCCTCGCCCGTAAGCCCTGAGAGACGCTGGTTGACGACCTCCTGCACGGTCTTCGGCGCGCCGAGCTCGGCTGGAGGACGCGCGAGGCGCGCGCCGGACGGTTTGACCTCGACGGCGTCGGAGCCCGTGAGCTCGCGCCAGAGCTCGGTCACGAGGAAGGCGTTGCCGCCGGTCAGGTCGGAGATGACGCCGACGAGCTCGGCGGTCGGCTCGACACCGGTGGCGAGTCGTACGAACTCGCCGATCTCGGGCTGCGAGAGGCCGCCAAGCCGGAAGCGGACGACTCCCTCGGTGCGGTGGATGTCCACGAGCGTGTCTCCGAGCCTCGGCGACATGTCGACGGCCGCATCCCGAAAGGTGGCGACCAGCAGCATCCGGGCGTCGGAGCCCGAGCGCACGAGGTGCCGTACGAGGAGAAGCGTCGAGGCGTCAGCCCAGTGGAGATCCTCGAGCACGAGGAGCAGGGACGCCTCCGCGCCGGCTCTGGTCAGCACGTCGGTCACGGCGGTGTGAAGGCGGTGCCGCTCGGTGTCCGCGTCCGCGGCGACCGGGCGCTCGACGTCGCCGACCTGCGGCGCGAGCTCAGGGAGAAGCCGCCTCAGCTCCGCCACGTCAGCACCCAGGCGCGCGTGCAGGGCCTCCGGGCCGGTCGTCCGGACGAGGTGGCCGAGCGCCTCCGCGAACGGGCCGTAGGGAGAGCCGCCGACGACGTCGCATCCGCCGTGGAGGACCGTTGCCCCCTCGCCGGCGACCGCGTGGGCGAGCTCCCGGACGAGACGGCTCTTCCCCGACCCGGCCTCACCCGCTACGAGCGCCGCGCGCCGTCCCTCGGCCGGGCTGCGCGGCAGGAGCGCCTTCAGGGTTGCGAGCTCGTCGGCGCGCCCGGCGAACGCGAAGGCCGGTGCGAGCCTGAGCGGCCCGGGAAGTGGTGTCCCGTTGCCCATGATCAGTTCTGATCATTGCGCACCGAGAGCCCGTAACGAAAGTCGGTCAACGCGAGTCATGACATGCGTGAATCGCGGCCCTACCCTCGGCGGCGACCCTGCAAAGGAGGGAATGCATGAGTACGACCATCTCGGCGGTCGACGCCGCTCGCGCGACGCTCTCGTCGTTGGACGAGCGGCTGATCGGCCCGGAGGACCCTCGCTACGACGAGGCACGGGCGCTCTTCAACGCCATGATCGACAAGCGACCGGGCGTGATCGTGCCCTGCGCGAGCGCGGACGACGTCGCCGCCGTGATCCGCTTCGCCCGCGAGCAGGACCTGCCGCTCGCCGTACGCGGCGGTGGCCACAACGGCGGCGGGCTCGGAAGCGTCGACGATGGCGTCGTCATCGACCTGTCCCCGATGAAGGCGATCTCCGTCGACCCGGACACGCGCACGGTGCGCGTCGGCGGCGGCGCGCTGTGGGGCGAGGTCGATGCGGCGACCGGCCCGCACTCGCTCGCCGTCCCTACGGGGATCATCTCGACGACCGGCGTCGGCGGGTTCACCCTCGGCGGAGGCCACGGCTACCTCTCGCGCCGCCACGGGCTCACGATCGACAACCTCCTGTCCGCGCGCATGGTCCTCGCGGACGGGACACAGGTGACGGCGAGTGCCGACGAGAACCCGGATCTGTTCTGGGCGATCCGCGGCGGCGGGGGCAACTTCGGCGTCGTGACTGAGTTCACGTTCCGCGCCCACCCGCTCGAGACGATCGTCGGCGGCCCGACCTTCTGGGCGATCGAGGACACCGACGAGCTGCTCCGGGCGTACCGCGAGTGGCTCCCGAGCGCACCCCGGAACGTGAACGGCTTCTTCAACTGGCACACCATCCCGCCGGCGGACCCGTTCCCCGAGGAGCTTCACCTGCGCCTCGTCTGCGGAATCGTCTGGTGCATCGACGCGTCCGACGAGGAAGCGGAGAAGGCGATGGCGCCGCTGCTGTCGGTTGCCGAGCCGCTCATGAACGGCGTCGACCGCATGCCGATCGCGGCGCTCAACGCCGCGTTCGACGGCCTCTACGCGCCGGGCGACCAGTGGTACTGGCGCGGCGACTTCGTCCGGGAGATTCCGGACGAGGCGATCGCCCGGAACCGGGAGTGGAACGAGCGGATGCCGACGTTCAAGTCCGGCTCTCACCTCTATCCGATCAACGGCGCCGTCCACGACGTCGGTGCGGAGGACACCGCGTTCGCGTACCGCGACGCGAACTGGTCGCAAGTGATCGTCGGTGTCGACGCGGACCCGGCGCAGGCGCAGGCTCTGCGCGAGTGGGCGATCGGGTACTGGGAGGCGCTGCACCCGTACTCGGCGGGCGGCGCGTACGTCAACTTCATGATGGACGAGGGCCAGGCACGCGTGAAGGCCACGTACGGCCCGAACTACCCGAGGCTCCAGAAGGTGAAGGCGGCGTACGACCCGGACAACGTTTTCCGGGTCAACCAGAACATCCTGCCGGGCTAGGGACTGTCACCGGAGGTGCCTGCCCCTCGTGACGCATCGCCAAGGCGCAGCGTCACGGGGGTCAGTCACCTTCGGTAACCGACCCCGTAAGGAATCGCGGGCTCGCGGGTTCTCCGGTCAGACAGGCGGCACCGAGCCGCCGGAGACGAGGAGAGCACCATGAACGAGCCCACCGACAACGCAACCCTCTCCGTCGACGAGGCGTGGCTCCAGGAGTGGGCCGCCGACGGGATCGCCGCGCTCGAGCGGCTCCTCGCGGCGCACGCCGCATTCGACGAGTTCCTCCGAAACCGTCACGATCAGAGCGATGTCGATCGCGCCGACGAGAGTTGACGCGGCGCTCGTCCGCAGGCTCCAGGCCCGCGACCGCACCGCGTGGGAAGAGCTCTATGCCGAGTACCACCCGCGCCTGCGAGCCTTCGGCTACCGGCTCGCCGGGAACGCGCAGGACGCCGACGACCTCGTCCAGGAGACGTTCGTCCGCGCGCTGCCCGCGCTCGACCGCCTCGACCCCGAGCGGGTCGATCTCACCGCATACCTCTTCACGACGACGAAGAACCTCTTCTTGAAGCAGGTCGAGCGCTCGAAGCGCGCCGAGCCGACCGCCGAGGTGCCCGAGCCCGACCTCCCGACCGCGATCGAGGACGACCCCGAGCGGAGCGCGCTCCTCGCGCGGCAGCAGGAGGAGGTGCGGGTCGCGAACGCACGCCTCGACCCGAGACAGCGGCTCGTCCTCGCGCTGTGCGAGCTCGAGGATCGCTCCTACGCCGAGATCGGCGAGCTCGTCGGCCTCAACGAGAACGCCGTCGCGCAGCTCGTGTTCCGCGCCCGCGAGCGGCTCCGCACCGAGCTGCGGCTCGTGCAGGTCGATCCCGAGCGACTGCCCGAGGAGTGCCGCGCCTTCCTGCCGCTCCTTGCCCAGCACCTCGACGGCAAGCTCCGCGGCCCCAGGCTCGAGACGACGCTCGCGCACCTCGAGGGCTGCGAGCGCTGCCAGGCGGCGCTCGCGGACATGCGCGAGGCGAAGCGTCGCTACCGCGCCCTGCTGCTGCCGCCGCTCGGCGTGTCGACCGAGGAGGCGCGTGCCGCCGTCGAGCGGGACCTCGAACAGGCCGGATACTGGCGGGGCACGGGCGCACGTCGCGCGCTCTTCCGTCGCCCACGCGGCGCGGCGGCCGTTGCGGGCGCAATTGCCGCCGGCGTTCTCCTCACGCTGGCCGGGGGCGGTGCCGCCGTCCTGCTGACCGGCTCCGACGCGCCGCGCGAGCTGCGAGCCGCCGCCACGGGGCCCGAGCCGCAGCCCTCGACGACGGCGCCCGCCGCCTCCACGACGACGCCGCCCACGGGACGAGCAGTCGCGCCGGCGCCGCCGAAGGCGAATGCGCCCGTCATGCCGACCACGGCTCCCACGCAGGCCGTTACGACAGCGCCGACGCCGACCGTCGCGCCGCGGAAGGCCCCGAGGCCGAAGCCGACGCCGAGGGCCGCTCCGCCGCCAACCGCCACGGGGGACAGACCCCTTCGGGGTCAGTCCCCGAAGGGTCAGTCCCCGCAGGGTCCGTCCCCGAAAGGTCAGGCCCCGGACAGAACAGCGCCCACGATCACGATCACGGGCGCACCCGATGCGTCGAGCGCAGCCACCACCGCGACTTTCACCTTCACTGCGGACGAGGCTCCGGTCACGTTCCAGTGCCGGCTCGACGGCGGTGCGTGGCAGGCCTGCTCGAGCCCACGCGGCCTCGACAGCCTCACGCTCGGCGAGCATCTGTTCTCTGTCCAGGCAACAGATGCGGCCGGAAACGTCGGTGCTCCCGCAACGCGGCGCTGGACGGTGACGCCACCTCCCGACACGACGGCGCCGAGTGTGGCATTCAGCTCGACGCCGCCGGCCACGACGACGTCACGGTCGGCATCGTTCACGTTCTCGGCGAGCGAGCCGGGCGTCTCCTTCGCATGCTCCTACGATGGTGGCCCGTTCCAGGCGTGCCAGAGCCCGCACACTGTCACGGACGTCGGGGTCGACGACCACACACTGGCGGTACGCGCGACGGACGCTGCGGGGAACACCGGCGCGCCGGCGATCGCGTCCTGGACGGTGCTCCCTCAGCTCCCCGATCTCGTCGTGGCCCTCGCCGACGCGGCCGTCACCGTCCGCAACGCCGGCGCGGGAGCGGCCGGCGCGTCGCTCGTGACGGTGACGGGCATCGGCACCTTCCCCATCCCCGCGCTCGTCCCGGGGCAGGCTGTCACCCGATCGTTCCGCTGCGTCCGCGGCACGCACACCGCGACCGCCGACTACGCGCAGAGCGTCCCAGAGGCGAACGAGCAGAACAACGCCGCCACGCACACCGCGTCCTGCCTCGGGCTGACCACTTAAGGGAGCCCCGGCGACCAGAGGCGCGACAGCCCGGCCGCGGCGGCGACGGCGACGCCCGCCGCGGCCACGAACAGGTGCGTGACCTCCGTGCGGCGCTTGGCGCGGCCGAGCCGTGTCCCGAGGTCCTGGTAGGCGGACGCGAGCGCCTCCGCCGACCGCGCCGCGAAGTACTCGCCGCCGGTCGTCCGGGCGATCGCCCGCAGCGTCGCGCGGTCCGGCGAGCGGTTGAAGCCGCCGAACCCGAACCCGCCCTGCCCCGTGCCTCCGTCCGGCCGGTC
>DASTBX010000057.1:0-3101 GCA_035711645.1 Gaiellaceae bacterium
GCGCCCATCGAGCGTTACGGCGAGACGGCGCAGTCGGCGCTCGGGTTCGTCGAGGAGCACGGCCACCTGCTCGGAGACGACCCGTTCGCCCTCGAGGAGATCGGTGCTCGGCTCGCCGCCGTCCCCGGCGAGCAGGCCGCCAAGAGCGCCCTCGACGCGGCGTTGCACGACCTACTGGGCAAGCTGCTCGGGGTACCGGTCAACCGCCTGCTCGGGCTCCCGCGCGCCGGTCCGCCGACGTCGTGGACCGTCTGGCTCGGCGACCCCGACGACATGGCTCGGCGGGCCTCCGCGGCTGCGTCCCGGTTCCGCCGCCTGAAGCTGAAGCTCGGCGGCGGAGACGGCCTCGACGTCGAGCGCGTCCGGGCCGTGCGAGCCGTCACGGGCTTGCCGCTGACGGTCGACGTGAACGAGTGGTGGGCGCTCGACGAGGCGCTCGAGGCGTGTGCCGAGCTGCACACGCTCGGCGTCGAGTACGTCGAGCAGCCGCTCGCCCAGGGCGATCCGGGCGGCGCCGAGCTCCGGCAGCGCTCACCCGTGCCGATCTACGTGGACGAGGACTGCCACACGCTCGGGGACGTGGCGGCCTGCGCCGAGATCGCGCATGGCATCAACATCAAGCTCGCGAAGTCGGGCGGCATTCGCGAGGCGATCCGCATGGCGCATGCGGCGCGTGCGCTCGGCCTCGGGGTGATGCTCGGCTGCATGGTCGAGTCTGGGCTCGGGATCGCCGCCGGGTGTGCCGTCGCCCCGCTTTGCGACCACGTCGACCTCGACGGGAACTTGCTGCTCGCCGAGGATCCTGCGCCAGGCCCACGGTTCGTCGACGGCGTTCAGCTCGCGTCGGAAGAGGTGGGCCTTGGCTGCGGGTGAGGCGACCCTGATTCTCGCCGAGGGGTTCTCGGGCGACGTGCACTACGGCAAGACGATGCGCGGCGTGCTCCGCTACCGCGGCGAGGACGTCGTCGCGGTCCTCGACTCCGAGCGCGCGGGCGAGTCGGAAGCCGGCGTCCCGATCGTCGCCACCGTCGCCGAGGGTCTCGCGTACCGGCCGCGTGTCGCCCTGGTCGGCGTCGCAACCCAGGGAGGACGCTTTCCGCCCGCCTGGCGAGCGCTGCTTACGGAATGCGTCGAGGCCGGTCTCTCGATCGAGAACGGGCTCCACCAGATGCTCGCCGACGATCCGGAGCTTCGGCCCCTCGCCGAGGCCTGCGGCGTCGAGTTGCGCGACCTACGCCGGCCGCCCCACGGGCTCGACTGCCCGACCGGCGAGAACCTCGAAGTCGACGCCGCCATCGTCCTCACCGTCGGCTCGGACTGCGCGATCGGGAAGATGACAGTGTCGCTCGAGCTCGACAGGGCTGCGCGAGCGCGAGACGTCTCATCCGTATTCGTCCCGACGGGCCAGACGGGGATCGCGATCGCCGGCTGGGGCATCGCCGTGGACGCCGTCGTCGCGGACTTCATCGCGGGGGCCGCCGAGCGCCTGGTTGTGGAGGGACGTCGGCGCGGTGGTGAGCTCCTCCTCGTCGAAGGCCAGGGGTCGCTCGTCCACCCGGCGTACTCGGGAGTCACGCTCGGGCTGCTCCACGGATCCGCGCCGCACACCCTCGTCCTCTGTCACCGCGCCGGCGCGACGGAGGTGGAGGGCTATCCCGGACACCCGATTCCCCCGCTGGCGGAGCTCGTCGCGCTCCACGAGCGCGCCTCGCTCCCGCGACGGCCGGCCCGTGTCGTGGCGGTGGCGGTGAACACCGCGGGGCTCTGTGAGGCGGACGCCGCTGCGGCCGTCGCCGCCGCGGCTGAGGAGACGGGCCTGCCGGCGGCCGATCCGGTTCGCGACGGCGCGGACACGCTGCTCGCCGCGTTGCTCGCCGCCTCGCGGGCGATGGTGTAGCATCCCGCCCCGCTCCTGCGGAGGAGTCGGGGACACGAGCGGAACGGGGGTTGCGGCGGGTGACGCTGAGGGGTTGGGGGGGACGGCTGTGTGCGCTCACAGCCGGGCTTGTTGCGACGGGGACGCTCGTCGGTCAGGCGGACGCGGCGGACGTCGGCGCAAACGACGACACGGGCAAGTACGCGCACGACGCCGGTGGGGCGTTCTACGCCGAGATGGCGGCGTTGGGCCTGCGTCAGACCGTGGTCACCGTGCGCTGGCAGCCGAGCGACCCGCTCGGCCTGAGCGAGCGGCCGCTCCTCGACCTGACGGTCGCCGCCGCACGCGCAGCCGGGCTCGAGATCGTCTTCGCTACCTACCCCTACCCGCCGCGCGAGATCGAGGCGGGGCTGGCGCGGCCGGAGGCGTTCGGCGCGTGGTTGGCCGAGCTCGCACACCGTTACCCGCAGGTGCGGGGGTTCGTGGTCGGGAACGAGCCGAACCAGACCGCCTTCTGGCGACCGCAGTTCACGCGGACGAAGCAACGCTCGGCCGCCGCGTTCGGTCCCTACCTTGCGGCGGGCTACGACGCGCTCAAGGCGGTCGACCTGACGCTCACCGTGGTCGGCGTCGGCCTCTCGCCGCGCGGGAACGACCGGCCGCAGGCCAAGAGCAACGTGTCGACCTCGCCGGTGCGCTTCCTGGCCGCGCTCGGCGCCTGGTACAGGGCGAGTGGCCGCGCCCTGCCCCTGATGGACGGGCTCGGCTTCCATCCGTATCCGAACCGGGCGACGGACGCGCTCTCGCGCGGCTACTCGTGGCCCAATGCCGGCTTCGTCAACCTCGACCGCGTCAAGCAGGCCGTCTGGGACGCGTTCCACGGGACGGCACAGCCGACGACGCTCGGGGGGTTGCGCCTCTACCTCGACGAGATCGGCTGGCAGGTCGACACGGCCGGCCTGCACGGCTACATGGGCGACGAGAACGTGGCCGTCGCGAGCGAGGCGCACCAGGCGCTCGTGTACCGCGACGTCGTCCGGCGCGCCGCGTGCGATCCCGACGTGGCCCAGGTGAACTTCTTCGGCTTCCGGGACGACGGCTTGCGGATCGGGTTCCAGGCCGGCCTCTACCGCTTCGACGGCACGGCGCGACCCTCGGCCGCGGCCGTCTCAGCCGCACTGAAGGAGACGGCGGCGTGCACCGCGAGCGCCTGGCGACCCGCGCG
>DASTBX010000058.1:0-4231 GCA_035711645.1 Gaiellaceae bacterium
GTCGTCGAGCTCGAGCGGCCTGACGTCCTCGACCTCGAGCTCCTCCGCGGCGCGGTCGAAGAGCGTCACGTGCGCCCAGGCCGACTCGTGGAGCGACCACCAGCGCAGCCCGGCCGCGCCCGGATGCCGCTCGTGGAGGGCGGCGGCGTCCGCCTGCGTGACCTCCCGGTCGCCGGTCGCGACGCGCGAAGGGCGTAGGCCGTCCTCGGCGAGCGAGAGCGGCTCGTCGAGGTCGACGAGCCATGCCGCGTCGGAGAGCCTCAGCGCGGCCAGGGAGAGCGGCAAGCCTTCGCGCACGAGGTCGGTCGCGCCGAGACGGGTGCCGGCGAGGCGCGCGAGCTCCTCGACAACCGCTGCGAGCGGCTCCTCGGACACGTACAGGCAACCGTAGCGCCCGGGCGCATCGTGGCGTCCGTCGCCCTGGAGCGGGCGCGGGAACCAGAGAGCGCCGCCCCGCGCACGGGCCTCGACCGCCCGGTTCCACGCGAAGCAGCGGAAGAGGATCACGCGTACGAGCCGGCGCGCTCCTGGCGCAGCGCGGCGAGGAGCTCCTGCGTCCCCCCCGCCCTGATGACGTCGATCGGCCGGCGGTTGCGGAGCAGCGGGTTGAGCCCGAAGAGCCACCTCTCGGCCGTCTCCGGCTCGTAGAGACGCAGGAGAGCCGACATCGTGAGCTCGAGGAGGTCGAGGCGCTCCGCGTTGTCGCCGTCGATGCCCTGACCCCGCTTCCAGCGGCTCACCTGCGCCGGGCTGACGCCGAGCGCGTCGGCGAGCCGCCGCTGCGAGCGGAAGTCCCGTGTCAGCGCCTCCACCTTGAGCGCCGTTTCCACCGGCACGGGCTGGATCTTAACGCAACGAAAAGCGTTGCGTGCCTCGGGGGATCTCCTTGCGGCAAAAAGCCGGAGGACATACCGTGCCCGCACCTCATGCTCCTCGAGCCTCTCGATCCGAACGAACGGTTCCGCGAGCGGAGGAATCGGGCTCGCAGGACCCGCGCGGTGAGGCGCGTCGTCCTGCTCGCCGTCGTCGCGGTCGCTGCGGCCGTCGTGGCCCTCGGCATGAGCTTCCTCGGCGGCGGCGACCAGCGGACGACGGCGAGCTCGAGCCCGTCAGGCGCCGGCCAGGCGGAAACCGCGGCGACGGCTGCGCCCGAGCCGGAGCCCGTTCCCCTGCCCGCCGAGATCCGCGGTGTCCACGTCACGATGGCGCTCGCCTCGCTCGACGGCAAGCTGGACGACTACCTCGACCTGGCCGAGAAGGGGCTCAACACGCTCCAACTCGACGTCAAGGACGAGAACGGCGAGGTCGCCTTCCGCCGGCCCGCCGTCCCGCTTGCGCGCGCGGTGAACGCGGCCCGGACGTACTACGACCCGCGCCGGGCCGCCCGCCGGGCGGAGGCCCGCGGCATCTACCTGATCGGCCGCGTCGTCGTCTTCGAGGACCCCGTCCTCTCCCAGGCGCGGCCGGGTATGGCGATCAGACGGCGCGACGGCAGCGTCTGGACGAACAGCGCCGGGCTCGGCTGGACGAACCAGTACGACCGGCGCGTGTGGAAGTACAACGTCGACATCGCGGTCGCCGCCGTCCGGGCGGGCTTCGACGAGATCATGTTCGACTACGTGCGCTTCCCCACGGACGGCGACCTCGCGAGCGCAGTCTTCGCCGGCCGGCGCAAGGAGCACCGCACGAAGACGATCACACGCTTCCTCGCGTATGCCCGCAGCCGCCTGGAGCCGCTCGGCGCGCGCGTCTCGGCAGCGGTCTTCGGCCTCTCGGCCACGCGGGAGATGGGCATCGGGCAGCGACCGCGACGGCTCGCCTCCCAGCTCGACCTCATCTACCCGATGGTCTATCCCTCCCACTACGGCTCGGGCGAATACGGCCTGGACGACCCCAACGCCGTCCCCGGCATCACCGTCGCGCGCTCCCTGCGAGACTTCCGGCGGCAGCTTCGCGGCCACGACACGCTGCTCGTCCCCTGGCTGCAGGACTTCTCGCTAGGCCGCGAGTACGGCCTCGAGGACGTGAAGGCGCAGATCCTCGCGGCCCGCGACGCCGACTCGAAGGGCTTCCTCCTCTGGAACCCGTCCGGCGTCTACACGGACGGCGCCCTCGCCGGACGCTAGAGTCCGGGCGGCTCTCCACAGGCTCTTCCACAGGACCTCGGCTGCGGTGTGGAAACTGTGGAAAAATGAACTTTCCGCAAATTGCGAGGACGCGCTCCGCCAGGGTCTTGCGTCCGCGCGGAGCCGCCTCTAGATTCCCCCCTGCGCCGAGCACGGAGCGCGAGTAGGTCGAAGCCCCACCGGGCGACCGTAGGCGGAAGCCGAAAGTTGGTTGGTGGAGTGGACGAAAGCGCAACCGGCTCGGCGAGTTTTATGGTCCGGCACGGTCGCGGGACGCGAGGCCGGTAGACTCCCGCCCCGACATGGACTTCCCCCCGCGGCCGCCCGCCTTCAGTCCCGGGTTCCAGTCGTTCCTCTGGGGCGTCCTGCTCGGCGCCTACGTGTGGATCGGCCTGCTCGCGATCGGCACGAGCGGCGCAACCGCGTTCCTCCTCGGCGTCGTCGCCGCCTTTCTGATCTTCTTCTTCGTGCGGCTCTACGGCGAGGACCGGCTCCGCTCCTAGGTCCAGACGCAGGGCGGAGCGCCCGGGCACGGGCGGCCCGGCCGTACGAGCGCGCCGACCAGGAGGTCGGTCAGCTCGCCGCCGAGCTCGAGCTCGAGACGCGCCCGCGCGCTGAGCCGGTCGCCGCTCGTAACGCGGTCGAGCACGGCGAAGTGCGCGAGGAGCCGAGGAGCGCCCCGGCCCTGGACCTGCTGACCGGAGGCGGCGTCCACGGTGCTTCCGATATCGGTGTCCCGCAGCGTCCGACTCATCCCTGGCGCGAGTGAGCGGAGGCGCTGCGGGGGCCGACGAGGCCCCCGCAGCTGCCTTCCGGAGCGGGAAGCTGCGCTACGGGGTGTCGCGGCGGACGACCGTGCGCTCCTCGTGCACGTCGCCGCTGGGCACCGTGTCGCGCTCCGTGACGACCCCCGTGTCCTCACGCCGGTAGTCGTGCACGTCCTCGTCCGCAACGGCCGTCTCTCGGTCGAGCACGCGGGCGCGCGGCCCGAGCGTGTCGAAGATGAACGAGAAGACGATGCCGAGCCCGAAGGCGAGCACGCCCTGGAAGAGCGAGAGGTCCTCGGCCAGCCCGCCGAGGCCGATGTCGCTGATCCACCCGGCGACCTCCTCGCCCTCCTCGGTGCCGGTCGGGCGGGTGGCGACGAGGATGCCGCCGACCGCCACGAGGGTCGGGAGGAAGCCGAAGAGGAGGACGCTCGGGCTGATCGTGGGGGCGCCCCACTTCGTCCAGCCGCCGAGAAGCTGGGAGAGCCCGAGAGCAACGCCCGCTGCGGCGAGAATGCCCATCGCCGCCCAGAACTCGCCGGTCGAGCTCAGCTCGAACTGGGTGGCGAGCCAGATCAGGAAGCCGGCCGCCGCCACGCCGAGCAGCGTGAAGAGGCCGCGAACGACGGGCGGGCGGCCCCAGACGTGCTCCTCGCGCTCGACGACGTCGCCCCGCGTCGTCCGCGTCTCGACGTGCTCCGGATCGCGTCGTCTCGTGAACATGGTCAATGTCACCTCGTTGCGTCGTTTCCCAGGATCTTCCCGTTCCTGCAACGCGGCTAACCGCGCCGGGGTTACGCCGCGAGGTCCCGGTGGGGGGCGGCGACGGCTCTGTCGAACAGGCTCGCGCGCACCTGCGCCGGCGCGCGGCGCGCGTCCCAGCGGAAGGCGTGCTCGACGACGCCCACCCGGCGGTCGTTGTAGAAGGGGACGTCGACGTGGTCCGGGGTGACGACGTTCACGGACACGTCGGCGCATGTCGGGCACTCGACCGCCAAGCCGATCTCGTCCCGCTCCGCCGCTCCCGCCAGCAGGCGGAACGCCGACGGGAACACGGGCCGCGGACGCTCCTCGGAGTAGCAGAAGAAGCTCCACGGCCACTCCCCGGCCTGGATGCGGCGGGCGGCGGCGTCGAGCAGTTCGGCGGACGAGGGCTCAAGCCGATCGGTCATGACGTTCAGGAACGGCGCGCCCGACCCGGCGAGCGGCGCCCAGTCGAGCTCGTCGTGGGTGACGAGGCCCTCGTGCTCGCGGCCGCAGTCGCAGGCGAAGGTCACTTCGTAGACCGCCGGATGGGCGGCGCCGGGCAGCCTCGCCAAGGCGAGGAAGCGCGAGAGC
>DASTBX010000059.1:0-11171 GCA_035711645.1 Gaiellaceae bacterium
ATGGGGTCGATCCGCCAGATGCGCTCCCACTCAACCTCGACGTCCTCCTCCCGCGCGAAGCGCTCGCTCGCCTCCTTCGACTCGGCGAGCATCGCCGCGAGCTTCTCGCCGTCCAGGTGGCGCTGGTCGAGGAGGACCGTGGCCGTCTCGACCACGGACGTCACGATTCCCGGCTTCGTGACACAGCTCCCCATCGTGCACACGGCGCCGTCTCCCGCGCTCGAGGCGATGCCGCGGATCTCGAGCGCGAGCTTCGCGGCGGCCGCGAGCGCGTCGCGGCGCTTGTCCATCGGCGTCGACCCCGCGTGAGCGGCCTGGCCGGTGAACGTGATCTGGTGGCGCTCGACGCCGAAGGTGCCGAGCACGACGCCCAGGGGAAGCTCCATGGACTCGAGCACCGGCCCCTGCTCGATGTGGAGCTCCAGGTAGGCGGCCGCGCTCTCGAGCTGCCTGCGCGCGTCGAGCGCGCGGTCGAGGTCGACGCCGTGCTCGCGGAGCGCGTCCTCCCAGCGGACGCCGTCGGCGTCCGTCCGCGAGCGCAGCTCGTCCTGGTCGTCCATCGTCCCCGACGCCGCGCTCGAGCCGAAGAGGGAGCGGCCGAAGCGCGCGCCCTCCTCGTCCGCCCAGCTGACGAGGCGCACGGAGACGGGCGGCGAGCCGTCCGCCGCGATCCTCCGCAGCACTTCCACGCCCGCCATGACGTTGAGCGAGCCGTCCAGCCAGCCGCCGTTCGGCACGGAGTCGATGTGGCCGCCGATCACGAGCGCGCGCTCCGAGCCGCCGCGGAGCGTGAACCACTGGTTCCCGGCCTCGTCGACCTCCTCCTCGACGCCGAGGGGGGCCAGCTTGTCCGAGAGCCAGCCCTTCGCCTGCGCCCACGTGTCCGTCCACGCGACGCGCTGCGCGCCGTCGTCGTTGGCGGTGAGCTCGCGGAGCTCGCGCAGCTCCTCGACGGTGCGGCCTGGTTCGAGCGCCACGTCCGGAATCTATAGAGTCACGCGCGATGGGACGCGGCTCGAGGCCGATCAAGCGCTGGCGCAACGACCGCCAGCGGCGGAAGAAGGCGCGGGAGAAGAAGCAGGCGCTCGCGGCGGGCGCCGCCCGCGGGAAGAAGCCCGCGCCGTGAGCCTCGTCACGGCAGTCCACCTGTACGTCACCGACCTCGACCGCTCGATCGACTGGTACTCCCGGCTGCTCGGCCGCGGGCCGGCGGCGGCCTACGACGAGGGCGAGAACGCGCACAGCGCCTTCTTCGTGCTCGAGGGGCAGACGTTCCTCGTGCTCACCTGGGACCCTGAGCGCGGCCGGGAGATCGGCGGCAGCACCCGCCTCGAGCTCGCCGCCGAGGAGATCGCGACGGAGATCGACCGGCTGGAGCGCCAAGGGATCGAGGGCGGCCGTGTCACGCGCACGCGCTTCGGCACGGAGGTCTACGACCTGGCCGACCCGGACGGGCACCTCGTGCGCGTCGGGCCCGCCTGGACGCTCCACGCCATCGAGGGCGCGGTCTAGCGCCCACCAGCTCGCTGGCCGGAGCCCGCCCCTTCCTCCTCGTCAACCCGCGCTCCGGCTCGGGATCGCCGTCGGCCGAGGAGCTCGCCGCGGAAGCGGCGCGCCTCGGCATCGAGACGCGGGAGCTCCGCGAGGGCGACGACGCGCAGGCGCTCGCGCGCGAGGCCGCCGGCGGAGGGGCGCCCGTTCTGGGGGCCGCGGGCGGTGACGGCTCCCTCGGCCCCGTGGCGGAGGTGGCGCTCGAGCGCGACCTCCCCTTCGTCTGCGTCCCCTTCGGCACGCGGAACCACTTCGCCCGCGACGTGGGCCTCGACGCCGAGAACCCGCTCGCCGCGCTCGCGGCGTTCGACGGGGTCGAGCGGCGCGTCGACGTCGCGAGCGTGAACGGCCGCCTCTTCCTCAACAACGTCGCGCTCGGCATCTACGCGAGCTTCGTCCACGACCCGGCCCGGAAGACGCGCAACAGGGTGGTCGCCGTGCTCCGGCTCGTGCCCGCGGCGCTCGGGCGAGGACGCCGGCCACTCGCGCTCGCGTTTGAGGCGGCCGGCCGGCGGGAGGAGCGGCTAGCCCTCGTCGCGCTCGTCGCGAACAACGACTACGGCGGCGGCTCGCTCGGCGAGCTCGGCCGGCGGGAGCGCCTCGACGAGGGTCTGCTGCACCTCTACGTCGTCGAGGCCGTCGGCCGCTGGGCTCTGCTCGCGCTCCTCGCCCGGGCGGCTCGAGGGCGCGCCGAGGAAGCGGACGGGCTGGTCGAGTGGGCGAGCCCCCGCCTCGAGGTGCGAAGCCACCGGCCTCGGCTCCACGCCGCCGTGGACGGCGAGGCGGTCGTCCTCCAGCCGCCGCTCGAGCTCGAGATCAGGCCGCGCGCACTGCGGGTGCTCGTTCCGCCGGCCTGACGACGAGCCTCTCGCCGGCCGCGACTCCGGCCCGGGCCGCCTCGCCCGCGGCCAGCTCGACTACCGCCTTCGCGCCCCGGCAGCCGGCGAAGCGCCACGGCGCCAGGTCGCCGGCGACCTTCAGGACACGGTCGTCGCGGTCGAGGAAGACGGCGTCGATCGGGAAGCGCATGAAGCAGGTGTGGATCGACGACGCGGGACGGAGGAGGAGACCTTCGCCCCGCTCGAGCCGCGCGCGCCCGAGGAGCCCGCGAAGGCGCGTGAGCGGCGTCTCCGCGAGGAGACACCGCTCACACACCGTGCTGCCGTCCTGACGCTCCAGGGAGACCTGCAAGCGTCCTAGTACCCCACGTGGATGTGGTCGTCGTGGTTCGCCATCGGGAACGACGGTCCGCCGAGCCCCAGCAGGGAGATGACCTGCTTCGGCTGCAGCTCCGACGGCAGGAGCAGGATGTTGCGGACGGCGCGCTCCGTGACTCCGCCCGGTTCCTGGTTGCCGATGATGGACACGTCCTCGAGCGCGGCGATGTCGACCGCCAGCCCGTAGGTGTGCGCCGACACGACGCCGGGCCGCGAGTAGATGCGGTGGCCGGCCGTGAGGCTCGTGACGGTGACCTGGTCGTGCGCCTCGGCGAGGTAGCGGAGGAGGGCGAGGATGCGCACGTCGGTGCGGCCCATCGCGATGTCCAGCCGCCCGCCTGCGTAGATCTCCAGGCGCTCGTCCTCGAGGACCGCGTCCTGGAGGTCGGGCTTGGCGGCCTGGAGCCCCGTGACGAGGGCGCGCAGGCCGACTGCCCGGTTGTAGTGGGTGAGCGCCATGGCGCGATCGGCGTAGTCGGTGCGCCCGCCGTAGGCGAGGAGCGCGCGCCACTCGTCGTCGGCGGCGTCGTGCTCGGCCAGGTCGCGGGCGACGGCGCGGACGGGGGCGACGTTCATCGAGCCGCCCTCGAAGCCGTCTGCCCTGAGCACGGCCAGCACGACCGCCCAGTCGACGCCGGCCGCCTCGGCTTCGCGCTCGAGGGTGCTGGCGAACTCGCCGTCGAGGCGGCGGGCCGCGGGGGTCGGGTCGGGCAGCTCGCGGTGCAGCCAGACGGTGGCGAAGAACCCGTCGGCGTCCGTCTCGGGGTCGAGCGCCGGCGAGCTCGCCGTCGTCTTGTCGAGCACGGGCAGCTCGGACGGCTGCGGCGTGCGGCTCTCGTCGAGGTGCGGAGGCGCCGGAGGCTTGGGCTTCGGCTCGGGCTGCGGCTCCGGATCGGCCGACCCGCCGGAGCCGCCGGTGCCCGGCGTGCCGCCGTCGGAGCCGCTCTCCTCGTCCGAGCCGCTGCCGCCCTCGGCGGGCGTCTCGGGTGCTGAGGGCTCCTCGGCGGGCTCATCGCCGTCGCCGGCGGGCTCGCCGCCGTCCTCGGCGGGGTCGCCGTCGGCGGGAGTCTCTGCCTCGGCGGGCGCGTCGGGCTCGGCTGGCGCCTCTGCGGGCGGGGCCTCCTCCGCGGGCGGCTCCTCGGCGGGGGCCTCCTCCACGGGGGCGGGCTCCTCGACCGGAGCCTCCTCCGCAGGCGGCTCCTGGGCAGCGGCGACCTCCACGGTCGGCTCGCCCTCGACGGCCTCGACGACGACGTCGCCGGCCCCTGCGGACAGCGCGGCGCCGGCGAAGAAGAGGGTGGCGAAGGTGAGGCTCGTGGCGAGCCGGCGCCGGTTCCAGCGCGGCGCGCGCCCACGCGCGGGCGTGGAGACCGACTCGGGCTCGCGGGCGGGTCCAGTGGGCGAGGTCTCGTCGGCCCGGCTCGCGGCCGGAGGCGTGTTGCGACCGAGCGCCCACAGGGCCCAGCCGGCGAGGGTGAAGAGAATGAGCGGCGTAACGAGGCGCCGCGGGGTCGTCTTCTGTGGCATCAGCCTGGTGCTCCCGTGTCGGGCGCCGAGGCCGCCACTTCGGCGCGGAAAACGTCTACTTGACCGATCCGCTGCCGCAGCGCGGACGTGCTCGGACTATCGGGCGCGTCCGGCTCGGCGACCTTCCCCCGAATGGGTGCATTCGCTCGGGATCCCCTTGGAGGGGGATTCTCATCGGCGCCTGAGTGCCCGATGTTGCGGGGCAGTTGGAGCCTACGGCGGAGCGGTCACGCCGGACAGCTCGAGAAAGCTCGGGAGGTCTTTCTCCACCGTGACCACGCTCAACGCCCGCTCGACGAATCGGCCCACACGACACTTTCGCGTTTCACCCATGCGTGCGATTCGTTCGACGTTCAGCGCGCCGGCGTGCGTGCCCGGAGCAGGGAAGGGAGGTGAATCGACAATGTTCAAGTCCCTCGTTTCGCTGAGCAGGCGCGAGGACGGTCAGACCATGGCGGAGTACGGCGTGGTCCTCGCCGTCATCACGCTCGCGATCGTCGCCACGCTCGGCCTTCTCTCGGGCGCGATCAATTCCGCGCTCAACTCCGTCATCGACGTTCTGTAGATCCCGGAGATCGGGGCGGGCTCTTTTCGGCGCTTCCGCGGAAAAGAGCCCGCCTTTCTCCAGTCGCACACACACCGACTCGAATTCATGAAACTTTTGCCGCACAGACGATCCTCTCGCAAGGGAGAGCAGGGCCAGACGATGACGGAGTTCGCGCTGGTCCTGCCGCTCCTGGCGGTTCTCCTGTTCGGCGTCATCCAGTTCGGCATCGTCTTCCACCAGTACGTGACGCTGACGGACGCCGTGCGCGCAGGCGCGCGACAGGGCGCCGTGGGGCGCCACCTGGAGACGCCGGCGGCCGCGGTCGAGGATCGAGTGCGCTCGTCGGCCAGCGACCTCGACCAACTGAAGCTCGAGGTCGACGTCACCTCGACGTTCGAGCAGGGCACGGACGTCGAAGTCACGGCGACGTACCCGTACACGATCAGCCTCTTCGGGATCCCCCTCAAGGAAGGGGACCTGACGAGCACGACCCGGGAGCGTGTCGAATGAGCTCGCGCAGGAACGACTGCGGTCAGGCTGCGGTACTCACGGTCGTCTTCATGGTGGTGCTGCTCGGCATGGCCGCGGCCGTGCTCGACGTCGGCTCGTGGTACCGCGCAGACCGGGAGTTGCAGGCGACCATGGACGCCGCGGCGCTCGCCGCCGCCCAGGCCCTGCCCGACGAGCCCGCCACCGCCGAAGCTCTCGCCTCCGAGTACGCGACGAAGAACGGCGGCGGCCTCGACTCGACCGCGATCACGACCACGACGATCGCCAACGACACGGTGAGCGTCGAAGGGTCCCGCGAGGCGCCCGGCTTCTTCGCCAAGCTGATCGGCGTCGACTCGGTCACGGTCAACGCCACGGCGAAAGCGCGCACCGGCGTCCTCGCCAGCGCCCGCTGGGCCGCCCCGATCGCCGTCGACGAGCGGCACCCGGACCTGCAGGCGGAGCGCTGGGACGTGCCGACGCAGCTCGAGCTCGACACGGTCGGCCCCGGCGCGTACCGGCTCATGAACATCGACGGCTCCCGCGGCGGCGAGAACCCGGCGACGCTGGGCGACTGGATCCGGAACGGCTACGACGGCCACATGCCGGTCAACGAGTGGTACTACTCGGACCCGGGCGCGAAGTACAACACGAACCCGAACTTCAAGTCCGCCCTCGAAGAGGTCTTGGCCTCGGGGAAGGAGCTCCTCTTCCCCGTCTACCGCCAGACGCGCGAGCAGGGCGCCGGCTTCGAGTACGAGGTCGTCGGCTGGGTCGGGTTCGTCGTCACCGGCTTCGAGATCAAGGGCTCGAAGAACAACATCATCGAGGGTCACTTCACGAAGGTGATCTGGGAGGGGATCTTCAGCGAGGAGGCGTCGCCCGAGGACTTCGGGGCGCGCGCAGTCTCGCTCATCGAATAGGGCCTAATCCCACGGGCCGAGACAGCCGATAGGCAAGCAAGCCGCAAACAGCCGAGAAGAGAAAGACGTGGTGCAATGACGTATCGCCTCCGCAACATCGGGCTTGCGATCGCGCTCGCAGCGGTCGCGGTCCTTCTCGTCTTCTACTACGTCGCGCAGGAGCGCGGGAGGCTCCAGGAGGACCAGGAGCTCGTCCCCGTTTGGGTCGCGGCGAAGAACATCCCGGCGGGCACCGCCGGCGCCGACCTCGAGTCCGGCGGCTTCATCCAGTAGGCCGAGATCGAGCGGTCGATCGTGGCGCCCGGCGCCCTCCTCGACCCGCAGGACGTGTCGACCAAGATCGTCGTCGATTCCGTCTACAAGGGCGAGCAGGTGAGCCAGCTCCGCTTCCGCTCGCAGGCCGAGCGCGGCGTCCGCGCCCAGCTGACCGGAAACCTGCGCGCCTTCCAGGTGCCGGGCAACGAGCACCAGCTCCTGGCCGGCACGCTCCAGGACGGCGACCGCGTCGACATCGTCGCGACGATCAACTACAAGTTCGTGAACTTCGGTGCCGTGCCGGAGGGCACGTCGAACGAGGAGCTCACGGCCACCCGGATCGTGCTCCGCGACATCCTCGTCCTGCGGGCGCCCCGCACGCAGGGCACCGCCAGCAAGATCTCCGAGGGCGGCGACCAGAGCGACAGCCTCTCGATCCTCGTCGCGGTGACGGACGCCCAGGCGCAGAAGCTCGCCTTCGTCACCCGCGAGGACGGGGCGTCCTGGACGTTCCAGCTCCGCCCGCCGCTCGACGCCTCCGACAGCCCGGAGAGCGTCGAGACCGTGGCCACCGTCCTCACCGACGGGCTCAAGGCCGAGCAGCTGTCCCTCCTCGTCCCGAATGGAGGCAACTGATGAGCCTCGACACCACCGTCGGAACGCGCGAGCAGGTCCGGATCTTCCTCACCGGCTCGTGCGACGGCCTCGAGCAGCTCCGCGAAGCCCTCGAGCGGCACGGCGAGGTGGAGCTCGTCGGCTCGAGCGCCGGCGTCATGGAGTCCGCTCCCACGCTGACGGGCGGCCACCTCCAGGTCGTCCTCCACGGCACGCGCAGCTCCTCGCTGCCGGCCGACGAGATCGCCTCGATCCGCGAGCACACGCGGGCGCCGATCATCCTGCTCGCCTCGGGCGAGGCCTCGGCCCTGCTCGAGGAGGCGCTCGACGCTGACGTCTCCGACGTCCTGCTCCTTCCACAGATGACCGAGAACGTCGTCTTCGCCATCCGCAAGGCGTCGAAGACGGGTCACCGCCCGCTCACCTCGCCGGGCCGGCGCGGCCGCGTCGTGACGGTGTTCTCGCCCAAGGGCGGGACCGGCAAGACCGTCACCTCGACGAACCTCGCCTCCGCCTTTGCCAAGTTCGAGGGCCGGAAGACCCTGTTGCTCGACCTCGACCTCCAGTTCGGCGACGCGGCGATCATGCTCGGGCTCGAGCCCGACAAGACCATCTACGACCTCGTCGTCGCGCCCGGTGAGCTCGACTCCGAGAAGCTCGCCGGCTACACGACGCGGCATGGGTCCGGGCTCGACATCCTTCCGGCGCCGCTGCGCCCGGAGGACGCCGAGCTCGTGACCGAGACGAAGCTCAGCCGGCTGCTCGAGGTCGCACGCGAGAGCTACGACGTCATCGTCGTCGACACGTCGCCCTTCTTCCACGGGCCGATGCTGGCGACGCTCGACCGCACCGACGAGCTCCTGCTCGTCTGCGGGCTGGACGTTCCCACGCTCAAGAACGTGCGCCTCGCGCTCCAGACGCTCGAGCTGCTCGCGTTCCCGACGAACCGCATCCGCCTCGTCCTCAACCGGGCGAACACGAAGGTGGGGATGAAGCGGAGCGAGGTCGAGGGAGCCCTCGACGCGAAGGTGCGCTTCGAGATCCCGAGCGACAGGGCCGTTCCCATCTCGGTGAACCGGGGCACCCCGGCCGTCCTGGCCGAGTCGGGCGCGGACTACTCCAAGGCGGTCCGCGAGATGGCGAAGGGGCTCCTGCCCGTAGAGGCCGCGAAGGCGCAGAAGCGCCGCCTCTTCAAGCGGGGCTAGCGATGGGCCTCCACGACAGGCTCAAGAGCACCACCAACGGCGGCGGCGGGGCCGCTCTGGGCGAGGCGACGGTCTCCCGTGTGGAGGCCGCCGCCCGCGACACTCAGCCGGAGACGCGCAGCGTCGACCCGTACGCCGAGCTCAAGACCCGCGTCCACCACGCGTGCATCGCCAAGCTCGGCCCCGAGCTCTTCAGCGCCCGGACGAACGAGGACCTGTCGGAGCGCGTCCTGCGCGCGGTCACCGAGCAGCTCGCGCTCGACCGCACGCCCCTCACGCGCGACGAGCGGCGGCAGATCGTCCGCGAGATCACGGACGACATCCTCGGCTACGGGCCGCTGGAGCCGTTCCTCCGCGACGACTCGGTCACCGAGGTGATGGTGAACGGGCCCGACCGGATCTTCGTCGAGCGCTCCGGGAAGCTCGAGGCGACCAGCTCGAACTTCGTCGACGACGCGCACCTCCTGCGCATCATCGACAAGATCGTCTCCCAGGTCGGCCGTCGGGTCGACGAGTCCTCGCCGATGGTCGACGCGCGCCTGCCCGACGGCAGCCGCGTCAACGCGATCATCCCGCCGCTCTCGCTCCGCGGGCCCGTCCTCACGATCCGGAAGTTCTCCCGCGACCCGTACACGATGGACGACCTGATCAACTTCGGGTCCGTCTCGGCCAAGGCGGCGCACTTCCTCGCGGCCTGCGTCCAGGGGAAGCTGAACGTCCTCATCTCGGGCGGAACCGGCACCGGGAAGACGACGACGCTGAACGCGCTCTCGGCCTTCGTGCCGGGCGACGAGCGGATCGTCACGATCGAGGACGCCGCCGAGCTCCAGCTCCAGCAGGAGCACGTCATCCCGCTCGAATCGAGGCCCGCGAACATCGAGGGGCAGGGCGAGGTCAAGATCCGCGAGCTCGTCCGCAACGCCCTCCGCATGCGTCCCGACCGGATCATCGTCGGCGAGGTGCGCGGCGCCGAGACGCTCGACATGCTCCAGGCGATGAACACGGGCCACGAGGGCTCGCTGACGACCATTCACGCGAACTCCCCCCGGGACGCGCTCTCGCGGCTCGAGACCCTCGTCCTCACGGCCGGCGTCGAGCTTCCGCACCGCGCGATCCGGGAGCAGATCTCGAGCGCCTTCGACCTGCTCGTGCAGATCACCCGCCTCGTGGACGGCTCCCGCCGCATCTCGCATGTCACCGAGGTGCTGCGGATGGAGTCGGACGTCGTCACCCTCCAGGACATCTTCATCGCCAAGCCCCCGGACGAGGAGACCGCCGTGCCGGGCTCGGCGCGGCTGCTGAGCCCGCTGAAGTGCACCGGGCTGAAGCCGCACTTCCTGGAGAAGATGGCGGCGAACGGCGTCAGCCTCCCGCCCTCGTTCTTCCAGCAGGAGGACGACGTCACGCGCCCGACGTTCCAGGCCGCGAGCTTCGGCGGGTTCCAGTGATGCGGCGCCTCGCCCTCACGCTCGCCGCGCTCGCGCTCTCGCTCCTCCTTCCCGCGGCGGCCGCCGCCGCGGTGATGGAGGCCGACGCGAGCGACTACCCGACCGTCCGGGCGACCTTCGTGACCGAGTCGCCGACCGAGTCCGCTCCGGTCGTGACGGAGAACGGAGAGCCGGTCGCCGACGTCGTCGCCACGAACCTCGGCCGGGCGAAGAGCATCGTCCTGGCCGTCGACCGCTCCAGGTCCATGGACGGCGAGCCGCTCGCGAACGCCGTGGCGGCGGCCCGCGCCTTCGTCGCCGCGAAGCCGCTCGAGGACCGGATCGCGGTGGCGACGTTCGGCACGGAGCCGGTCATGCTGACCGGGTTCCAGACGTCCACCATCGACGCCGACTCGGCGCTCCGGACGATCTCGGTCGACGACGTCCAGGGCACGAGGATGTTCGACGCAGTCGTGCTCTCGGCCAACTCGCTCTCCTCGGAGAGCTACCTCGGCCGGGTCATCATCGTCGTTACCGACGGGAACGAGACGCGCAGCGAGGCCACGCTCGCGGAGACCATCGCCGCTGCCCAGAACGCGGGCGTCTCCGTCTACGTGATCGGCATCGAGAGCAGGCTCTTCGACCAGGAGCCGCTCCAGCAGCTCGCGAGCGAGACCGGCGGGACCTACTACGCAGCCGCCTCGAGCGAGGCGCTCGCCGGCGTCTACAACACGATCGCCGAGGAGCTCTCGCGCACGTGGCGCCTCGAGTACGTGACCGGCGCGCTGCCGGGCGAGAAGGTGGTCGTCGAGGCGAGCCTCGGCGCCGAGAGCGCGACTGCGAGGCTCCTTGCCCCGGGGACGCCGGTCATCCGGCGCACGCCCCAGGTCGAGGGACGCCTGCCGGAGCAGTTCTTCGGCAGCGTCTGGGGTCAGGCCGCATTCGCGGCCGTGGTCGGCCTCATCGTCCTCGTCGCGAGCGCGTTCCTCTTCGCCTCGCCCAAGGGCGCGTGGCTGAGGAGCCGTCTCGATCCGCACGTCGTCTCGCAGCGCCGCGCCGCAAAGACGACCGACGGCGAGCGCCTGAAGATGGCGTCAGCCCTCTTCCAGGCCACCGAGGCGACGCTCGGCGACCTGAAGCCCTGGAAGCGCATCCAGCAGCTTCTCGAGCGCGCAGACCTGCCGCTGCGCACCGCGGAATTCGTCTACATCATGCTCGCCTCCGGGCTCGTCGCAGGGCTCGTCACCGCGGCGCTCCGGCCGCCGGTGTGGCTCATCGGGATCACGATGATCGCCGGCGCGTTCCTGCCGTACGGCTTCCTCTCCATGAAGGCCCGCCGGCGCGTCAAGGCGTTCGAGAACCAGCTCCCGGACCTCCTCGTCACGATGGCGGCCGGCCTGAAGGCGGGGCACAGC
>DASTBX010000060.1:0-15360 GCA_035711645.1 Gaiellaceae bacterium
CCGGATCGCGGCCGGGTCGACGAAGGACATGACCTTGTCGACGAAGGCCGGATAGACGTCGTGGCTGCGGACCTGTCCAGGGGTCTGACCCCCTGACGTGTCCCGCATGGACAGGGCGCGGTCGCGAACGTCCAGGAGCCCCGAGTCGGCGCCCACGGGGAGCGCGCCCCGGCGGACGATCTTCATCCCCGTGTACTCCTTCGGGTTGTGCGACGCCGTCACCGCGACACCGCCGTCGAGGCCCAGCTCGCCGACGGCGAAGTAGAGCATCTCGGTCCCGACCATGCCGATGTCCTCGACGTCGACGCCGGCGTCGGCGGCGCCGCGGATGACGGCGTCCGCCATCGAAGGGGAGGAGACCCGCATGTCGCGGCCGACGGCGATGCGCCTCGGCTCGAACTGCTCCGCGTAGGAGCGGCCGATCGAGTAGGCGCCCTCCTCGTCCAGCTCCGACGGGTAGACGCCTCGGATGTCGTACGCCTTGAAGACCTTCGGGTCTAGGGCCATGCGTCGGCGAGTTTACGCCGGGTGGCCTCGAGCGCCTCGGGCATCACCTTCACGTCGGCGAGAACCGGCATGAAGTTCGTGTCGCCCGCCCAGCGCGGCACCACGTGCAGGTGCACGTGGTCGACGACGCCGGCGCCCGCGATCCGGCCGAGGTTCCAGCCGAGGTTGAACCCCTGCGGGCCCATCGTCTCGGCGAGGACGCCGGTGGCGGTCGCGGCCAGCCGGTGGATCTCGAGGGCCTCGTCCGCCTCGAGCGCCGCGAAGTCGCCCTCGTGCCGGTAGGCGGCGACCATCAGGTGGCCGGAGGCGTACGGATACCGGTTCACGAGCACGAACGCCCGCTCGCCGCGGCGCACGACGAGCCCCTCCTCGTCGTCGAGGCCGGCGGCGCGGCAGAAGACGCAGCCCTCCTGCTCGTCGGCTCCCTGGATGTACTCGAGCCTCCAGGGCGCCCAGAGCTGCTTCACAGCCAGCGCCTCCAGCGGAAGAGCGCGAGCAGGCCGACTCCGAGGGCGGCCATGAGGCCGACGACGATCCAGAACGGCCCCATCGCGCCTTCGCCGGGAACCCGCACGTTCATGCCGAAGACGCTCGCGATCAGTGTGAGGGGCAGGAGGATGACGCTCACGACCGTGAGGATCTGAAGGCGGTACTGCTGCTTGTGCGAGATGAACGACTCGTTCGTCGACTCGAGCCCCTCGATGACCTCCTTGTAGTTGTCGAGGAGGTCCCAGATGCGCTCGGCGGCGTCGACGATGTCGTCGAAGTAGAGGTCCAGGTCCTCGGGCAGGAAGCGCTGGGTCGAGCGCTCGAGCCCGCGCAGCGTCGCCCGCTCCGGCTTGATGATCTTCCGGTAGGCGATCAGCTCCTGCTTGGCGTTCGAGATGTCGCGGACGACGTCCTCGGAGCGCTCCTCGAAGATGGCCGGCTCGATCGCGTCGAGCTTCGTCCCGATCTTGTCGAGGATCGGGAAGCAGTAGTCGAAGAGGTCGTCGAGGACGTGGTACAGGAGGTAGCCGGAGCCCTTGGAGAAGAGGTCCGCCCGCCGCTCGGCGTCGTCCTCGCAGCGCCGGAAGAGGTACGTGACAGGCAGCAGCTCGACGTTCGGGAGCGTGATCAGGAAGTCCTGGCCCAGGAAGACGTCGAGCTCGGCGGCGTTCAGCCGCTGGACGCTCTTGTCGTAGAAGGGGAAGTGAAGGACGACGAAGAGGTAGTCCGGGTACTCGTCGATCTTGGGCCGCTGCCGCTTGGAGAGGACGTCCTCGATGTCGAGTTCGTGGAAGCCGAAGCGCTCGGCGAGGTAGGCGACCTCGAGCGCGCCGGGGCGGTCGGCGTGGACCCAGGTGAGGCCGTCAGCGGTGAGCTGGGAGATGCGGGGCTCGGTCCGCTCGGCGACGTCGCCCGTCGCTGGGGCGCGGCCGCGCCGAAGGCGTGGGAGCGTGGGCCGGGCCATGGGTACTGAGCGGGTCGTCGAGTTGCATCTCCGCAGTTCGTGATTCTACTCCCAAACCCTGGGCCTCGACCTTCGCCGCGGGGAGGCGCGAATGCGCCTGGCAGGATTCGAACCTGCGACCTCGCGCTCCGGAGGCGCGCGCTCTATCCCCTGAGCTACAGGCGCGGGGAGGCTTAGTCTACCCGGCGTGAGGCTGGCCCACCGCCGCGCGACCCTGCGCCTGGAGGCGCCGTTCACGATCTCGCGCTCGACGAGCGTCGAGGAGCACGTCCTCTGGGTGGAGCTCGAGCACGGCGGCGTCTCGGGCTTCGGGGAAGCGCAGCCGCAGGAGCACTACGGCGAGAGCGTCGAGGGCGCGGAGGCGTTCCTCGCGGAGGCCGGAGGGCTCCTCGGCGACGACCCGTTCGCGCTCGAGGCGATCGGCGAGCGTCTCGCCGCGCTCCCAGGCAACCAGGCCGCCAGGGCGGCCCTCGACGGCGCGCTCCACGACCTCGTCGGGAAGCTGCTCGGCCAGCCTGTCTGGCGCCTGCTCGGGCTCCTCCCGGCCGGGCCGCCGACCTCGTGGACGGTCTGGCTCGGCGACCCCGACGACATGGCGCGGCGCGCGGAGGCGGTCGGCGACCGCTTCCGGCGCCTGAAGCTCAAGCTCGGCGGCCGGGACGGCCTCGACGTCGAGCGCGTGCGCGCCGTCCGCGCCGTCACCGGGCTTCCCCTCCAGGTGGACGTGAACGAGTACTGGGAGCTCGACGAGGCGGTCGAGGCGGTCGGCGAGCTCGCCGGGCTCGGCGTCGACTACGTCGAGCAGCCGCTCCCGGCCGGCGATTCGGGAGGCGAGCGACTGAAGCGGGAGTCGCCGCTGCCGATCTACCTGGACGAGGACTGCCACACGCTTGCCGACGTCCCGGCGTGCGCCGAGCGCGGGCACGGGATCAACATCAAGCTGGCGAAGAGCGGGGGTCTCAGGGAGGCCGTGCGGATGGCCCACGCGGCCCGGGCCCTCGGGCTTGGCGTCATGCTCGGCTGCATGGTCGAGTCCGGGCTCGGCATCGCCGCGGCCGCGCAGATCGGGAGCCTCTGCGACCACCTCGACCTGGACGGAAACCTCCTGCTCGCCGAGGATCCCTGGCCCGGGGTGGCGTTCGTCGACGGCGTGCAGGTGCCGGCCGACCGGCCCGGGCTCGGGGTCGAGCCGGCATGAAGCGCTACCTCGTCCTGGCCGAGGGCTACTCGGGGGACGACCACTACGGCAAGACCACCTACGGCGTGATCCGCTACGGGGCCGACCCTGTCGTCGCCGTCCTCGACTCGGAGCGGGCGGGGGAGACGGTGGAGGGCGTCCCGGTGGTCGGCAGCGTCGCCGAGGCGCTTCCGTACCGCCCGACTGCGGCGCTCGTCGGCGTCGCGGTCGCGGGCGGGCGGCTGCCGCCCGTCTGGCGGGGCCTCCTGCGCGAGGCCGTCGCGGCCGGGCTCGACGTCGAGGCCGGGATGCACGAGTTCCTCGGCGACGACCCCGAGCTCACAGCGCTGGCCCGGGAGCGCGGCGTCGAGCTCCGCGACTACCGGCGCCCGCCGCCCGACCTGAGCGTGCCGACGGGCGAGAACCTCACTCATGGCGCCGAGGTCGTCCTCACCGTCGGCTCGGACTGCGCGGTCGGCAAGAAGACCGTTGCGGTCGAGCTCGACCGCGCCGCGCGGGCGCGCGGGCTGCGCTCCGTCTTCGTCCCGACGGGCCAGACGGGAATCATGATCGAGGGCTGGGGGATCGCGGTCGACGCCGTCGTGTCGGACTTCCTCGCCGGCGCAGGCGAGCGCCTCGTCGTCGAGGGCGCGAGGAGGGGGGACCTCCTCTTCGTCGAGGGCCAGGGCGCCATCGTCCATCCGCAGTTCTCCGGCGTCACCCTCGGCCTCTACCACGGCGCCGCCCCGCACGTGCTCGTCCTCGTCCACCGGGCCGGGGACACCGAGATCGAAGGCGTGCCGGGCCACCCGATCCCGCCCCTGCGGGACCTCGTCGACCTCTACGAGCGGCTCGCGCTGCCGGTGCGGCCGGCCCGAGTTGCCGCAGTCGCGCTGAACACCGGGCGGCTCTCCGCAGACGCGGCGGAGAGAGCCGTGGTGGAGGTGGCCGAGGAAACGGGGTTGCCGGCCGACGACCCTGTCCGGTTTGGCCCTGACCGCTTACTCGAGGCGGTACTCGCGGCCTTGCCGTCCGGTATAACGCGGGCATGAAAGACCCCCGGATCGAGCGTCTCGCCCGCCTGATCGTCGGCTACTCGCTCGGCCTCCGCGAGGGTCAGGTCTTCCGGATCGACACGCTCGACGCGGCCGCGCCGCTCGCGCTCGAGCTCTACCGCGCGGCGCTCCGAGCCGGTGCGCACGCCTACACGAACATCGGCGTCCCGGGGCTGCTCGAGTCGCTTCTGCACGAGGGCTCGGACGAGCAGCTCGCCTACATCTCGCCCCTTCGGTGGGAGGAGATCGAGGGCCTCGACGCGCTCGCGACCATCTGGTCGGAGGTGAACACGCGCGGCCTCTCGCGCGTCGACCCGGACCGGCACGCCGCCTACCTCGGGGCGCAGCGCAAGCTCACGAACCGCCGCTGGGAGCGGATCTCGCGCGGCGAGATGAGCTGGTGCGGGACGCTCTTCCCCACGAACGCGCACGCCCAGGAGGCGGAGATGTCGCTCGAGGCCTACGAGGACTTCGTGTTCACGGCGTGCCACGTCCACGAGGAGCGGCCCGAGGAGCACTGGCGCGCCGTCAGGACGGCGCTCGAAGCGCGCGCCGCGGAGCTCGGGAGCGTCCGCGAGCTGCGCGTCGTCGGGCCCGACACCGACCTGCGCCTGGGGGTCGCGGAGCGCTCGTGGCTGGCCGCGGACGGCCGCTTCAACATGCCTGACGGCGAGATCTTCACGAGCCCCGTCGAGACCGAGACCACGGGGGAGATCCGCTACACGTTCCCGGCCCTCTACCACGGTCGCGAGGTCGAGGACGTGCGCCTCCGCTTCGAGAACGGCGCCGTCGTCGCGGCCGAGGCGTCCCGAGGCGACGACTACCTCCAGTCGCTGCTCGACATGGACGCCGGCGCCCGCGTGCTCGGCGAGGTCGCGTTCGGTCTCAACTACGAGATCGACCGCTTCACCCGCAACATCCTCTTCGACGAGAAGATCGGCGGCACGATGCACTTCGCGCTCGGGTCGGGGTTCCCCCAGACCGGCGGCCGCAACACCTCCGGCCTCCACTGGGACATGATCTGCGACCTGCGCGAGGAGGGGGAGGTGTACGCCGACGGCGAGCTCCTCTGGAAGGACGGGCGCTTCCTCGCCGATCCCGCGCTCGAGGTCGTCGAGAGCGGCGTCGGTGGCTGACCCGCGCGTCGAGCGCCTCGCGGGCGTTCTCGTCGACTACTCGACCTCGGTTCGGAAGGGCGACCTCGTCTGCATCGACACGTCGCCTGGTGCGAGCCCGCTCGTGCACGCGATCTGGCGGCGCGTCCTCCGGGCGGGGGGCCATCCGCACCTGCGCATCGAGCTGGACGGCGCCGCCGAGCTCCTGTTCGCGGAAGGAACCGACGAGCAGCTCGCGTGGGTGAGCCCGCTCCGGACGGCCGAGGTCGAGCGCGCCGACGTGCGCATCGCCGTCGAGGCGGATGCGAACACGCGCAGCAACACCGACCTCGACCCGGCCCGCCAGGCGCTCCACGCGCGCGCGCGCGAGCCGCTGCGAAGGCGCTACTTCGAGCGCGCCAATGCGGGTGAGCTGCGCTCCGTCGTCACGCTCTACCCGACCGAAGCGGCCGCACAGGACGCCGACCGGTCGCTCGCCGAGTACGAGACGTTCGTCTACCAGGCCGGCCTCCTCGACCGGGACGACCCCGTCGAGGAGTGGCGCGCGCTCGGGAGGCGGTATGCCCGCCTCGCCGACCGGCTTGGCGAGCGCCGCGAGATCCGCGTGGTCGGCGACGGAACCGACCTGAGGCTCGGTGTCGCGGGACGCACCTGGATCCCCTGCGACGGCCGTGAGAACTTCCCGGACGGCGAGGTCTTCACCGGGCCGGTCGAGACGGAGGTGGAGGGCTCGATCCGCTTCACCTACCCGGCGAGCTTCGCCGGCAGGCGCGTGACCGGCATCGAGCTCGAGTTCCGCGAGGGCGAGGTCGTCCGGGCCCGCGCGAGCCAGGGCGAGGCGTTCCTCCACGAGATGCTCGCGCTCGACGACGGAGCGCGGCGCGCGGGCGAGTTCTCGTTCGGCCTCAACGACGCGGTCACCGAGTTCACCGGTCACACGCTCTTCGACGAGAAGATCGGCGGCACCGTGCACCTCGCGCTCGGAGCCTCGTACCCCGAGAGCGGGGGCCAGGTGCAGTCGGCTCTCCACTGGGATCTCGTCTGCGACCTCCGCTCCGGAAGCGAGGTGTACGCCGACGGCGAGCTCGTCTACCGCGACGGCCGCTTCGTCGACGGGCTCTCCTGATCGCGATCGTCGGCGACACGCACATGCCGCGCGGCGGGCGGCGGCTTCCGGCGGCCTGCCTGCGCGTGCTCCGCGACGCCGCGGTCGTCGTGCACACCGGGGACTTGACGAGCGCCGCCGTCCTCGCGGAGCTCGCCCGGCTGGCCGGCGTCGAGGAGGTGCACGCGGTCCTCGGGAACATGGACGGCCACGACCTGCGCGGCGTGCTCCCCGAGCGCCGCGTCGTCGAAGCCGAAGGGCTGCGCATCGGGCTCGTCCACGACGGCGGGCCCCGGGCCGGGCGCCACGAGCGTCTGGCCGGCTGGTTCCCCGGCTGCGATCTCGTCGCCTACGGCCACACCCACGAGCCGGAGCTCGCCCGTCACGGCGACCTGTGGGTCGTCAACCCGGGGAGCCCCACCGAGCGGCGGCGGGCGCCGGGTCACACGATGGCCGTCGTCCGGGACGGGGTGCCGGAGCTCGTGCCGCTCGACTGAGCCGCCCGCGCTCACGCTCGTGGCCGCGGAGGTGACGACGCGCCCGCTCGCGCTCCGTCCGGACATTCCGCTAGGCTGACGAACGTATGTTCGCTCCCCGCAATCTGCTCGCTCTGAGCGTCCTCGCCGTCGCCTTGCTGCTCGCCGTCCCCCGTCCTTCGAGCGGCGCCGGCGCCGAGGAGGCATACGTCGTCCGCCCCGGTGACACGCTGTGGCAGCTCGCCTCCGACCGGTACGGCGGCGATCCGCGCGAGGGTGTCTGGCGAATCCGGCAGCGCAACGAGCTGGCCGGGTCGCGGCTCCAGCCTGGCACGACCCTCTACCTGCCCGCAGCGGCAGGTGGTGCCTAGCGCTCGGGCCACATGGCCGGCGGCCCGCTGAGCCCGGACGCGCGCTCCGGTGGACGAAGCATGCCGGCCGCCTCTCCCGACAACTGAAGACGCCCGGCGACCCCTCGGAGCGGGCCGGCCGGGCAGGCGTGTCCCTTGCGTCCGCGTGGGCTCGAACGCCGCAGGGCAAGCGCGGGTGGCCCGTAGACTTGCCGCGTGGATCTCGACGTCGTCTTCCTCGGGACCTCGGGATCCGTCCCGACCGCCCGGCGGGGCCTCGCGGGGACCCTCGTTCGCCGGGGTGGCGAGCGCATCCTCGTCGACTGCGGGGAGGGGACCCAGCGACAGCTCCTCAAGTCGAGCGTGGGGCTCGTGGAGCTGCCGGAGGTCTTCGTCACCCACTACCACGCCGACCACTATCTCGGTCTGCCCGGGATGCTGAAGACGTTCGCGCTCCGGGGACGCGAGGTCCCCCTGACGGTCTACGGGCCGCCGGGTCTCCGGAGCCTCTTCTCCGCGCTCGAGCGCATCTTCGGCAAGCTGACGTACGAGGTGGAGCTCGTCGAGCTGCGGGACGGCGACATGCTCGACCGCGGCGACTACCGCATCGTCGTGTTCCGCGTCGAGCACGCCGTCGGAGCCAACGGCTACGCGTTCGTCGAGCTGCCGCGCCCGGGCCGCTTCGACGTGGCCGCTGCCGAGGCGCTCGGGGTGGAGGCGGGCCCGCTCTTCGGCCGTCTCCAGGCCGGCGAGCCGGTGGCGCTCGCCGACGGGACGACAGTGGCGCCGGAGCAAGTGCTCGGCGACCCGCGTCCGGGGCGGACGATCGTCCTGGCGGGCGACACGGCCCCGGCCGCGACGGTGCTCGAGGTGGCGCAGGGCGCCGATCTGCTCGTCCACGAGGCGACGTTCGCCGAGGAGGAGCGCACGCGTGCCGACGAGACGGCGCACTCGACGGCGGCCGGGGCGGCGCGCCTGGCGAGCGCGGCGGGAGTCCGCATGCTCGCCCTCACCCACCTGTCGAACCGGTACTTCGGCCCCGAGATCGCGCGGGAGGCGCGCGCCATCTTTCCCGAGACGGTCGTCCCGAGGGACTTCGATATCATCGACGTGCGGTTTCCCGAGCGGGGCGGCCCCCGGCTCGTCAAGTCCGGAGCACGACCGACGCGGGAGGAGGGCGAGCCGCATGGCGGGGATGGTTCAGGTGAAAGTGGCGGGCGACCTCGCAGAGGCGGAGGAGATCCAGGCGATCCTCCACTCGGCGGGGATCCCGTCGGAGCTCCAGCCCGCGGTCGAGCAGCATCCGGCCGCTCTCGATGACGCGCCCCAGAAGGTGATGGTCCCCGAAGGGTCGCTCGAGGAGGCGCAGCACGCCATCGAGGCGATGACCGACCCCGACGAGCTCATCGGCGGCCGCTAGAGGCGGGCACGGCGCCGGACTTCGGACCGCTCGCCGAGACGTACGACCGCCTGCGGCCGGTCGATCGCAACTGGTGGCAGCTCTTCGAGCTGCTCGTCGAGGAGGGCGACCTCGCCGGTCGCCGGGTCCTCGAGGTCGGGTGCGGGACGGGCAGGCTCGCAGGGGCCCTCGCCGACCGCGGCGCGCGCGTGTGGGGCGTCGACCCGTCCGCCGAGATGCTCGCCCGCGCACGCGCGACCGCGGGGAGGCGCGCGCGGTTCAAGGAGGCGCGCGCGGAGGCGCTCCCCTTCAAAGACGGCTGGTTCGAGCGCGCGGTGCTGCGCCTCGCCGTTCATCTGGTGGACCGGTCCCGGGCGCTCCCGGAGTTGGCGCGCGTGCTTCGGCCGGGCGGCCGCGTCGTCGTGGCGACGTTCGCGCCGGAGCACTTCGACCGCTACTGGCTCAGCCGGGTCATCCCGGCCGTCGTGGAGGTCGACTCCCTCCGCTTTCCGCCACCCGACACGCTGGCCGGGGAGCTGGAAGCCGCGGGCTTCGAGCGCGTCCACACCCGCCGGCTCCACCAGCGTGCCCGCGTGTCACGGGAGGAGGCGCTCGAGCGCATCGCCGGCCGCTTCATCTCGACACTCCGTCTCCTCGACGACGACACGGTCGCCGCCGGCCTCGCGAGGGCCGAGCGCGAGCTTCCCGACGCGTTCGACTCGGAGCTCGAGTGGGCCGTCGTCCGCGCGGACCTCCCTGGCGTGCCTCAGTAGACGAGCGCCGAATCCGCCCAGGCGGCGAGCTCGACGAGCTTCGCCGGCGGGACGAGCTCGACTCCCGGCCTCGTGTCCGCTCCGATCCCGCGCGCCTCGCTCGACCGGCCGGAGAGGAACACGGGCACCTCGGCGTCGGCGAGCGCCCGCCAGTGGTCGGCGACCGAGCCGCTGCCGATGCCCTGCGTCGCGTCGGCCGTCTCCGGGCGCGCGAGCTGCACGCCGTCTCCCGCCAGGAAGACACGCACGTCGTGCCCCTCCTCGGCCGCCGTGCGGGCCGTGAGCAGCCCCAGTGCCGCCCGGGTGGGGTTCTCCGGCCCGGTGGCGACCTGGACGAGGAGCCGCACGCCCTACTCCTCCTCCGCCATGCCGAGGATGTCGGCCCGGGACAGCCTCCCCACCAGCTCCGGGTGGCTCCGCTCGACGTGCGCCTCGACGAGCGAGACGACCTCGTCGTCGTCTGCCGCCCGCACGGTCTCGCCGCACTCGCAGTTGACGACCTTGCCCATCTCGACAGCTCCTTTCCTCTGGGAGCGCGCATTGTCGCCTCCCGGGCTTGCCGTTACCTTGGAGGAACCTTGGCGTCGGACGGCACGAGGATCCAGCTCTGCGGGCGGCTCGTGATCGAGCTGGCCGGACGCCGCGTCGAGCAGGACCTTCCCGGCAGGCAGGGGCGCCTGCTCTTCGCCTACCTCGCGGCGACCCGCGCGCGCCGCTCGACGCGCGAGGAGCTCGTCGCCGCGCTCTGGCCGGCCGGGCCTCCGGACGCCGCCGAGGCCTCGCTGTCAGCGCTCCTCTCGAAGCTCCGCCGAGTGCTCGGCCCCGGGGGCCTCGAGGGCAAGGGGGAGGTTCACCTCGTGCTTCCTCCCGACGCGTGGCTCGACCTCGAGGCCGCCGGGGTCGGCGCCCACCGGGCCGAGTCGGCGGTCGCCCTCGGTCATTGGGTCGAGGCGTGGGCGCCCGCTCGCACTGCCCTCTACGTGGCCGAGCGGGGCCTGCTCCCCGGCTACGACGCCCCGTGGATCGAGGAGCGTCGGCGCTGGCTCGACGACGTCCGGCTGCGAGCGCTCGAGTGTGTGGGCACGATCGGCCTGCAGATGGGCGGCACGGAGCTCGCCGCCGCCGAGCGGGCGGGGCGCGCGCTCGTCGCAGCGGCACCGTTCCGCGAAAGCGGCCACCGGCTGCTCATGGAGGCGCTCGCCGCGCGCGACAACGGCGCCGAGGCGCTGCGCGCCTACGACCGCCTGCGCGTGCTCCTGCGCGAGGAGCTCGGGGTGGCGCCAGGTGCGGCCACGCAGCAGCTCCACCGCAGCCTGCTCGAGCGGGTGGACGCCGTCCGGGCGGACGGCTAACCTCCGCCGCGCACCTTTAACTCGGTCCCGTGAGGCCGGAAAGGAGTGGACGGTGGCTGCGCCCGCACAGGCGGACAGGCTCCTGCTGGACGGAGAGGCGCTCAGGCGCACGGTCACGCGCATCGCGCACGAGATCGTCGAGCGCAACCCCGACCTCGAGCGCGTCGCCCTCGTCGGCATCCACACGCGGGGCGTCCCGGTCGCCCACCGGCTCCGGCGGCTGATCGAGGAGTTCAGCGGCCGGGAGGTCGCGCTCGGGACGCTCGACATCACCTTCCACCGCGACGACGTCCACGTCCGGGGCGGCGGCGCGCCGCTCCACCCGCAACCGGTCGTCCGGGCCACCCGCCTCGACTTCCCGCTCGAGGGGATGACGTGCGTCCTCTGCGACGACGTCCTCTACACCGGCCGCACGATCCGGGCCGCGATCGACGCCCTCTTCGACTACGGCCGCCCGGCCCGGGTGCAGCTCGCCGTCCTCGTCGACCGCGGCCATCGCGAGCTGCCGATCCGGCCCGACTACGTCGGCAAGAACCTGCCCACCTCCCCCGACGAGCGCGTCCAGGTGCAGCTCGTCGAGGTCGACGAGGTCGACCGCGTCCTGCTCGTTCCCGCCACGAAAGCGAGGTAGCCCATGGCCGACGTCCGCCCCCTGCTGCGCTCCGAGCTCCTCCCGCCCAGGATGCCGGTGCGCCGCCACCTGATCTCGATCGCCGACCTCCAGCGCGAGGACGTCGAGCGCCTGCTCGCGCTCGCCCGCACGTTCGCGCGCTCCCTCGAACGGGACGTCAAGAAGCTGCCGACACTGCGCGGGCGTACGGTCGTCAACCTCTTCTTCGAGTCCTCGACGCGGACGTCGTCGAGCTTCGAGCTCGCCGCCAAGCGTCTCTCGGCCGACGTGATGTCGATCAAGTCCTCGGGCTCCGCCGTCGAGAAGGGCGAGTCCCTGAAGGACACGCTCCTGACGATCGGCGCCTACGACCCCGACGTCGTCGTCATCCGCCACGCTCACATCGGGGCGCCGCATCTAGCGGCCCGGTACACGCCGGCGCACGTCGTGAACGCGGGCGACGGCAAGCACCAGCATCCGACCCAGGCGCTCCTCGACCTCTACACGATCGACGAGGAGTTGGGCGGGGTCGAGGGGCTCCACGTCGCGATCGTCGGCGACGTCCTCCATTCCCGCGTCGCTCGGTCGAACATCCAGGCGCTCGTCCTCATGGGCGCCCGGGTGACGCTCGTCGGGCCGCCGCCGCTCATCCCCCGCGGCATCGAGGCGATGGCCTGCGAGATCTCCTACGACATCAGTGACGTGAAGGCGGCCGACGTCGTCTACGTCCTGCGCATGCAGCGCGAGCGCATGCTCGAGGGCGCGAACTACGTCCCGAGCCTGCGTGAGTACACGGCCCGCTGGGGCGTGACCCCCGAGCGCTTGCGCCCCGGGCAGAGGGTCATGCACCCGGGGCCGATGAACCGGGGCGTCGAGATCGACCCCGCGGTCGCGGACGCGGCGGGGTCGCTCGTCGAGCGGCAGGTGCGGAGCGGGCTCGTCGTCCGCATGGCGGTCCTCTACGACCTCCTCACGCAGGGCCCCGTGGAGGTCAAGGTCGCCGAGATCGAGGAGGTGGCCTGATGATGCTCTTCGGCAGGAACGGACGCCGGGACTCGCTCGTCTTCGAAGGCGTCCGGGTCGTCGACCCGGGGCAGGGCATCGATGAGAGCCTCACGGTCGCGGTCGAGGAGGGCGTGATCGTCCGGATGGAGCCGGCCCCGGGCGGCAACGGCAGGGTCCTCGCGCCGGCCTTCGTCGACCCGCACGTCCACCTGCGCACGCCCGGCCGCGAGGACGAGGAGGATCTCGCGTCGGGCACCCGCGCCGCGGCGGCGGGCGGCTACTGCGTCGTCCTGGCCATGCCCAACACGGACCCGGTCGTCGACTCGGCGGCCGTCCTCGGCGCGCTGGTCGAGCGGGCGCGCGAGGCGGCCGAGGTCCCCGTCGGCTTCCTCGCGGCGATCACGAAGGGCCAGCAGGGCGCCGAGCTGACCGAGATGGTCGAGCTGGCGGAGGGCGGCGCGGCCGGCTTCACGGACGACGGCCGCCCCGTCGTCGCCCCGGGGCTCCTCCGGCGCGCCCTCCAGTACGGCGCCGCCGCCGCCCGGCCGATCGCCGTCCACTGCGAGGAGCCGACGCTTTCGCGCGGCGCGCACGTCCACGAGGGGGTCGTGTCGGCGGAGCTCGGCTTCGGCGGCTACCCGTCGGTGGCGGAGAGCGTCATGGTCGGGCGCGACCTCGCTCTCGCCCGCTACGAGGCACGCCCGCTCCACCTGCTGCACCTCTCGGCGCGCGAGTCGGTGGACGAGCTCCGCCGCGCCCACGCCGCCGGAGTGGCGGCGACGGGCGAGGTGACGCCGCACCACCTCTGCCTGACGGAGGACGCCGTCCGCTCCCTCGACCCCAACGTGAAGATGAACCCGCCGCTCCGGTCGGAGGACGACCGCAGCGCGCTCGTGGAGGCCCTCCGCGACGGGACGATCGGCGCGGTGGCGACCGACCACGCACCGCACGCCCGCCACGAGAAGGAGGTGCCGTTCGAGGAGGCGCCCTTCGGGGTCACGGGCCTCGAGACGGCGTTCGCGGCCCTCTACACGCAGCTGGTCGAGCCGGGCGTCCTGCCGCTCGCCACGCTCCTCGAACGCATGAGCGCGGGGCCGGCGGCGATCTACGGCCTCGAGCCCCCGAGGATCGAGGTGGGGGCGCCCGCGAACCTCGTCCTCCTCGACCTCGAGGCGACGTGGCACGTGGACGAGGGGTCGTTCCGCTCCAAGTCCGCCAACTCCTGGCTCCTGGGCGAGAAGCTTCGCGGCCGCGTGCTGCAGACCGTCGCGGCCGGGAAGCTCGTCCACAGCGCATGAGCGGGTTCCTCGTCCTCGAGGACGGAAGCGTCTTCCGCGGGCGCTCGATCGGGGCGCTCGGAGTCGCGCACGGCGAGGCCGTCTTCACGACCGCCATGACGGGCTACCAGGAGATCGTCACCGACCCGAGCTACGCGGAGCAGCTCGTGGCCTTCACAGCGCCGATGGTGGGGAACTACGGCGTCTCGCCCCAGCGCTCGGAGTCGGCACGGACGCAGGCGCGCGCAGTGCTGATGCGCCGGGCGACCGGCGAGGACTGGCCGCGCTGGCTCCAGGCCCAGGGGATCGTCGCGCTCGAGGAGGTGGACACGCGCGCGCTCGTCGTTCGCCTGCGCGAGCGAGGGGCGATGCGCGCCTCCGCAGTCGCCGGCGCCGCCTCGGTGGAGGAGGTGCTCGCCGCGGTCCGAGCGCAGGAGTCGATGGCCGGGCGCGCGCTCGTCGCGGGGGTCTCGACTCCGGAGCCGTACCGGGTGGGGCGGGGCCCGACCCCGGTCGCGGTCTTCGACTACGGCTGCAAGCGGTCGATCGTCGAGCGGCTCGCCGCGAGCGGCGTGGAGGCGACCGTGTGGCCGCACGACACCGACGCCGGCACCGTCCTCGCCTCGCGCCCGGCGGGCGTCCTCCTCTCGAACGGACCGGGGGATCCCGCGGCGCTCCCCGCCCAGGTCGAGGTCGTCCGGGAGCTTCTCGGCCGGGTGCCCCTGCTCGGCATCTGCCTCGGCCACCAGCTCCTCGCGCTCGCGGCCGGGCTCGAGACGTTCAAGCTCCCGTTCGGCCACCGTGGCGCGAACCACCCGGTCCTCGAGCTCGCCACGAGCCGGGTGCTCGTCACGAGCCAGAACCACGGCTTCGCGGTGCGCGGGGAGGGCCCGGAGGTGACGCACGTCTCCCTCTACGACGGCACCGTCGAGGGCCTCGCGCTCCCCGGCCGGCGGGCGCGCTCGCTCCAGTTCCATCCCGAGGCGGGCCCCGGCCCGCACGACGCCTGGCCCGAGATCGAGGGCTGGGTCGCGGAGATCAGGTATGCCCAGGCGGCCTGACCTCGAGAGCATCTGCCTGATCGGCTCCGGTCCGATCGTGATCGGGCAGGCCTGCGAGTTCGACTACGCGGGCAGCCAGGCGCTCAAGGTGCTCCGGGCCGAGGGGTACCGGACGATCGTCGTCAACTCGAACCCGGCCACGATCATGACCGACCCCGGGTTCGCCGACCGCACGTACCTCGAGCCCCTGGACGTGGAGGGCCTCGCGGGCGTGCTCGAGCGCGAGCGGCCCGACGCGCTCCTGCCAACACTCGGCGGGCAGACGGCGCTCAACCTCGCTCGGCGCCTCGCCCAGGAGGGCGTCCTCGCCGAGCTCGGCGTCGAGCTGATCGGCGCCGGCTTCGACGCTATCTGCCGCGCCGAGGACCGCGGTCTCTTCCGGAGGACGACGGAGTCGGTCGGCCTCCGCGTCCCGGAGAGCCGGGTCGTCACGAGCCTCGCCGAGGCGCCCGACGATCTCGCCTTCCCCGTCATCCTGCGCCCGGCCTTCACGCTCGGCGGCCACGGTGGCGGCACCGCGACCACGGCGGCCGAGCTGGAGCGCCTGCTCGAGCGCGGGCTCTCCGAGAGCCCGGTGGGGCAGGTGCTCGTCGAGGAGTCGCTCCTCGGCTGGGACGAGTTCGAGCTCGAGGTGATGCGGGACGC
>DASTBX010000061.1:0-6646 GCA_035711645.1 Gaiellaceae bacterium
CCGCTCTGCCACCGGCGTCCGAGGTGACCGTCGAGGCGAACCCGGAGACCCTGACCTCCGCGCTGGCGCGGCTGCTGCGGCGGGCAGGCGCGACCCGTGTCTCACTGGGCGCCCAGAGCTTCCAGGCACCGCTCCTGGCGGTGCTCGAGCGTCGCGCGGGACCGGACGCCGTCCGGAGCGCGTTCTACCATCTCCGTGATGCCGGATTCGACAACATCTCGCTCGACCTCCTCTACGGCATCCCCGGCCAGAGCGCCGCCGATCTCGAGCGCGATCTCGCCGAGGCGACCGCGCTCGCCCCGGAGCACCTCTCCTGCTACGAGCTCGAGGCGAAGCCCGGCACCCGCTTCACCCATGCCCACGGAGACGAGCTCGCCCGCCAGGCCCACGCGATGGAGGGCTACTTCGAGCTGGTCGTCGAGGCGCTCGTCGGCGCGGGCTACCGGTGGTACGAGACGGCGAACTTCTGCCGGCCGGGACGGCAGGCGGGACACAACCTCGCGTACTGGCTGGGGCGCGACTACCTCGGCCTCGGGATCGGAGCGGTCTCGACGGTCGACGGGCTCCGCTGGAGGAACCGTCCGAGCCTGGGCGGATACGTGGCCGCGCTGGCGGCGGCGGCTGCGCCCCCGCGCGAGCTCGAGTCGCTCCCCCGGGAAGTGAGGAGCCGCGAGCGGCTCATGCTCGGCCTGCGTCTCGACGAGCCCGTCGCGTTCGCGGGCCTGGCGGACGCCGTCGACGCGGAGGGCCTGGCCCGCATGGAGCGGCTCGGTCTCGCCGAGCGGCGTGGCGACGGAATCGCGCTGACGCGGCGGGGGCGTTTCCTCGGCGGCGGCGTCACTGCGGAGCTGGTCGCCGAAACGCCTGCAAAAAGTACACTTTGATCCAATGGTCGACGGCCAGCAGCCACACCTGACGGCACGCCAGCAGGTCATCCTGGCGAGCGTCGTCGAGGAGTACGTCGCGACGGGACTCCCGGTCGGCTCGAAGAGGCTCGTCGAGCACGCCGCGCTCGACGTCTCCCCGTCGACCGTGCGCTACGAGCTGGCGGTGCTCGAGGAGCAGGGCCTCCTGACGCACCCCCACACGTCCGCGGGGCGCGTGCCGACGGAGGCGGGCTACCGCTTCTTCGTCGAGCGGCTGCTCGACCGGCTCGAGCCGCGCCCGGCGGGCCTCGATCTCGATCTCTCCGGGGTGGAGAGCCAGGTGGATACCGCGCTCCGGGCCACGACCGAGGCGCTCGCCGACCTCACACACCTGCTCGCGCTCGTCTCGGCTCCGCCGCTCGAGACGACGAGCGTGCGTCACGTCGAGGTGCTGCTCCTGCAGTCGAACGTCGTGCTGGTCGTCGTGATCACGTCGACCGGAGGCGTGACGAAGCGGCTTTGCACCTTCGACGGGCCGGTCGATCCCGGCCTCGCGGAGTGGGCCGGCCAGTACCTCAACGAGACGGTCGCCGGCCTGCAGCTGGGCGCCCGCCTGCTGCGGAGCCGCCTCGAGGATCCGGCCCTCTCCGAGCGGGAGCGCGAGTTCCTCCGCTGCTTCGCGCCGGCGTTTACGGACGTCCTCGCCTCCGAGGAGCAGACGCTCTACGTCGGCGGCGCCGCCGGCGTCCTCGACGAGTTCCGCGCCGACGAGCTGCGCACGTACCGCCGCCTGCTCGAGGTGCTCGAGCACCGAGCCGCGGTGATCGGCCTCCTGCGCGCCGGCCTGATGTCGAAACGACCCTTCGTGCGCGTGGGGCCGGACCTGGAGGATCCGGACCTCGTCGGCGTCGCGCTCGTGGGCGCTCCGTACGGCCTCCAGCACCGCAATCTCGGAACCGTGAGCTTGCTCGGGCCGATGCGGATGGACTACGTGAAGGCGATCGCAGCCGTGCGCTCGGGAGCGCACGAGCTCTCGCGCGTCGTCGAGGAGCTCTACGAGGACTGACCCGCCCGCGGGCGGGAGTACGCTTGAACGGTGGCCACGACGCGGCGCGACTACTACGAGATCCTCGGCGTTCCGCGCGACGCCGACGAGAAGGCGGTCAAGTCCGCTTTCCGCCGGCTCGCCCGCGAGCTGCATCCCGACGTCTCCGACCATCCTGAGGCGCAGGAGCGCTTCCGTGAGGCGACCGAGGCGTACGAGGTGCTCTCGAAGTCCGAGACGCGGGAGCTCTACGACCGCTACGGGCACGAGGGTCTCCGCACGGGCGGCTTCCGCCCGACCGACTTCGACTTCGGCAGCCTGGCGGACATCTTTTCGGCGTTCTTCGGCGACGACCTCCTCGGCGGCTTCGGCGGCCGGGGCGGCCGGCGGTCGGCGCGCGGGGCCGACGTCCTCGCCGAGGTCGAGATCGAGCTCGCCGAGGCGGCGGCGGGCACCCGGCGCACGGTTCCGTTCCCGGTCGTCGCGGCCTGCTCGACGTGCCGTGGTACCGGTGCGGCGCCCGGGAGCAGCCCGAGGACCTGTCCCGAGTGCGAGGGCCTCGGCCGGCTCCAGTCGATCACCAGCTCGGTGTTCGGGCAGGTCGTGCGGACGCAGGCGTGCCCTCGCTGCGGCGGGGCGGGCCAGGTGGTCGAGACGCCCTGCGAGGACTGCCGCGGGAGCGGTCGCCTCGAGGAGGAGCGGGAGCTCGAGGTCGAGATCCCGCCCGGGATCCACGACGGCCAGCGCATCCGCCTCTCGGGTGAGGGCCACGCCGGCGTCCTCGGCGGGCGGGCGGGCGACGTCTACGTCCTCGTCCACGTGCTTCCGGATCCCCGTTTCGTGCGCGACGGGAACGACGTCGTCTCGGCCGTGGATCTCACGGTCACCCAGGCGGCGCTGGGCGCGACGGTGACCGTCCCGACGCTCGACGGCGACGTCTCTCTCGATTTCGAGCCGGGCACCCAGCCGGGCGAGACGCGGACGCTGCGCGGGAAAGGAATGCCCGTCCTCCAGGGGCGCGGCCGAGGCGATCACCGCGTGCTCGTCAACGTCGCCGTGCCCCGGCACCTGTCCGACGAGCAGCGCCGGCTCCTCGAGGACTTCGAGCGGAGCGAGCACGAGCGGAACTACGGAGAGGACGGCGGCTTCTTCGAGAAGCTGCGCTCCGCGTTCCGCTGACCGCTCTCAGGCGCGTCGCCGTGCAGGTACCCGCCGAGCGGGCGGAGGAGGCCCGCGCGGCGATGGTCGAGCTCTTCCCCGAGGGCTTCGAGGAGCGGGACGTCGGCGGCCTGGTCGAGCTGGCGGCATACACCGAGAAGGCGGACGCCGGAGAGATCCTCGGCCGGCTCGGACGCGTGGCCGAGACGCCCGTGGCCGCGGGCTGGGAGGACGCGTGGCGGCGCTTTCACCGCCCGGTGCGCGTCGGGCCGCTCTGGATCGGCCCGTCTTGGGAGCCGCCCGACGACGGCGCGATCGCGATCGTGCTCGATCCGGGCCGCGCCTTCGGCACCGGCGCCCACCCCACGACGCGGCTGTGCCTCGAGCTCCTGCTCGAGCTGGAGCCGAGCGGGCTCGTCGACGTCGGCTGTGGCTCGGGCGTGCTCGCCCTGGCGGCCGCCCGGCTCGGCTTCCGTCCCGTCGTCGCGCTCGACGACGACGAGACGGCCGTCGAGGTCGCGCGCCGGAACGCCGCCGTGAACGGCGTCGACGTCGAGGTTCGGTGCGCCGACGCCGTCGCAGGTCCTCTCCCTGGGGTCGAGACGGCCGTAGCGAACATCGCCCGAGAGCCGGTCGAGCGGGTCGCGAAGGGGTTCGAGGGACGGCTCCTCGTCGGCTCCGGCTACCTGACCGCGGAACGGCCGGCGCCGGCGGGCTGGCAGGCGGTCGACCGTCGCGAAGCGGAGGGGTGGGCCGCCGACTTGCTCGAGCGGTCGGCGACCTAGAATTCGTCGCGTGGGACAGCCTCGTGGCTGGCGCTGGTTTGCCGCCTGGTTCTGCGCCGGCGGCCTCCTCTTCTTCGCGTTCCTGAGCGGCTTCAGCATCGGGCTCTTCCTTCTGCCCCTCGCTGTCGTCGGCTGCATCTTGGTCGCCCGTGCGACCGGGCTTGGCCCACCGATTCTGGGAGTCGTGTCGGGGACGGGGTTCGTATGTCTCGGCATCGCGCTCGCGAACCGGAGCTACGACCCATGCCCGCCGAGCGGACAGGTCACCATCCAGCCGGGCGAGACGTCGACGAGTTGCGGCGGTCTCGACCCGCTGCCGTGGCTCTCGGCCGGCGTCGTCCTGCTCGCCGCGGGCGTCGTCGCCCACGCGCTCGCCGACCGATCGCGCTCGAACATCTAGCATCGGCGGCGCATGGCGACCTTCACCGTCGAGTTCCTCGGCTGCAAGGTCTCGCAGACCGATGCGCAGGAGATCCGCGAGCGGCTCGTGGCCGACGGGCACGTCGAGCGCGGCGCCGAGGCGGAGATCGCGGTCGTGAACACGTGCTGCGTCACACGCGAGGCCGTGCGGAAGTCGCGCCAGGCGGCCCGTCGCGCGGCGAGAGGGGCGGAGCGCGTCTACGTCACCGGCTGCGCCGCGAGCCTCGCCGGGGGCGAGCTCGAAGGCCTGCCGCCCAACGTCACCGTCGTCCGCCTGCCGAGCGAGCGCACGCCGGGCTTCGTCGCGGGCGACGTCGGCGCGCTCGGCTGCGTCCGGGCCGACGTCGGCCTCGATCGCATCCGCGCCTTCGTCAAGGTCCAGGACGGCTGCAGCTTCTCGTGCGCCTTCTGCGTCATCCCGCAGGTGCGGGGAGCGAGCCGGAGCCGGGCCGCCGAGGCCGTCCTTCGCGAAATCCGCCGGCGCGTCGACCAGGGGCACCGCGAGGTCGTCCTCACCGGCATCAACCTCGGCTGCTTCCGGGACCGGAGCGCCGGCTTCGACCTTCCGCGGCTCGTACGCGAGGCGGGAGCGACGCCCGGGCTCGAGCGGCTGCGGCTCTCCTCGATCGAGGTCAACCACCTGAGCCCGGCGCTGCTCGCGGCGATGCGCGAGACGCCGGCCGTCTCGCCGCACCTCCACGTGCCACTCCAGTCCGGCGACGACGCCGTCCTCGCCGCGATGGGTCGCCGCTACACGGCCGCCGTCTACCTCCGGCGGGTCGCGGCCGCCGAGGGTTTCAACCTGACGACCGACGTGATCGTCGGCTTCCCGGCGGAGGACGAGGCGGCGTTCGACCGGACTTTGGAGATCGTCCAGCGGGCGGGGATCACGAAGGTCCACGTCTTCCCCTACTCGCCTCGTCCGGGTACGCGGACCGCCGCTGAGGACACGGTCCCGCCCGCGGTCAAGAAGGAGCGGAGCGCGCGGCTCCGCGCCCTCTCCGCCGAGGCGTGCGCCGCACGCTGGCGCGCGAAGCTCGGCACGGAGGACGTCGTCCTCGTCGACCGTCCGGGGCGGGGGTACGGAGACGACTACACTCCCTGGCTCGTAGAGGCGCCGGCGGGACGACTCGTGCAGGCGCGCGCCGTCGAGGTCAGCGAGGAAGGAGTCGTGGGTGTCGCAGCCTGACTGCCTTTTCTGCCGGCTCTACGCCGAGGGAGACCACGTCCGCAAGGCGGACGGCCTCGCCGCGCTGAACGACATCAGCCCCAAGGCGCCGGTGCACCTGCTCGTCATCCCCGAGCGGCACGTCGAGACGTTCCGGGAGGTGGGCGCCTTCCCGGGCGACGAGGCGGCGCGCATGCTCCGCTTCGTCGCGGACACGGCGCGCGAAGTGGGGCTCGAGGACTACCGCGTGATCGTCAACGTCGGGCCGCGTGCCGGACAGACGATCTTCCATCTCCACTGGCACATCCTCGGCGACGGCGGCGGACTGGCGGGGTTCGAGTGAGCCTGATCGCCGAGATCGAGGGCGAGCTCAAGGACGCCATGCGTGCCCGCGCGGAGCTGCGCACGGAGACGCTCCGGCTGACGCTCGCCGCGCTGCGCTCGGCCGAGAAGGAGCTCGGCCGGGCGCTGAAGGAGGACGAGGAGCTTCAGGTTCTCCAGCGCGAGCGGAAGCGGCGCGCGGAGGCGGCCGAGGCCTTCCGCTCCGCCGGGCGGGAGGAGCAGGCCGCCAAGGAGGAGGCGGAGCTCGGCGTCATCGAGGAGTTCATGCCCGAGCCGCTCGACGAGGACGAGCTGGAGCGGATCGTCGACGACGCGATCGCCGAGACGGGGGCCACGTCCCTCCGGGACCTCGGCCGCGTCATGGCGGACGTGATGCCGCAGGTCGCCGGGCGTGCGGACGGCTCGGCCGTCAGCCAGCTCGTCCGCGAGAAGCTGGCCTGACGCCCTCCCGCGCGCCCTTCGGCACGGTCCGCGCGCCACGCGTGCGTCCCGCGGCGCTACGGTGAAACCGGAGGGAGGCCCGCGGCCGGCCCCCCGCGGTCGCGCGGACAGGGCCGGTGGGGACGGGCTCGGGGCGGCCACTAGACTGCGAGGCGTTGCAGCACGTTCTCTCGGTCTCCAACGAGGTCGCAGCCGAGCTCGCCACCGTCGACGACGGCATCCTCAGCGCTCTCCGCGACCGCATGGGGTGCGCCATCCGCCTGCGCGGGAACCAGCTGACACTCGAGGGAGACGACAGCAAGGTCGGGGACGCCCGGCTCGTGCTGGAGGAGCTCGTCGAGCTCGTGGAGGGCGGGCACGCGATCGGGCCGAGCACCGTCGACGCGGTGCTCGCCGCTCTCGACGCCGCGAAGGATCCGCG
>DASTBX010000062.1:0-18829 GCA_035711645.1 Gaiellaceae bacterium
TCGTCGGTGATCGTGTAGTACTGGCGGCGGCGCCCTTCCGGTGGCGTTCGCCACTCGGTCGTCACGTAGCCGAGCCGACGCAGGCGGTGGAGCAGCGGGTAGAGCATGCCGTCGGTCCACTCGAGCTCGCCCCCGGAGAGCGCGCGCACCCGCTTCAGGATGGCGTAGCCGTAGCTTTCACCCTCCGCCAGGATCGCGAGCACGAGCGGTGTCGCCGAGGCCGCGATCAGGTCCTTGTCGATGTGCATGTCCGTCCTACCATGGCTCGAAGTACTATGCATAGAAGCACAAGGTACATGAGGCCGCAAGGCGTGCGCCCGGAAACGCGAAGCTCGTTCTAGGGAGCATCTGCACGCCCGGAGCCGGGCGTGGACGTGCGACGATCCACACGATGGAGGCGGAGATCGAGTACGCGTGGAACGGCGAGACCTCGCTCGCCTACCAGGTGCTCGAGGGCCCCGAGCCGGGCCTGCTCTACCTGCAGGGCTACCTGTCGAACGTCGAGCTGAACGCGGATCACCCGCCCTTCGCCCGCTTCCTGCGCGAGCTCGCTCGCATCAACCGAGTGGTCGTGGCCGATCGGCGAGGTCTCGGCTGCTCGGAGCGGTTCACACCGGCGGACACACCCGCGCTCGAAGATCTCCTCGCGGACGTGTCGGCCGTCCTGGACGCGGCGGGATGCAACCGCTGCACGCTCTTCGCGACCGGCGAGTGCGGCCCGCTCGCCTGCCTCTTCGCCGCGACGTTCCCCGACCGCATCTCGGCCCTCGTCCTGTGGGCGACGGCCGCGACCTGGAAGGTGTCGGAGGAGACGCCCTGGGGCCACTCGTCGGAAGAGCACGAGGCAGCCGCGCGCGTGATCCGCGATCACCTCGGGGACGGAAGCTGGACGCGCGCGCGCGCACCGTCGACGATCACCGGCGAGGCCGGCATGGCATGGGCGAGACGGTACGAGCGCCTGTCGCTCACGCCGGGCTCGGTGTACTGGGAAGGCGTCCGGTTCGCCGAGACCGACGTCCGGGGCGTTCTCTCCTCCGTGCACGTGCCCGCGCTCGTGCTCCACCGCAAGGACGATCCGGAGGAGCCGATCGAGAGTGGGCGCTTCCTCGCCTCCCGGCTCCCGCGTGCGACGCTCGAGGAGCTCGAGGGCGGCGACCACTTCCCGTGGGCCGGCGACCAGCGGCCCGTCCTGCTCGCCGTGGAGCGCTTCCTCGCCGGCGTCCGGAGCGATCTCGAGGAGCTGAACCGCGTGCTCTCCACGGTGCTCTTCACCGACATCGTCGACTCGACGCAAAAGGCGGCCGAGCTCGGCAACGCGCGCTGGCGCGAGCTGCTCGAACGCCACCACTCGACCGTCCGCGGCCTCCTCGCGCTTTACCGAGGCGAAGAGGTCAACACGACCGGCGACGGCTTCCTCGCCACGTTCGACGGACCGCTGCGTGGCATCCTCTGCGCACAGGCGATCGTCGAGGCCATGCACACGCTCGGCATCGAAGTGCGGGCCGGCCTGCATACCGGCGACGTCGAGCGCGTCGGCGACCAGCTGGCCGGGGTCGCCGTCCACGCCGGAGCACGCGTCGCGCACCTGGCGCGCCCGTCCGAGGTCCTCGTCTCGCAAACGGTCAAAGACCTCGTCGTAGGCTCCGGCCTGGCGTTCGAGGACCGGGGCGTGCACGAGCTGAAGGGCGTTCCCGGCCTGTGGGGCGTGTACGCGCTCGTGCCCGGCGTTCGAGCCCCCGCGCGAGGAGCCGCGCAGTAGCGCGGCGACGGCGGCAGCGGAGCGATTTCAGCGGCGGGGCGCGAAGGGTCGCAGCTCGTCCTCGCCCGGCTGCACGATCCCGAGGTGGGACTCGGGCACCTCGTTCCAGGCCCCGGGCAGGTCGCCGAGGGGCTCGGACACGACGACCCGCGTCTCGTCCGACAACCCGGCGAGCTCCCCGCTCTCCGGGTAGAGAGCCTTCAGCGTGTCCATGCGCGTGCTGAAGTAGAGCGAGCGTGAGTCGCCCTCGCTCGAATAGCGGAACGCCCACACGCTCTGCCCGTCGGTCGTCGCGACGGTCATCTGGATCGGATGCTCGACCCCGTGCTTGCGTCCCGTGTCCTCGACGAAGCCGACCATCTGCTCGACGGCGGCAACGGGGTCCCCCTCCAATCCGAACGTCAGCGCCAGGTAGAACATCGCTTCCGAATCGGTCGTGCCCTCGATCGCCGGATAGAGCGAGTCGTCGACCGCGAGCACGAGCTCCCGCCTCACGCGCGGGAACTCGCGGATCAACCCGTTGTGCATCCAGAGCCAGCGCCCGTGGCGGAAGGGGTGCGTGTTCGTCTCCTGGATCGCCGTCCCGGTCGACGCGCGGATGTGGGCGAAGAAGAGCGGCGAGGAGATCCCGGCTGCAAGCTCGCGCAGGTTACGGTCGTTCCAGGCCGGGTGCGTGCTGCGATAGACCCTCGCCGTCCCGCCCTCGTCGTACCACCCGACGCCGAAGCCGTCGCCGTTCGTCGTCGTCGCGCCCTGCCTGGCGTGCAGGCTCTGGTCGATCAGCGAGCGGTCCCGCTTGACGAGCAGCTCCTCGAGCGGAATCGGAGATCCCGAATACGCGAGCCAGCGACACATCACTACTCCTTCCTCTCTGCGGAACCGACCGGCGTCCTCGGGATGCGCTCGGCCAGGAACAAGGCGACGATCGTGAGCACGGCGAGGATCGCGAGCGCGGCGCGAAGGCCCGCGAGCCGCGCTTCGCCGTACGCAGCGAGCGCCGCGTCGGCCGTCGCCGGGGCCACGTCGGCCTCGTCGAGCGCGATCTCGAGGTCCGCGTCGGAGACGAACGGCACGCCGCCCGCGAGCTCGGTCTCTGCCTGCTCCTTGGCAGTCGCGGGAATCGCGTCGTTTTGCTGGACGTTCGCCAGAAACGCCGACGTCAGCGTGGCGATCAGGAGCGAGCCGGCCAGCGCTGTGCCCAGCGAAGCTCCGAGGTTCGTCATCGTGTTCTGGATGCCGCCGACCTCGGGGCTCTCGTCGTCCGGGACCGCGGACACGGTCACGGCGCCGAGCTGTGAGGCGAGCGCGCCGATCCCGAGCCCGACGAGGAGCATCGGCACGAGGACGATTTCCGGGCCCGCGTCCGCGTCCAGCCCTCCGAGCAGGACGACGGCCCCGGCCAGCAGCGACAACAGGCCGGCGCGGACGACGAGACGGGGCGAGATGCCCGGCAGGAAGCGCGGGATGCCAATGGCAGCGGCAAGGAGCGTCACCGAGAGCGGCAGGAGCCGGGCGCCGGTCTCGAGGGCGGACAGGCCGAGCGCCACCGACAGGAAGAGGGGCACGACGAAGAAGAACCCGGCCTGCACGAGGTACTGGAAGAAGAACATCGTCAGCCCCCCGGTCAGCTGCCTGTTGCGCAGCATCGCCGGGCGCACGAGCGGCTCCTCGCCGCGCGTCTCGCGCCGGGTCTCCCAGCGGAAGAAGACCCAGATGACGAACAGGCCCGCGAGCACCAGCCACACCGTCGGCGACAGGCCCGCCCACGAGGGGCCGTCGGCCTTCGGCAGGATCCAGCCCCACTCGCCGGAACGCAGGACGCCGAAGACGACAGCGCCGAGGCCGAGCGCCGACAGCACGGCGCCGACCACGTCGAGCTGCGGGCGCTCCTCGACCGGCGCATCGGCGATCCGTCTGGTCAGGAGCAGGATCGCAGCCACGATCACGACCTCGCCTGCGAAGACCCAGCGCCAGGAGAAGTACGTCGTACAGAAGCCGCCGACCAGAGGCCCGACGGCGACCGCCACGGCGCCTGCCGCCGCCACGAGCCCGTACGCGGCAGGCCGTCGCTCGGCCGGGAAGTTCCCGGCCACCAAGGCGACGATCGCCGGCAGGATGAGCGCTGCGCCCACCCCCTCCAGAAACGACCAACCGAGAAGCAGCACCGGGAGGCTCGGCGCGATCGAGGTCGTGAACGACCCGCAGCCGTAGACAACGCAGCCGATCGCGAAAGCCCGCTTCCGGCCGATCAGCGCGCCGATCTTCGCCCCGGTGATCATCAGCGCCGCCATCACGAGCGTGTACGCCGTGATCGCCCCCTGGATCCCGGTGACGGTCGTCCCCACGTCCTTCGCGACCGTCGCGATCGAGACGTTCATCACCGAGGTGTCCAGCGTCATCAGGAACTGGCCCGCGGCGAGCGTCAGCAGCACGAGCGTCGTCCCGCTCGCACGAGCGGTGGACGCATGCTCGGTCGTCGTCATGGCAGCGAGTTCCCTGAGCCTGTGCGCGCCCGGTCAGCCGCCGGCGGAGGGCGCGGCAGACAGCTCGTCGGGCTCCTGCCGGGGCCCACGGATTCGCTTCCAGACGAGATCGAGGACCACGGCGAGCGCGGTGACGCCGAGGATCGCGACGAACGTCTCGGAGGCGTTGCGGAGCGTGTCGATCGCGAAGAAGACGAGGACGATCACGGTCGTTGCCATCCCCAGAAGGACGATCGCCCCGATGGATCCCGTCTCCCTTCTCAGCCGGTAGCCGGAGGCGCCGACGAGGAGGAAGATGAGGAGCGAGCAGGCGCTGCCGATCGAGGCGATCGCGGAGAGGTCGACGAGGTTGGAGACGGCGAGCACGATTCCGGCAGTGATCAGCATTCCGCCGTTCGAGCCGAGGCGGGAGCCGCGCCCGAAGGGAGGGAACTGCCCTACCTCGGCGAGCGTGGCGGTCAGGCCCGAGTAGGCGTAGAGCACGGCGTTCACCGAGGCTGACGTGGCCAGCAGAGCGGCGATCGCCATGATCACGAAGCCGGCGTCCCCAAGCGCCGGTCGAGCTGCTTCGGCGATCGCGGCCTCGCCGTAGCCGATCGCCTCGTCGACGGTCCTCCTGACCCGATCCTCTCGGCGACTAGGCCAGCGCCCTCCGCTTGATCGCGTCGAACTCCTCCTGGCTGATGGCGCCGCTGTCGAGAAGCGCCTTCGCCCTCTCGATCTCCGCCGCCGCGCCACCGCCGCCGCCGGCTGTCTCGCGCACGTACTCGTCGAAGTGGGCCCGCTGAGCCCTCGCCCGCTCGACGTTGCGTGCCGTCATGCCCTGGTTTTGCGAGATCAGGTAGACGAAGACCCCTAGGAAGGGCAGCACGATCGTGAATATCAGCCAGCCGGCCTTACCCCAGCCGGAGATGTCGTCCCGGCGAAAGATGTCTCCCCAAATGGTGAAGAGGAGCCAGAACCATATGACCCAGAGGAAGAAGACGAGCATCGTCCACATGAGGTCGAGAAACGGATAATCCACAGCGAACACTTACGCCTCCTCTGGATCGCTTTCGCGAGCGCCGGTAAGCCGAGTCGTCACGCGCCGAAGGTATGCCAGTCGGCTACCCCTGGAAGAGGCGAACGGGCTCGATTCACCCATGTGATCGCGAACCGGTGTCGAGTTCACCTGTCGCGGCGGAGGCCGCCGATCGCGCATCGCGCGGCGGGGAGGTCGCGTCGCTAGGCGGGTTTTCGGGATTTGGGGCTCTCGTCGATCGCGGTCGCGCTGAGCAGCGTGAGCCCGAAGTCGGACAGACGTTGGAGCAGGCCCTGGAGCTCCGCCTGGTCACGAACGGGGCCCGCCAGCACGGTGTTCCCTTCCTCGTGCGTCAGGGTCATCCCCTCGAACGCGGGGTCGATTCGGTCGCTCAACTCGCCGACGACGACAAGGCGGTACTGCCGACCCGACATGCTGTGCAGCATTGCGTGCTCACCGCGCTGCGTCCGTGCGGAACGTGACGATCACCCAGGTGATTCCGTTTGCGCGAGCAGGCCGAAAACACCTGCTCGCGCGACGGCGTCGGCACGGGAGTTGACGCCGAGCTTCCGATAGATCGCGCGCGTGTGCGACCGGACCGTATTGGGCGAGAGGAACAACTCGCCTCCGATCTGGCGGACCGAGAGATCGGACGCGAGCAGGCGGAGCACCGCCAGCTCGGCCTCACTCGGAGGCTCGAGGAGGTCGCCGTCGGCGGCACGCGACCTCGCCTGCTCGAGCTCGCGCTCGACTTCGGCGGCCAGCGACGGGATTCGGCCGGCGTCTACCAGGTCGCCAAGCTCCTCCCGGGCTGAGCGCAGCGTTGCCTCCGCCTCGTCCAGGCGCCCCCGACGACACCGTACTCGCGCCAGTTCGACGAGCAGCCAGGCGTGGTGCACGGTGGCCACTTCGTCGCGAACGAAGTGCTCGGCATGGGCGAGCTCGCGTTCCGCTTCGGCGAGGTTGCCCTCGCCGGCGAGCACGCCCCCGAGGGCTGCGGATGCGTTCGCGCCTATCCAGCTCCTGCTGCTGCCGACACGACCCGCGATCGACTTCGCCTTCTCGGCGTGGGTTCGAGCGGACCCCAGTCGCCCCCTTTCGACGGCCACGAGCGCAAGTGTCGATCGGGCGAAGGCGTGGCCGGGTGGCCGGCGTTCGGCGTCCGGATGCTCGACTGCCCCCAACGCTGCCGTCCAGGCCTGGTCGAGCTCGCCCGCGAAGTAGAGAGCGCGCGCCAGGCCCGCCAGCGCAGCGACGAGAACGTCGTCTGCCTCCGCCTGCGCGAGCTCGACCGCACGCCGGCCGTCCACGACCGCCTGGCCGACATCGCCGTCGACCGATCCGGCGCGCACCATCGCATCGACCGCCTGGACATACGGGCCGAAGCGATCTGGACGCTCCGTCCGCGCCCGGTCGGCGAGTCGGAGAAAACGACGCTGCTCGAGCGTGGATCGACCGACCATCGCCGCAGCCGTCGCAGCACCGACAGCGAGCTCTGGATACTCGACGACCTTCTCGTCGGGGAGCGTCCGCACCCAGCGAAGCAGCGTCTTGGCGCCGCCCGCCCGGATCATCGACAGGTGATTCTCGACGAGGAGCTGGCCGACGAAGTCGTGGTCGCCGGCTGCGGCGGCATGCTCTGCTGCTTCCACGGGAAGACCGTGTGACCTGAGCCACGACGCGGCGCGCCGATGGATGGCCGGCGCGGCGCCGGCGTCCGTGGCTGCAAGCTGGGCGCTGGCGAACTCCGCGAACAGCGAGTGGACCCTGAACCAGCCTCCGTGCTCCAGACGGGCAACGAACAGATTGGAGCGCTCGAGCCCCGCCAGCATTGCGGCCGAGTCGGAGCGTCCGAGCACGCCGTTGCAGAGCTCGGGAGTGAAACGGCCCAGGACCGAGGCATGCAGGAGGAACGAGCGGGCGTCCTCGTCGAGGGATTCGAGCACCTCGTGGGTCAAGTAGTCGGCTACGAAGCGGTGACTCCCGCCGAAGTCGCGCACGGCATGCCGAGGGTCGTCCAACCTGCGAAGCCAGATCGACGCGAGCAAGAGCGCGGCGGGCCACCCTTCGGTCCGCTCGTGGAGCAGCTCGACCTCCTCCGCCCCGAGATCGATACCCCCGCGCTCGACGAGGAGCTCGTGCGCCTCTTCCACCGTGAACGCGAGCTCGTCGGCGCGCAGCTCCGCAAGCCCACCCTGAGCACGCAGCCGCGCAAGCCGGAGCGCCGGGTCGGCTCGCGAGATCACGACCAGGCGTGCGGCCGCCGGCAGGTGCTCGAGCGCATAGTTGATCGACGCGAGACATTCGTCGTCCGTGACGGACTGAAGGTCGTCGAACACGAGCACGAGACCCGTTCCGAAGGCCTCGATCCCGTTCATCAGCTCGTCTACAGGGGGTTCGATAGCGCCCGGGGCCACGCTCAGCCGCTGCAGCGCCCCGCGCCCGAGACCCTCGCGAACTCGATCGACGGCAGTCGCGGCATACATCCAAAGGCGCATCGGATCGTTGTCCCCGGCATCGAGCGTGACCCAGGCGATCGGCGCCTGGCGGGACGCACACCAGGCGCGCACCGCCGTCGTCTTCCCGTAGCCCGCCGGCGCGGCGACAAGGGTGACGGGCACTCCCTCGCCGGCGTCGAGCGCACGCAAGAGACGCGGCCGATCGACGATCTCGGCCCGCTGCCGCGGCGCCGCCAGCTTCGCCTCCGCCAGCGGGGGGGCATCCGCGTTGCCACGCGACCGAGCCCGCTGACGGAAGTCTCCGCTCGTGATCGACTTCCTCCTTCCCAAGCCGCAAGATCTTCGCAGAGGCCACGGCGGTGTCGCAATGACGGCACAGCTCGCGCCGAGCCGGCTCGAGGGGACAGTGAGCCCAAGTCGGAGCGCGCCCAGCGCCGCCGGATCGAGGTCAAGGCGTAGAGCGAGGGGCCGGCGCGTGCCGGCCCCTCGTCATTTCGCCAGTCAGGGGCGCGGCGCGAGCGCGTGGTTTCGACGTCCGAGCGGCAGACGGCCGAGCAGGAGATTCGCGCCCCTGATCGAGCGCTGGGCGGCGGCGATCGGCGCCGGAGACCTCGACGCGGTGCTCGTCGATCACTCCGACGCCTAGGCCGCTGGGATCGCGGACATGTCCATGTGGATGAACGACCACTGGTGCCCGTCGAGGTCGCGGAAGCCGCGCATGTACATGAACCCCCGGTCGTCCGGCTCTCCGAGCGCCTCGCCGCCGGCGGCGAGCGCCTTCTCCGCGAGCTCGTCGACCTGCTCCCTGCTCTCGGCGGAGAGCCCCACGATCACCTCCTTGGTCCTCGACGTGTCGGCGATCTCCTGCGGCTCGATGAATCCCCTGAAGAACGGCTCCACCGCGAGCATCACCGAGGTGTCGTCGCTGATGATCATGCGCGTGGCGTTCTCGTCGGTGAACTCCGGGTCGAACGAGAAGCCGAGCGCGGTGAAGAACTCTCTCGCCTTGGCGAGATCCTTCACGGGCAGGTTGACGAACGTCTGCATTGTCATGGTGAGCTCCTTGTCCGGCGGACTTTCCACTGGTCCGACCGGCGACAGCGCCCAAATTCATCGGGGCGTCGCACTCCCTCGCTACAAGCCGACGGCCGGCGGGTGACCGCGCCGCGCGCGCCGGAGCACGAGCTTGGCGATCTCGAGCACCGGCACGATGGTGAAGGCCAGGCCGGCGAGGCCCAGCCACGTCTCCGGCGAGAGGGCGCGCGTCCCGAAGGCGTCCTGCAGGAACGGCACGTTGACGACGAGCCCGAGGAGGAGGAGCTCCCAGGCGATCGCGAGGTTGAGCCATCTGTTGGCGAACGGCCGGTCGAGGATGGTGTTGTGGTCGGAGCGGAAGCTGAAGGCCTTGAAGAACTCGATCAAGACGAGCGTGGCGAACGTCATCGTCATCGCCTCCGACAGGGGCCTGTCGGCCGAGAGCGCCCAGACGAACAGGCCGAGCGTCGTCAGCCCCGACCAGACCCCGCCCACGGCGATCAGCGCCACGACAGGCCGCGTGAAGATGCCCTGCCGCCGGCTGCGCGGCGGCCGGCGCATCAGGTCCCGTTCCGCCGGGTCGACCGAGAGCGCGAGCGCGGGCAAGCCGTCGGTGGCGAGATTGACGTAGAGGATCTGGACCGGGCTGAGCGGCAGCGGCTTGCCCGCGAGCGACGCGCCGAGCAGGAGGCCGACCTCGCCGAGGTTCGCGGCGAGCAGGTACATGAGGTACTTCTTGATGTTGGAGAAGACGCCGCGGCCCTCCTCCACCGCCGCCACGATCGAGGCGAAGTTGTCGTCGGTGAGCGTCATCGCCGCCGCCTCCTTGGCGACGTCGGTGCCGGTGAGGCCCATGGCGACGCCGATGTCGGCCTTCTTGAGGGCGGGCGCGTCGTTGACCCCGTCTCCAGTCATGGCCACCGAGTGCCCCCGCTCCTGCAGGGCGGTGACGACACGCAGCTTGTGGAGCGGGGAGACGCGCGAGTAGACCTGGATCGTCTCGACGGCGTCGTCGAGCTCGCCGTCGTCCATCGCCTCGAGCTCCGCGCCGGTGACCGCCCGGCCGTCGGTGAGGATGCCGAGCTCGCGGGCGATCGCCTCGGCCGTGAGCGGATGGTCGCCCGTGATCATCACGGGCGTGACGCCGGCCTCGACGCACGTCTCGACCGCCTCCCGCGCCTCCGGGCGCGGCGGGTCGATCATCCCGATCAGGGCGAGGAACGTGAGGTCGCGCTCGGCGTTGCCAACGGTGGCTGTCGGCCGCCGGGCCACGGCGAGGACGCGCAGCGCCTCGCCCGCCAGCTCTTCCGCCGTGTGGAGGAGGGCCTTGCGAGCCTCGGCGTCGAGCTCGCTCTCGCCCGAGGCGCCGAGCTGCCGCGTGCAGGAGGCGAGGATGACCTCGGGCGCCCCCTTCGCGTAGGCGACCACGCCGTCCTCCGTCTCGTGCAGGGTCGTCATGCGCTTGGTCTCGGAGGTGAACGGGATCTCGTCGACACGCGGGAAGCGCCGTTCCAGCTCCCCCCTGTCGAGACCGGCCTTGGCCGCCGCGACGACCAGGGCGCCCTCCGTCGGATCGCCCCGGAGCTGCCACTGCCCGTCGGTCTCCCAGGGGAGCAGGCGGGCGTCGGAGGCGAGCGCCGCCGCCCGGAGCGCCTCGAGCAGAGCCCCGGGCGGGTCGACCGGCGAGCCGTTCCGCGTGAACTCGCCGACGGGCTCGTAGCCCGCACCCGAGACGCCGAGCAACTGCCCCCCCGCGAAGACCTTGCGCACCGTCATCTCGTCCCTCGTCAGCGTCCCCGTCTTGTCGGTGCAGATGACGGTGACGCTTCCGAGCGTCTCGATCGCCGGCAGGCGGCGGACGAGGGCGTTGCGCTTCACCATTCGCTGGGCCGCGAGCGTCAGCGAGATGGTGACGACGGCCGGCAGGGCCTCGGGCACGACCGCAACGGCCAGCGCCGTGCCGAAGAGGAGCATGTCGAGGAGCGGCTCCCCGCGCAGCAGCCCGAGGCTGACGACGAGGAGCACGACGACGAACGCCGCCCGCGCCAGGAGCACTCCCACCCGGTCCAGGCTGAGCTGGAGCGGCGTCTTCGCGCGCTCGATCGACTCGAGCATCCGGGCGATGGCGCCGAACTCGGTCTTCATCCCGGTCGCGACGACGGCGGCGGCGCCCCGCCCGTAGGCGATCGTCGTGCCGGAGTAGACCATGTTCCGGCGGTCGCCGAGCGACGAGTCGGCTTCCGCGACCTCGTCCGCATGCTTCTCGACCGCCAGCGACTCGCCGGTCAGCGCGGACTCCTCGACCCGCAGGTTGACCGTCTCCACGAGCCGGCCGTCGGCCGAGGCTTTGTCGCCGGCGTCGAGGAGCATCACGTCCCCCGGAACGAGCTCCCGGGCCGGGACGTCGACCTCCTTTCCGTCACGCCGGACGGTCGCCGTCGGCGCGGCCATCCGCGTCAGGGCCTCGATCGCCCGTTCGGCGCGGTACTCCTGCACGAAGCCCAGCAGCGCGGCGAGGAGCACGATCGCCCCGATCACGATCGCCTCCGTCGCATGCCCGAGGGCGATCGAGAGGCCGACGGCGACGAGCAGGATGAGGATCAGGACGTTCCTGAACTGCTCGAGCAGAAGCCTCCAGGGCGACACGCGGCCGGCGGCCTCGAGCTCGTTCGGGCCGTGCTCCGCGAGCCGCCGCTTCGCCTGCCCGGAGCTCAGGCCTGCGTCCAGTCGCGTGTCGAGCGCGGCCGCGACCTCGTCGAGCGGGAGGCCGTGCCAGGGCGGGACGACCGCGTCGGGCCCGGCCTGCGCTCGCGTGGGGGCGGCAGGGGGAGCGGTAGGCCTAGCCATCGGTCGCGGCGGCTGCCCCGGCTGCGCCCGCAGGGCCGGCGTCCTCGTGCTCGATCACGAGGACGGAGCAGCGCGCGGCGTGGACGACGCGCTCGGCGAAGTCGGCTCGCCACCGGCGACCGTGGGGCCGCGCGCGGCCGACGATGACGAGGCCGCGCTGCGTCGAGGCGGTGACGACCGCGTCGAGCAGCGAGCCGGGATGGAGCAGCGCGTCCTCGCGCTCGGCGCGCAGCAGCGCAAGGTCGACGTCCTCTCCCAGGCCGATCGTCGGCACGATCCCGCAGCCGAGCCGCTGGGCCAGCGAGCGCGCCGCGGCCTCGGCGGCCCGTGACTCCTCCGAACCGTCGACGGGGACGACGACCCTGTTCGGCGTCGCCGGGCCCCAGCCCGGCCGGGCGATGAGGACGGAGCAGTGCCCGTCGTGCAGCGCGTCGACGTCGTGACCGCCGAAGGTGAGGGCGCCGAGGCGCCGGTGCGGCCGGACCCCGACCGCGATCAGCGTCGCGCCGCGACGCTCGCACTCGGAGCAGAGCAGGGGCACGAGGTTGCCCGACACGAGCACGGCGTCGTCCGCGTCGACGAGCTCCCGCGCGCGCTCCAGCTCGGTCGAGGCTGCCGCCGTCAGCTCGTCGTCGGCGCGCGGCGCCAGCATGCCGGCGTGCGCGGCGAGGTACCGCTCCGCGGCCGCGACCAGGACGAGCCGACCGCCCGGCGCGCGGAGCAGCCCGGCCTGCGCGGCGGCAACGAGGCTCTCGTCCGTCGAGTCGATGCCGACGACGATGTGGTCGAAGACGGCCTCGGCCCCGGCCGCCGGGGTCCCGCCGCCTGCAGATGTCCGTGGGTCCATGAGACGCCTCCGAAGGAAATCGCGGACGTTGCCCTTCGTAGGTCTCTCCCGCCCAGGTGGGCCGCTCCGCCGGGCCGGACGGCCGGAATGACGACGGAGCGCGGGGGATACTCCCCTACGCGCCTGAGCATAGCGTGCCTCGCCGGCGTGCACCGGCCGCTGCGCGAGCGCGGCGTCAGCGGTCGGCCGGTGCGTACCTCGCGAGGATCGCGCCGGTGCTCGTCACCTCGCTCTCCACCAGCCGCAGCGGCCGGCGCTCTCCGTCGTCTCGGAAGATCCGCTTGCCGCCGCCCACGACGAGCGGGTCGATCATGAACCGGAACTCGTCCACCAGGTCGCGTTCGATCAGGGCCCGGACGAGCTCGGCGCTCCCGATCACGTGCAGGTCGCCGCCGTTTTCCTGCTTCAGCGCGTCCACCGCCTCGTCCAGCTCACCCTCGAGAACGGTGGAGTTCTGCCACGCGAGGGGCTCGGCGAGCGTGGTCGTCGCCACGTGCTTCGGCTTCGTGTTCAGGGGCTCCGCGACGACCTGCTCCTCCTCGGGGGCATTCGGCCAGTAGGCGGCGAAGATCTCGTACGTGCGGCGCCCGAGCAGGAAGCCGCCCGCCTCGCCGAGGCCCTCGACGACCCGGGCCTGCGACACGTCGTCGAAGTAGGGCATGTGCCAGCCCCCGTGGGCGAAGCCGCCGGTCCTATCCTCCTCGGCGCCGCCGGGCGCCTGGACGACACCGTCGAGGGTCATCCACTCGTTGACTATCACCCTGCGCATCTTTGCCTCCTTCGCAGTCTCGCGGGCGCTCACTGGTCTAGACCGGCCGGTCGGCCTTCGACTCATCGCCCGCCCCGGCAAGCGGCGGGATGTTCTGGTTGAGACGGAAGAGGTTCGTCGGGTCGTACCGCTCCTTGATCGCCCTGAGCCGCTCCCACGTCGCTCCGGGGTAGGCGGCGCGGACCCGCTCGTCGCCCTCGTCTCCGAGGAAGTTGACGTACGCGCCGTCGTCCGACTGCCGCAGCGCCGCGGCCGTGGCGTCGACCCAGGCTTCGTGGGCGGGAGCCTCCTCGGGGTCGCCGAAGACGGCGGCGACGTTGACCATGATCCGGCTCGCCCGGTGCGCGAACGCCGTCGCGTCGGCCGGGACCGCCGCCATGGCGCCGCCGAGGGTGCGGAGCTGGGCCACGGGCATCTGCGCGGTCGAGCTCGAGAGCCGCTCCACGATCGTCTCGGCGTCGGCGCGGCCGACCGTGTCGACGAACATCGTGCGCGCGGCCGCGAGGGGGCGGTAGTCGGGATCGTCCGGTGGATAGATCTCCGGGTACGGCATCGGCCGGACCAGGTCGGCGAGCGGCTCCGCCAGGGCGCGGAACGGGGCGACGGCCCGCTCCCCCTCCTCGAGGGGCCCGGCGTGCACGAGCATGCCCATGATCACGAGCGTGCCGTGGTGCTCCTCCGGGACGAACGGCAGCGGCGGCGCGGGCATGACGTTCGCGATCGCCGACAGCTCGTCGGGCGCCGCCTCGGCCGCGGCGACGAACGAGGCGATGGTGTCGGGCGTCGCGGGAAGGAGGAGCATCCCGCCAGTGACGGTGCCGACCGGCTGCAACCGGTAGCGGAAGCGGGTCGCGACGCCGAAGTTCCCGCCGCCGCCGCGGATTGCCCAGAAGAGATCCGCGTGCTGCTCCTCGTCGGCGAGCAGCAGCCGGCCGTCGGCGGTCACGATCTCGGCAGCGAGCAGGCTGTCGACCGTGAGCCCGTGCTTGCGCACGAGGTAGCCGACGCCGCCGCCGAGGGTCAGGCCTCCGATGCCGACCGAGCCGGTGTCGCCGAAGCTGACCGCGAGGCCGTGGTCGCCCGCGGCGCGGGTGACCTCGCCGGCCGTGAGGCCGGTCTCCGCCCAGGCGACGCGGCGGTCCGGATCGAGCTCGAGGGCCTTCAGGAGCGCCAGGTCGAGCACGATGCCTCCGTCGCTGACGCCGTGGCCGGCGCCGCTGTGCCCGCCGCTGCGGACGGCAAGCTCGAGCCCGCCTTCGCGCGCCAGCGTCACGACGTGCGCGACCTCGCCGGCGTCTACGGGCCGGACGATCGCCGCGGGGCGGCGGTCGACGGTGGGGACGAAGACGGAGCGCGCCTCGTCGTACCTCGGGTCGTCCGGGGCGATCACCTGCCCGCGAAGCTCGGCGCGCAACTCCGGGATGCTGTCTCGCAGGGTGGTCGTCACTTGGAAATCCTCCTCGCTCGCTGTCGGTAGGAATAGTCGGCCCGGTACCCGAGCGCGCGCCCGAGCGCGGCCAGCGGGCCGAGAAGCGCTCTCTGGACTGCCGGCGCCGGCCGGGCGAAGGCGACCTCGTCCTCGAAGTGGCGGAGGACGAGGGCGAGCCGGAGCGGGTTGCGGGGGACGCCCGCCGCCGTCGTCAGCCCGTCGCGCGCCAGGGCGGCCAGGGCCTCGAGGGCGACCTCCGTCCGGAGGGCCGGTCTGAACTCGACGAGGACGTGCACGTCGCCGGCGCCCGCGTTCCACGCGGCGTGGGGCATGCCGGGCGGGATCACGGCGACCTCGCCCGGTCCGTGCCGGCGCGGGGCGCCGTCGGCCCGGAGGCCGAGCGTCCCGCACAGGACCTCCAGGCGCTTCTCCTGGCGCGGGTGAGCGTGGAGGGGGCCGGTCGTCCAGCCGGGAGGGCCGATCCAGTCCACTTGGAGGAGCTCGCCGTTCGTGGACTGGGCCGTCTCGCGGAAGACGATCCGCAGGCCGGTCGCGCGGTTGACGAGCTCGTCTCCTGCTCTGGCCATTCTCTTTCCCTTCGCTCAACGGCACCCGGCGGCGATCCGCGCCCGCGCCGGGCGGGATGCTGCGAGCCGAAACCCCGCCTGCTCGTGCAGCACGGTGACGAACTCGTCCGCGCCGCCGCGCGAGACCGCGTCGAGGTAGCGCTCGACCAGCTCCCGTTCCTCGGCGCTCGGGTCGGTCGCCGGCGGCCACTCGAGCCGTTGTCGGGGGAGCTGCTTCCTCAGCGTCGCACGGGCGCGCTGCACGGCGCTGGTGACCGAGGCGATGCTCGTCCCGAGGAGCTCCGCGGTCTCCCTGGCGGACCAGCCCAGCACGTCGCGGCAGATCAGGACGGCGCACTGCCTGGGCGGCAGGTGCCGAACCGCGGCGAGGAAGACGAGCTCGACGGTCTCCTTGGAGACGACCTCCGCGTCCGGCTCGGGGTCGGAGGACGCGATCTCCTCGAGCGGCTCGTCACGGAGCGGCACGATCCGGGCCAGGTCGTGCCCGGGCCCGACGTGCCGCCGTGCCGACCGGCGCTCGCGAGCGCTGAGGCACACGTTCGTCGCGATCCGGTAGAGCCACGAGCGGAAGGAGCCGCGACCGCGGAAGGTCGTCCGCATGCGCCACGCACGCAGGAATGTCTCCTGGGTCGCGTCGGCCGAGTCCTCACGGGAGCCGAGGATCCGGTACGTGTACACCTGCAGCTCGCGCCGGTGGCGGTCGACGAGCTGTGCGAACGCCCGCTCGTCCCCCGCCGTCGCGGCAGCGACGACGGCGTCCATGACGATCCCCTGCGGTCCGAGCTCCTCCCTGCTCATGCCGAGGATGGTCGACCGCGCCGCCCCGGCGGCGCGTCGGTGAGCTCCCCGAAGCGCGTCCCTGATCTTCCGGCACGGAGCCCGTGCGGGAGGTCAGGCTTCCGACGCAGTCAGCTCGTCGCGCAAAGCCTCGGCCAGCTTCAGACGGCCCGGGATGCCGAGCTTGCGGTAGACGCGGCCCAGGTGCGTCTCCACCGTCTTCCGCGTCACGAACAGCGCCTGCGCGATCTCGGGGTTCGTGTGACCCTCGGCCGCGAGCTCGGCGACACGCCGCTCCGACACGGTCAGCTGCTCGACGCCCGCCCCGTGCGGGTCGCTGACCCGTCCTCCGGCCGCGCGCAGCTCGGTGCGGGCGTACTCGGCGAGCGCGGCGGCGCCGCAGCGCTCCGCGAGGGCGAGCCCGCGCTCGAGCTCCGACCGCGCCTCGGCGCGCTGGTTGGCGCGGCGCAGCGCCGCCCCGAGGTCGACCAGGGCGCGCGCGTGCTCCAGCCGCACCGGCGAGCCCTCGAGCGCCTGCACCGACTCGCGCAGGCGCGGGACAGGGGAGCCTTCGAGGAGCGCCACGGCCCGGAGCGCGACGCCGACCCCGCTCGGAGCTCCCCAGCGCCGGGCGCGCGCGAGGTCGTCGCCGGCGAGCTCGCCCGCCCGGTCGACCTCCCCGAGGTCGGCGAGCGCGAGCGCCGCCTGCGAACGCCAGCGCGACGCATGCGGGTTCCCCGCGCCGTACAGCTCGTCGCGGCGGCCGAACTCGAGCAGGTCGTCGAGCCCCTCCCGGGTCCGCTCCCGGGCGAGGTGGAGCAGCGCCCGCGCCTCGAGCAGGTAGTTGCTGGCCCGGCTCGCGGGGATGTCGTCGCCGAGGCCGCTGTCGCGCAGCTCCCGCTCGGCCGCATCCAGGTCGCCCGCCTCGACGAGCGCCTGCACGAGCAGCCCGAGCGCGAAGCGCCTCCCCAGCAGGCGATGCGTCGTGAGGAGCTCGAGCGCCAGGCGCGCATCCGCCTCCGCCCGGGCGACGGCACCCCGGCGCAGCGAGGTCCGGCCGCGCCAGCACGACACGTAGGCGATTTCCGGCAGCGAGGAGCGGGCGCGGGCGTCCGCGAGCCCCTGCTCGAGGCACTCGTCGGCGAGATCGAGGGCGTCGCAGCCGAGCAGGCCGACGATCAGGCTGTAGAAGAGCCCTGCGATGTTGAGCTGCTCGTCCGGGCCGCGCCAGCCGGGGAGCGCGCGCTCCAGGTATGCCTGCGCCTCGGCGGCGGACCCGCTCCTCAGGGCCCGTTCGCAGGCAAGGCTCGCCGCCACGAGACGCTCGCCCGGAGTGGCGCCCGGCAGGTCCCCGAGACGCTCGAGGCGCTCCGCGGCGAGAGCGCGGGTCTCGAGGCCCGCATGCTGGGCGTGGTAACCGAGCTCCGCCTCGAGCAGTAGCGCCTGCTCGCGGTCAAGGCCCTCGAGGAGGTCGACCGCGGCCACGATCGCCGCGGCGGCCTGGGCTGCGTTCCCGGACTGGGTCAGGGCGTGGGCGAGCTGCCGTACGGCGCTCGCGTGCCGCGCGGGCTCCCGGACGAGCTCGACCGCGGCGGCCAGGTGGTCGACCGCTTCACGCCTGCCGAGGCGCAGCTCCGCCGACCCGAGCTCGAGAAGCAGGTCGCCGCGCGCCTCGGCGGGCGGGTTCTCGAGCACGGCGCGGCCGAACCAGGCGGCTGCGGCTGCGGGCGCGCCGCGGGCGAGCGCGTCGGTGCCCACCCTGCGGAGGAGCTCGACCCGCTCGGGATCGTCCCCCGGCGGCGCTTCCACGAGCTGCGCGGCGATCCGCTCGTCGTCCGCCCCGAGGGAAGCGAGGATCTCCGCAGCCCTCGTGTGGGCGGCGGCGCGCTCGTGGGCGCCGACGTCCGCGCTCACCGCCTCCCGCACGATGGGATGCAGAAACTCGAGCCGCTCGTCAGGACGCAGGACGGCGAGCCGGATCAGCAGGTCGGCGGCGTCGGCCGCCTTCTCTTCCGAGAGCTCGGCGAGGCGGGCCGCCTCGGCAACGCTCGCGCCGTCGCCGAGGACGGCGACGGCACGCACGAGAGCCGTCGCCGCGGGCGTCTCGGCGAGCCGGAGGAGCATCGCCTCGGCCACCGCCGCGGGCCCGACGGCCCGCACGCGGTCAGCCTCGCCGGCGACCGGGGCGATCCCCAGCTCCCCCACCTCGCGCAGGAGCGCCTCCAGGAAGAACGGGTTCCCGCCGGTCGCCTCGCGGCACGAGACGGCGAACTCGGGCTCCACCTCGAGGCCGAGCCGCCGCTCGCACAGCCTCACGATCGCGCCGGTGCTGAGCGGGCGCGGACGGAGAACCGTGGTCTCGGGGCTCGCCGCGAGGCGGGCCAGGTCGGTGACGTTCTCGCCGCTGCGCGCGGAGCCGAGCACGACGAGCCGGAGGCCGTCGAGGCGAGGAGCCAGGTAGTTCAGGAAGCGCAGCGACTCCGCGTCGCACCAGTGGACGTCGTCGACGGCAAGGACGACGGGCCCATCCTCGGAGAGGTTGTCGACGAGCCAGTAAAGGCCGTGCAGCATCGAGAAGGAGCCGTCCGCGGGCGGCGGCCGCCCGCCGCCGCGCGCCGGGGCGAAAAGAGGCTTGGAAAGGGCGGCCGCACCGTCGAAGAGACGGCCGCGGTCCTCCTCCGACGCCTTCGCGACGAGGGGGTCGAGCAGCTGACGGACGCAGCCGTAGGCGAAGTCGCGCTCGAGCTCGGTCGCCCGCGCGCGCAGGCGGGCGAAGCCCTGGGCGTTTGCGGCGTCGCCGGCGGCGCGCAGCAGGC
>DASTBX010000063.1:0-9193 GCA_035711645.1 Gaiellaceae bacterium
GCAGCGGGCCGGGCGCGCGCCGGCCGCGCACGGCGAAGGCTGATGGCGACCGGCGCGCCCCGAACCGGCCGCTGTCCCCACCGGACACGGCGGTGCCTGGCACCGCCACGTCCGCCGGGGACACGCTCCTGAGGGCTAGCCGGCCGCCTCGGCGCTACGGAGGCCGCTGACCGCCCAGAGCGCGAAGAGGGTGACCGCGGCCACGGCGACCGTGAAGGCGGCGGCGACCTCGACGGGCTGGCCGGCGATCAGGCCGCGGCCCGCCTCGAGGAGGAACGTCGCCGGGTTGACGCTCGCGATCGCGTGGATCCAGCCGTCGAGGAGCTCTAGAGGCACGTAGACCGGCGCGAGGAAGAGCGTCAGGAAGACCGGAATCTGCATGAGGGGCCCCGCCTGCAGCGTGCGGAACCGCATCGCGATCCCCGTCGCCCAGAGCAGGGCCGCGACGTTCACGAGCAGCCCCAGCACGACGAGCCCGAGGAGCTCGACGCCGTCGCCGAGCACCTCCATCCCCGACAGGAGCGCCACCACCGTCACGACGGCGGCAGTCGCGAGCCAGCGGACGAGGGCGACGAGCGCGTAGCCGGCGACGATGCCGGTGCGCCGCGGCGCCGCGAGCAGGAGCCGGCGCGCGAAGCCGCTCTCGAAGTCCCGGGCGATCGCGAAGCCGTTGAAGATGCCGCCGAAGGCGGCCGACTGGAGGAAGACGAAGACGAACTGGAACGCGGTGTAGCCGGCCGGGAAGTCGAAGCCTGGCACCTCGGCGACGCGCGAGAGCCCGCCCGCGAACGCCGTGAAGAAGAAGAGCGGGAAGAGCGTCGACGGCACGAGGATCGCCGGGTTCGTGAACGCGTTGTGGATCCCGCGCCAGGCGACCCCGAAGGCGACGGAGCGGAACGAGCTCACGCGCGCGCGATCCTTCCCCGCAGCGCCAGGCTCGCCGCGGTCAGCGCGAGCGCCCCGAGGCCGAGGGCGATCCCGAAGCCGAGCGCGAGCGCCTGGGCGTCCCATCCGGTCACGATCAGGCTGCGGATCCCCTCGATCAGGTACGAGACCGGGTTGATCGTCGCGACGGTCCTGAACCAGTCGATCTCGATCAGGTTCCGCGGCAGGTTCATGGAGGAGAGGAAGAGGAAGACGAAGAGGAGCGGGAACATCGCCTGCACGGCCTCGCCGCTGCCGGTCCGCAGGGCGAGGAAGGCGCCGACCGCGCCGAAGGCGAGCGCGATCAGGACGGCGAGGAGCACGACGACGAACAGTCCCGGCAAGCCGCTCTCCGGGCGGACGCCGGCGAGGATGCCGACCGTCAGGTAGAGCGTCGCCTGAACGAGGGCGAGGACGACGATCCCGGCCAGCTGCCCGGCGAGGAGCGCGGCGTTCCGCATCGGCGTCAGCGCGAGCCGGTCGAGGAAGCCCGTCTGAATGTCGCGCGCGAGGTCGGTGCCCGCGCTCGTGGTCGCGAAGAGCGCGCCCTGCATGAACGTGAAGGCGAGCGCGAAGTCGAGGTAGGAGTCGGATGGGAAGCCGGGAAGCTGCTCCGCGGCGCCGAGCCCTCCCACGTTGACCGCGAGCAGGATGAGCGGGAAGAGGAACGAGGGGACGACGTTCACCGGCTGGCGCAGCGTGCGGACGACGGAGCGCCGCGCGAGGCTCCCGACCTGGAGGAGGAGCGGCGAGCTCACCCGCTCGTCAGGCGGACACGGGCTGGGGTTCCGCCTCGGCCTCGTCGCCGGCGCCTTCCAGGGAGCGGCCCGTCTTGGCCAGGAAGACGTCGTCGAGCGTCGGCGCGTGGAGCTGCAGGTGGTCGAGGTGGAGGCTCTCCGCCTCGAGGGCGCGGACGACGTCGGCGAGCGCCTCCTCGCCGCCGTCGAGACGGACGGTGACCCCTTTCGGCGAGCCGGGCACGGGGCGGCCGAAACGCCTCAGCACCTCGGCCACGGCGGCGCGGTCGCCCGCGCTGCACGGGATTGCCTCGACGCTCGGGCGGCCGATCTCCGCCTTCAGCGCCGCGGGCCTCCCTTCGGCGACGATGTGGCCGCGGTCGATGATCCCGACCCGGTCCGCGAGCACGTCGGCCTCCTCGAGGTACTGCGTGGTCAGGAAGACGGTGACGCCCTCGTCGCTCGCCAGGCGCGCGACCTCCGCCCAGAGCCCGTTGCGGCTCTGCGGGTCGAGCCCCGTCGTCGGCTCGTCGAGGAAAAGGATGCTCGGCTCGTGCACGAGCGCGAGGGCGAGGTCGAGGCGGCGTTTCATGCCGCCCGAGTAGGTGCGGACCTTGCGGTTGGCGGCCTGCGTGAGCCCGACGCGCTCGAGCAGCGCCTCGGTGCGCGGACGGCGCTCGGCCTTCGTCATGCCGTGCAGCGCCGTCTGGAGGCGGAGGTGCTCGCGACCGGTGAGGAGTGGGTCGAGCGCCGCCTCCTGGAGCGCAGCGCCGATCGCCGCACGGACGCGCGCACCCTCCCGGACGACGTCGAAGCCGGCGACGCGCGCGCTCCCCGCGGTGGGCGGCAAGAGCGTCGTGAGCATGTGCACGGTGGTCGACTTCCCGGCCCCGTTCGGCCCTAGGAAGCCGTAGATCTCGCCCGGTGCGACCTGGAGCGCGATCCCGTCCACCGCGCGGATCCCGCCCTTGAACTCCCGGACGAGCCCCTCCGCCTGGATGCCGTGCTCGTCGCGCACGCCGGTAGGCTAGCCGCCGCGATCGCCCGCCCCGCTCCCGGTCACCTCGTCCGCGAGGACGTTTACTACAGTAGGACGCATGAGCACCCCGGTCCTCCCCCGTGAGCGTCAGCTCGAGGCGTGGGTTCGCTTCCTGCGCGCGCACGCGGCGCTGACGCGCCAGCTCTCGGCCGACCTCGTCGCCGGCCACGGGCTCACGATCAACGACTACGAGGTGCTGCTCCACCTCCAGCGGGCCCCCGAGCAGCGCCTGCGGCGCGTCGACCTCGCCGCGCGCGTCGTCCTCACGGCGTCGGGGATCACGCGCCTGCTCGAGGGCCTCGAGGACGCCGGGCTCGTCGAGCGGGCGGCGTGCGAGACCGACCGCCGGGTCGTCTACGCCCAGCTCACCGAGGCAGGGGAGCAGAAACTCCGCGACGCGTCGGGCACCCATCTGGCGGGCATCCACGAGCTCTTCACGTCGCGCTTCTCCGAGGACGACCTCGCCGCCCTCTCCGCCCTTCTGGGTCGCCTGCCGGGCGCCTCGGTGGACGGGGACGACTGCGCTCCGGAGTAGAGGTATGCTCGCCTCGCCGTGAGCGAGACGAAGATCACGCTGCCCGAGAGCGCGATCCCGGCCGGCTGGTACAACATCGCGGCCGACATGCCGAACCGGCCGCAGCCGGTGCTCCATCCCGGCACCGGCGAGCCCGTCGGCCCCGACGACCTCGCCCCGCTCTTCCCCATGGACCTCATCCTCCAGGAGGTCTCCGAGGACGCCGAGGTGGCGATCCCGGACGCCGTCCGTGACGTCTACCGCCTCTGGCGCCCGACGCCCCTCTACCGCGCCTACCGCCTCGAGCGCGAGCTGGGCACCCGATCGCGGATCTTCTACAAGTACGAGGGCGTCTCGCCGGCCGGCAGCCACAAGCCGAACACGGCGGTGGCGCAGGCCTACTACGTGAAGGAGGCCGGGCGCACGAGGATCTCCACGGAGACGGGCGCCGGCCAGTGGGGGAGCGCGCTCGCGCTCGCCACGCAGCTCTTCGGGCTCGAGTGCAAGGTCTACATGGTCAAGGTCTCGTACGAGCAAAAGCCGTACCGGCGCTCGATGATGGAGACCTGGGGCGCGAGCGTCGTCCCGAGCCCCTCGCAGGACACGAGCTCGGGCCGCGCGATCCTCGAAACGGCTCCGGACTCGCCGGGCAGCCTCGGGATCGCCATCTCGGAGGCGGTCGAGGACGCAGCCCAGCGCGAAGACACCGCCTACTCGCTCGGCAGCGTCCTCAACCACGTCCTCCTCCACCAGACGGTGATCGGGCAGGAGGCGCTCGCCCAGATGGAGGTCGCCGGCGCCTTCCCGGACCTCGTCGCCGGGTGCGTCGGCGGCGGCTCGAACTTCGCCGGGCTCGCGTTCCCCTTCCTGCGCGAGAAGATCGCGGGGCGCGAGATCGAGGTGCTCGCCTGCGAGCCGGCCGCGTGCCCGACGCTGACGCGAGGGCCCTTCGCGTACGACTTCGGCGACACCGGGCAGCTCACGCCGCTCGTCCCCATGCACACGCTCGGCCACGACTTCGTGCCGCCCGGGATCCACGCGGGCGGCCTCCGCTACCACGGCGTCGCCCCGCTCATCTCGCAGCTCGTCCTCGACGGGCTCGTCCGCGCCGAGGCCTACGGCCAGACGGACGTCTTCGCCTCGGCCGTCCGCTTCGCGCGCGCCGAGGGAATCATCCCGGCGCCGGAGGCCGCGCACGCCGTGCATGGCGTCGTCGAGGCTGCCGCGCGGGCCGACGCGGAGGGGCGGGAGCGGACGATCCTCTTCAACCTCTCCGGCCACGGCCACTTCGACCTCGGCGCGTACGACGCCTTCCTGCGCGGAGACCTGGAGGACTTCGCCCTCCCGGAGGACGAGATCGAGCGGGCGCTGAAGGCGATCGAGCCGCTGCCGAAGCCGGCCGGGGTCTCGTCCTGAGATGCTCGCCCGCGCGGGAATCGTGGCGATCGTGCCCGTCTCGGACGTCGAGGCGGCGATCCGCTTCTACGGCGAGACGCTCGGGCTGGAGCTGCAGGAGCGCCGCGACGACCTGCCGGAGAACCGGGAAGCCGAGTTCAAGGCCGGGCAGGGGACGCTGCTCCTCTACGAGAGCGTCGGCGCCGGAAAGAGCAGGCACACGGTCGCCGGCTTCCGGGTCGACGACGTCGACGAGGCGGTCGCGAGGCTGCGCGAGCAGGGCGTCGAGTTCGAGGAGTACGACCTGCCGCAGATGAAGACGGAGGGCGGGATCGCCGCCGTCGGCGACGTCCGGGCCGCGTGGTGCCGGGACCCCGACGGGAACCTGCTCGCCATCGAGTCCGTGCCGGGCTAGCCGGACCCTCCGCCCGCTTCCCGCGACGCGACCAGGGGCGCGAGCAGCCGCGGCTCGAGCCGGGTCATGAGCTCTGCCGCCTGCTCCTCGCCCAGGTCGAGCGCGCGGCGCGAGCCGGCACCCTGGCCGAGGTGCAGCGTGAGCGTGCAGAGGCCGGCCCGCCGTTGGCCGGGCGAGCTCCGCAGCTCGAACGCCACCGCCGCGGCGGGATCGAGCTCGGACCAGCGCCGGAGCAGGCTCCCTCCGCGCATGGTCAGCCGCCGGCCGTCGAAGCGGTGGCCGAGCTGGCGATAGCGGTCGAGCGCGAGCAAGACGGCCGAGGCGGTGAGCAGCGCGGCGGCCACGATCGCCCAGGGAACCATCGCGGCCGTAGCCGCCCCGAGCGAGAGCAGGGCCAGCGGGAGCGTGCGGACGAGCCTGCGCGTCCGCGCTGCCGGAGGATGCGAGACGAGCGGCATCCGAGGATCCGGCGCCAGCGGGTCGACCGAGCGCAGCAGCGCGGCTGCGGCTGCGGCGTGCGTGACGGGCGCGAGCGCCGTCCCGCCCGTGCGGCTGCGAAGCCCGGACGCGATCGCGGTCACTGCCGCGATTCCGAACGGCCGCCGGAGAGGCGTGTCCCGCACATCGGCTCCTCGGATCCGGTCGCGGTCGAGCTGAACCAGCCGGCGGGTCAGGAGCCCGCGCCTCGCGCTGAGGTGCTCGCCGTCGTCGTCGAGCGTGAAGTCCCAGTCGACCAGCAGCGAGCCGGCGGCCGCGAGGAGCAGGACGGCGACGATCGCGCCGGCCGCGAGCAAGCCGATCAGCGCCGGGTCGGTCGGAGCCCGCTCGGCGGCGGCGTCCGCGGCTCGCTCGGCGACGTCGCCGGGCAGATCGTCCGCCAGGTTGAAGACGAAGCCGACGATCGCGGCCGGGGCGAGCAGATAGCGCAGGCTCGTGACCCCGCCGAGCGCGAGCAGGCCGGGCGACGCCCGGTACAGACGCCGCGGCCCGGGCTCCTCCTCTACGTCCCGCGCGCGGCCGAGAAGCGCCGCGCGGAGCCTCTCGGCATCTCTCCGGGAGACGGCGGCGAGCGAGAGCTCGGCACGTGAGCCGCCGCCCGCAGCCGCTTCGAACTCGACACGGACGAGGCCTAGCAGCCGATGGAGGAAGGAAGCCGTCAGGTCCACGCCGCGGAGCCGATCGAGCGGGATTGTCCGCACCTTGCGGCCCACGACTCCCGAATGGAGCTCGAGGCGCCCGCCCGCGACGCGGTAGCGAAAGCGCGACCACGACAGAACGGCCAGCGGGACGCCGACGAGGAGCGCGACCGCCAGGAGCGGCACGATCACCCTCGTGCCCGCGGAGAGGAGGAGTGCTGCAGCCGGCAGAAGGCTCATGCCGACGAAGCGGCGCGCGATCAGCAGGACCGCGAGCGGATGCAGACGCCCGTCGATCTCCTCCCCGATCACGTCCCTTCCTCGAGCTCGGCGCGGCGGGCGAGCTCGGTGATGAGCTCGTCCGCGACCGGGCGCCGCAGACCCGGAATCGAGGTGCCCCCGGCCGCCGACGCTGTGCTCACCTGGACCGCGACGAGCCCGAAGGCGCGGAGCAGCGGGCCGGCCGTCGTGTCGACGGTCTGCAAGCGCGCGTGGGGAACGATCTGCTGCCGCCGCCAGAAACGGCCTCTTGCCACGTAGAGGCCGTGCTCGGTCACCTCGTAGCGGAAGTGCCGGTATCCGAGCCGCACGGCGACGAGGGAGGAAGCCGCGACGAGGAGTACGCCAAGGCCGCCCGCGAGCCCGACGATCCAGGCCGCAGTCGTCGCACCGACCATCGCCGCGATCGCGGCCCCTGCGGCAACGAGCGCCCCGAGAGCGGCGGTGGCCATCAGGGCCTGGACGGTCCAGTACGTGCGCATGCGCGGGTCGATCGCATTCGCCGGCGCGCGCAGGATCACCGCGACACGATGCCAGACGGCCGAGGGCCGGCTTGCCGCCCTTCGCTAGGGCTGCCTTTGCACCGCTTGGGCGGGCGAGAAGACGACGGCGCACTCGGGCGGGACGACTCCGGCGAACGGCTGCCCGGGCGCGAGGTCGTCGCTCGCCAGCACGATGGTCGCCCCCTCCGCCTCGGCGAGCGGCACCGCCCCGAGAGAGAAGTTGACGGCGACCTCGAAGCGCTCGCCCGCCGCGACGCGCACGAAGCGGAGGACCTCCGGAGGGGCGTCGAGGAGGTGCAGGTCGCCGTCCCGGAGCGCTGCGCTGCGGCGGCGGAGCGCGAGCAGCCGGCGGTAGAGCAGGAGCGTCGAGCCCGGCGTGCCGCGCTGGCGCTCGACGCTGCGGTCGCCAGGCTCGGGAGGGAAGGGGAGGAAGGGCGGGGCCGGCCATCCGTGCGGGGGCTCCGCGGTCCAGGGCAGCGGCGCGCGGGCGCCGTCACGCCCGCCCGGGTCGACGCGGGCGGAGGCCGGCACGACCGCGTCCTCGAGGCCGAGCTCCTCGCCCTGGAATACGAACGGCGTCCCGCGCAGGGTGAGCAGGAGGACGGCGGCGGCGCGTGCTCTCCGCTCGCTCCCGCCAAAGCGCGTCCGGTGCCGGGGGTTGTCGTGGTTGGACAGGACCCAGGTGGGCCAGGCCCGGGGGACGAGGGCCTCCCCGACCGTCTCGACGAGCGTCCTCCACGCCGCAGGATCGAAGCCCGCCTCGAGCGCCAGGAAGTTGAACGCCAGGTGGAGCTCGTCGCCCGCGCCGTAGTAGGTCGCGATCCTGAGCGTGTCGCGGAGGTTGACCTCCCCCACCATCATCCGCTCGCCCGGGTACTCGTCGAGCACCCGGCGCAGCCCGCGGAGCAGGTCGTGCGTCCGCGGGTCGTCGTGGATGGCGACCCGGTCGACCTCCCCGAGCGAGGCGTCCTGGTCGGGGAGCGCGGGATCCTTGCCGATCAGGTGCACGACGTCGGCCCGGAACCCGTCGACGCCGCGGTCGAGCCAGAAGCGCAGCGTGGCGTGCATCGCCTCCCGCACGTCGGGGCTCGCCCAATTGAGGTCGGGCTGCTTCGGCAGGAAGAGGTGCAGGTACCACTCCGCCGTGCGGTCGTCGAAGGTCCACGCAGGCCCGCCGAACGCCGACCGCCAGTTGTTCGGCGGGAGCCCGTCGCGCGTCCCGTCGCGCCAGATGTACCAGTCCCGCCGGGCCGAATCGCGCGCCCCGCGCGACTCCAGGAACCAGGGATGCCGGTCGGAGGTGTGGTTCGGGACCCAGTCGAGGAGGACGCGGATCGCGCGAGCATGCGCCTCGTCGAGGAGAGCGTCGAACGAGGCGAGGTCGCCGAAGCGCGGGTCGACGTCGCAGTAGTCGGCGACGTCGTAGCCGAAGTCAGCCTGCGGCGACGGGTAGATGGGCGAAAGCCAGACTGCGTCGACGCCCAGCCACTCCAGGTAGGGCAGCCGCGAGCGGATCCCGGCCAGGTCGCCCCAGCCGTCGCCGTCGCCGTCGGCGAAGGAGGTCGGGTAGATCTGGTACACGACCGCCCGGCGCCACCAGGGCGGCTCGCCGCCGGCCTGCGGTCTCTCGCCGTGTCTGGCTCGGGACGTCGGTGTCCCCTACTGCTGCGGCGTGACCGGAGCACCCCCGAGGCCGACCTCGTTGCCGTCGGAGTCTCGATAGCTCGCTTTGCGGACACCGTTCGAGTAGGTCTCCCGCTGAGCGGGCTGGATTCCTCGGGCGGCGATCTCGGCGACCATCGCATCGAGGTCACCGACGAAGATCGTGTGCATCGCATGGCCCGCGTGCTCCGGCCGCTCCACGATGAACAGGAACCGGTGCTCGGCGAGCTCCCACACGGCCTCCGTGGCGTGGGGCATGAAGCTGGGCCCCGAACCCAGGAGGCGTTCGTACCACGCCAAGGCTTCCTCGTAGTCGCGCACCGGGATACCGGCGAAGAGGTCCACTTGCATGACCCGACCCTAGCCGGTGAGGTCGATGAGGAAGCCCCCAAACTGGGCGAGGGCGTGCTTGACGCAGCGACGCCGGTGTGGCGTAGTAACCCGGCGTACCGGGCATCGAGGAGGCCATGGACCGACGGCACGAGCGGCAGGCTCGAAACGAGGCGCTCATCCGCGAGGTGAACGAGCGCATCGAGGACGTCGACAGGGCTGCCGAGGAAGGCAGAGTGGATCCGGGCGAGACGGTCTT
>DASTBX010000064.1:0-9157 GCA_035711645.1 Gaiellaceae bacterium
TCGAGCGAGCGGGCGATGCCGAAGTCGGTCACCTTCGCCGTCCCCCCCGGGTCGACGAGCACGTTCTGCGGCTTCACGTCGCGATGGACGATGCCGAGCTCGTGGGCGAAGGCGAGCGCCCGCCCGAGCTGGTGCGCGACCTCGAGCGCGCGCCGGACGGGCAGCGGGCCGTCCGCCTGGACGACGGACTTGAGCGTCTCGCCCTCGACGTGCTCGAAGACGATGAAGTAGCGGCCCCGCCATTCCCCCCGGTCGATGACGGTGACGACGTTCGGATGCGCGAGCCGGGCGATCGCGCGCGCCTCGCGGCGGAAGCGCTCCACGTACTCGGCGTCGCGCGAGAAGTGCTCGTGCAGGACTTTCAGGGCAACACGCCGCTCGAGGACGGCGTCCCGCGCCCGGTATACGCTCGACATGCCGCCCTCGGCTACGAGCTCCTCGAGCTCGTAGCGGCCGGCGATCAGCTCCCCGAGCTTCACGGCCACAGTCTTCCCGCTGCACCGCTAGGGAAGCGCTTCTGCCAGAGCCTCCTCCCACACGCCGAGGGCTTCGTCCAGCTCGGCGTCCCCGATCACCAGCGGCACGAGCACCCGGATGCAGTTCGAGTCGATGCCCGCCTTGAGGAGCAGAAGCCCGCGTCGCGCGGCCTCCTCGGCAACGGCGCTCGCGAGCGCCGCGTCCGGCTTCCCGTCCGGCGCGATCGCGATCGCGAGCATCGCCCCCAGCCCGCGAACGTCGGCGACGGCGTCGAAGCGCTCCTGCCACGTCTCCATCCGGGCACGGATCGTCTCGCCGATCGCCTCGGCCCGCTCGGCGAGCTGCTCCTCGGCGATCACGTCGAGGACCGCGTGCGCCGCGGCGATCGCGACCGGGTTGCCGACGTAGGTCCCGCCGACGGCGCTGTCGCCCGGCGCGTCCATGATCTCCGCGCGCCCGACGACGCCCGAGAGCGGCAGCCCCGCGGCGATCGACTTGGCGATCGTGATCAGGTCGGGCTCCACGCCGAAGTGCTCCATCGCGAAGAGCCGACCCGTCCGGCAGAACCCCGTCTGCACCTCGTCGGCCACGAGGACGATCCCGTGCTCGTCGCACAGCCGACGGAGGCCCTCGACGAACTCCTGCGAGGGGACGATGAAGCCGCTCTCGCCCTGCACCGGCTCGAAGACGATCGCGGCTACCTCCTCGGCGGCCACGCGCGTCTTGAACGCCCAGGCCAGCGCCTCGGGGTCGTCGAACGGCACGCGGTAGGTCTCGGGCGCGAAGGGCCCGAGACCCGCCTTGTACGGGTGCGTCTTCGAGGTGAGGCTGAGCGCGAGCAGCGTGCGCCCGTGGAAGCCCCCCTCGAAGGCGATCACGGCCGGCCGCTTCGTGTAGGCGCGCGCGAACTTGACCGCGTTCTCGACCGCCTCGGCGCCCGCGTTGAAGAAGCCCGCCCGGAGCTCGCCCGAGATCGGGACGAGCTCGACGAGGCGCTCCGCGAGCGCGACGTAGTTCTCGTACGGGACGATCGTGAAGTCCGTGTGGGTGAAGCGCTCGGCCTGGTCGCGGATCGCCTCGACGACGCGGGGGTGCGAGTGGCCGACGTTCATGCAGCCGACCCCGCCCGAGAAGTCCACGAAGCGGTTGCCGTCCACGTCCGCGAGCACGGCTCCCTGCGCCTCCGCGATCACGAGCGGCAGGTAGACGGAGAGCGGCTCGGCGATGACGCGCTCCTTGCGCGCGAGGATCTCGCGGCTGCGCGGGCCCGGGACCTCCGTCCGGATCTCGATCGTCCTGGTCGTCGCCACGGCGTGAGCTTATAGATTGGGGTTGGCCATGGTCCTCTCCGACCGCACCATCCGGAGGCTGCTCGAGGAGGAGCGGATCGGGATCGAGCCGTACGACGACGAGCTCCTGCAGCCGTCGAGCGTCGACGTCCGGGTCGACCGCCTCTTTCGGGTGTTCAACAACGCCCGCTACCCGTTCATCGACGTGAAGCGCGAGATGGAGGACCTCACCTCGCTGGTCGAGGTGGAGGCCGACGAGCCGTTCATCCTCCATCCGGGCGAGTTCGTGCTCGGCTCGACGCTCGAGCGGATCACGCTCCCCGACGACCTCGTCGCGCGGCTGGAGGGCAAGAGCTCGCTCGGCCGCCTCGGGCTCCTCATCCACTCGACGGCGGGCTTCATCGACCCCGGCTGGGACGGTCACGTGACGCTCGAGCTCTCGAACGTCGCCAACCTCCCGATTACGATCTACTACGGCATGAAGATCGGCCAGCTCTCGTTCGTGCAGCTCACCGAGCCGGCCGAGACCCCGTACGGGACGGGAGCGATCGGCTCGAAGTACCAGGGCCAGGCCGGTCCGACGCCGAGCCGCTACTGGAGGAACTTCGTCCCGTGATCCTCGTCACGGGCGGCACAGGCTTCGTCGGCTCGCACGTCGTGCACGCGCTGCGCGCCGAGGAGCGGCCCGTGCGTGTGCTCGCCCGCCGGCCCGCGAAGCACGGCAGGGTGCGCGACTGGGGCTGCGAGCTCGTCCAGGGCGACGTGACCGACGCAGAGAGCCTCCGCCGGGCCGTCGCCGGCTGCGAGGCGGTGATCCACCTCGTCGCGCTACCTCCCTTCTCGAGCCCGAAGGCGATCGAGCGGACGATGACGCATGGAACCCGCGACCTCGTCGCCGCCGCGCAGGACGCCGGTGTCACGCGCTTCGTCCTCATGAGCGCTCTCGGCGCGAGCAAGGAGACGGTAGGCGTCTCGCCCTACTACGCTGCGAAGGTGGCGATGGAGGAGGCCGTCGCCGCGGCGGGCCTCAGCCATGTCGTCTTCCGGCCGAGCTTCATCTTCGGGCGCGACGGGGGCATCCTCGCGCAGCAGATCCGGATCGCCCGCCTCTCGCCCGTGACGCCGATCCTCAGCCGGCGCCGTATGCAGCCGGTCTGGGTGGACGACGTCGCCGCCTTCTTCGCAGGAGCGATCTCGCTCGAGGAGGCGCCGAACCGGATCTTCGACCTCGCCGGGCCCGACCGCGTCACCTGGGGGGAGCTGCACGAGCGGATCCGGAGGATCTTCGGCAAGCGACGCCTCACGGTGACGATGCCGGCCGCCCTCCTGAAGGCGGGCGCCACGGTCGGCAGCGTCCTGCCGCCCTTCCGGGGCGCGCCCGACGCGATCTCGATGCTCGACCACGGCGACAACGTCGGCGACCCGGAGCCCGCGAACGAGACGTTCGGCATCCGCCCGATCGGCCTCGACGAGCAGATCCGCCGCGCCGCCGCCTGAGCGGTGGCGCCGGACCTCCGGACGATCGTCTCGGTCGAGGGGCTGGACAGGCGGCGTGCGCGAGGGATCGCCGCGGCGAGCGAGGGCCGACGCGACGTCTTCCGCGTCCTCGCCGTGCACCGGGGACTCCGCGGCCCGTGGTGGCTCGAGATCCCGGAGATTCACTCCTCCCTGGCAGAGGAAGCCGACTCGAACGCGCTCGTCTGGGCGATGGAGCCCGAGGGCCTCGAGCGGCTCGCCAGAACGCTCGAGTGGCTCTACTCGGAGCTTCCCGGGGAACTCACCTTCGAGGCGAACTGGAACCAGGAGCCGATCGAGAAGCTCGTGTCCCGCGAGGAGCTGCTTCGGATCGTCCGTGCCGGCCGCGTGGGGACACGGGCGCGATACCGCGTCCCCGGCGCAAAAAAACGGGGCCTCCGAAGAGGCCCCGCTCAGTAGATCGCCTGGATTCGGCAGGGGCGCTGGGTGTCCCCCACGCTGGCTAGGCGATTCCCCGTAGGTCCCGGGGACACGCCCCTACCTGCGACTACCTCCACTGCCCGTACTGTCGGAAATCAAAGTCGGACCACCCCCTTTCCGTGGTTACGGCCATGATACGCATTCCGCCAGGACGACCAAAGGGGGACGCGATGCAGACGATCACGCCGTACCTCCTCTACGAGGACGCGGCCGCCGCGATCGACTGGCTCGGGCGCGCGTTCGGCTTCGAGGAGCGCCTGCGGTTCACGGACGACGACGGGGTCGTGACCCACGCGGAGCTCGCGCTCGGCGACGGGTCCCTCTACCTGGGCCACCCCGGCCCCGACTACCGGAGCCCGAAGCAGGTCGGGACGTCTTCACACCTCGTCCACGTGTACGTGGACGACGTCGACGCCCACTGCGCCCGCGCGCGGGCGTGCGGGGCGACGATCCACCAGGAGCCGACCGACACGCCGTACGGCGACCGGCGGTACGAGGCGGAGGACCCCGAGGGTCAACGCTGGTCGTTCGCCCAGAGGGTCCGCGAGGTCGCCCCGGCCGCGTGGGGAGCCACCCCGGCTTAGACGCCCGACAGCACCGTCGTCACCTCGAGCCCGCGGTCGAGCGGGAGCGTGACGCTGACGAGCTCCGGGTCGCTCTGGCGCGCCCGGCTGTAGGCGCCGAGCACGTCCTCGTGGGAGAGGACGTTGTCGGCGACGATCAGCCCACCCGGCTCGAGGTTCCGCCGGGCGAGCTGGAAGTAGCGCTCGTACTCGTCCTTGGCGGCATCGAGGAAGACGACGTCGAAGACGTCCTCGATCGACGCCAGCGTCTCGAGCGCGTCGCCCTCGATCAGCTCCGCCCAGCCGTCGAGCCCGGCCTCGGCGACGTTTCGCCTCCAGGCCTCCGCCGCGGCGGGATCCCGCTCCAGCGAGACGACGTTGCCGGAGAAATAGCGGACGCCGGCCGCGAGCCAGATCGTCGAGTAGCCGCGGCCCCCGCCCACCTCGAGCACGAGACAGTCGGTCTGCGGGGCGGCGAGCGAGAAGAGGAGGCGGCCCGTGTCCGGCGCCACCTGGTGGGGCGGCCCGACCGCCTCTCTCTCGAGCCGGGCGAGCACCTCGCGAACCCGGTCGTCGAGCACGACGGGCTGCTAGGCGCGGGGATCGTCGGCGGCCGCGATCGCGGCGGCCTCGGGATCGGTCTTCTCGACGACGACGAAGCGCTCCGTCCGTTCGACCACGCGCTCGACGTCGGCCTCGACGTGGCCGGGGACGACCGCGAAGAGCGTGCTGCGCCGGCGAACGCCCTCGTACTCGCCGAGCGTCAGGCCGACCGGCTCCGTGCACTCGTCGTCGCCGCACTCGCAGATGAAGTCGGCCTCCTCGTCCGTCTGGAAGTGCTCGTTCACCTGCTTGATGCGCTCGTTCACCTCGCGAAAGAGCGACTCGTTCCGCGCCACGCGTTCGGGTCTCGACCCCACGCGCCGATTGTAGCCTCGGCCTAGGGAACCTCGACCAGGATCATGCCGTCCTCGACCGTGACGTCGAACGTGTCGACGGGGAGGTAGGCGGGCAACGTCAGCGCCCGCCCGCTGCGGACGTCGAAGCGAGCACCGTGGCGCGGGCAGATCGCGATGCACTCGGCGGGCTCGAAGTCGCCCTCGCAGAGTGGCCCGTCGTCGTGCGAGCAGCGGTCCTCGAGGGCGAAGTACTCGCCGTCGCAGTTGTAGACCCCGAGCGCGAGCTCGCCGGCGCGGACGATCTTCACCTCGCCCGGCGGGAGCTCCTCGACGGGGCAGACGGTCAGCTGCGCCACGGGCAGTGCCGCTTCAGGTGATGCTGCCCCGCTTCTGCGTCGCGAGCACCAAGCCGGAGTTCGCACTCGACCGAAGCCAAGGCTGAGGAAGCCTTGGTGAGGGCGAGGGTGGGCTCCGGCGCCGCGTGATCGCGGGGCAGAAGTGGGGCGGGCATTGCCTGAAGGGGCACTTACTTCAGCTCGAGCTCGTCGAGGCCCGCCCACTCCTCCGGGAGCGGGGTGCCCTTGCCCTTGTGGAGCGCGACCTTGAGCACCCCGAGGCCGAGAAGCGCGCACTTGAGGCGCACGGGCGTGAGCGGGATGCCGACCTCCTCGAGCAGCTCGTCCCGGGACATGGACGCGACCTCGCCGGCCGTGCGTCCCTTGACCATGTCCATCAGCATCGAGGTGGCCGCCTGGCTGATCGCGCAGCCGCGGCCCTGGAACTTCACGTCGGCGATCGTGTCGCCCTCGAACTCGACCGCGATCGATACCTCGTCGCCGCACAGCGGGTTCTGCCCCTCGGCCTCGGCGTCGGGCTCGGCGATCACCCCGTGCCCGCGCGGGTTCTTGTAGTGGTCGAGGATGACCTCGCGGTAGAGGCTGTCGAGCTCGCTCACGAAAACAGCTTACGCGCCCGCTGGAGTCCCTCGATGAGCCTGTCGATCTCCTCGGGCAGCGTGTAGAGGTAGAAGCTCGCGCGTGTCGTCGCGTCGACACCGAGGCTCGTCATCAGCGGCTGGTTGCAGTGGTGGCCGGCCCGGACGGCGACGCCCCCCGCGTCGACTACCTGGGCGACGTCGTGCGGGTGAACGCCGTCGAGGTTGAAGCTGACGATGCCCGCGCGGCGCTCCGGCGGCGGGCCGTAGAGGGTGAGGCCGGGAACCTCCGACAGGCGCCCCCAGGCATAGGCGGTGAGCTCCGCCTCGTGGCGCTCCACGGCCTCGAGCCCGACCTCGGTCAGGTAGTCGATGGCGGCGCCCAGACCGACCGCCTGCGCGATCGGGGGCGTGCCCGCCTCGAACTTGTGCGGCACGTCGTTCCACGTCGTCCGCTCGACCGTGACCTTGCGGATCATCTCGCCGCCGAGCTCGAAGGGGGACATTCGCTCGAGCAGCTCGCGCCGTCCCCAGAGCACGCCGATGCCGCTCGGCCCGCACATCTTGTGCCCGGTGAAGGCGAGGAAGTCGCAGCCGAGCGCCTGCACGTCGAGCGGGCGGTGCGGCGCAGCCTGTGCAGCGTCGACCACCATGACGGCCCCACGCTCGTGCGCCCAGGCGGCGAGGTGCTCGACCGGGTTCACCGTTCCGAGCGAGTTGGAGACGAGACCGCACGCCACGAGCTTCACCTGGCCGCGGGACTCGAGCTCGTCGAGCGCGTCCAGCCGCAGCTCCCCGTGCTCGTCGATCGGAATTGCGGCGAACTCCGCGCCCGTGCGGCCGGCAATGTACTGCCAGGGCACGAAGTTCGAGTGATGCTCGAGCTCGGTGACGAGGACGAGGTCGCCCGGGCCGAGGTTGTCGAGGCCCCAGGCGTAGGCGACGAGGTTGAGGCCCTCGGTCGCATTCCGGGTGAAGACGATCTCCCCGGGATCGGCGTTGACGAACCGGCGCACCTTCTCCCGCGCGCCGTCGTAGGCGGCGTCGGAGCGTACGCCGAGCTCGTAGACGGCGCGGTGGACGTTCGCGTACGACGTCTCGTAGAACCGAAGCATCGTCTCGAGCACCTGCCGCGGCTTCTGCGAGGAGTTCGCGGAGTCGAGGTAGGCGAGCGGCTGGCCGTGGATCGACTGCTCGAAGATGGGAAAGTCGGCGCGCAGCCTGCGCGCGTCGAGGCCCGGCTGAGCGGTGACCGCCACGCGTTCCATGCTAGCGGCCGGCCGCCGCGCCACCCCCGCGTCCGAGCTCGGCCTCGACTTCGTCGAGCCAGTCGAGGTGGGCCGCGAGAAGCCTGCGGCCAAGGCCGTGGACGAGGCGCAGGTAGCGCTCGCGCTGCGGCAGCGTCTGAGCCACGGCGTCCGCGACGTCGAGCTCGGCCGCGGCGCGCGCGACGTCCTCGCGGAGCCGCACGAGGCTCTCGAGCGCGGCCTCCTCGCCCGCCAGGTCGGCCGCGAGCAGCTTGACGACCGCCTCGTTCTGGATCCGCGGCAAGGCGGCCGGGACCGAGAGCCACCGCCTGATCGCCGCTCGGCCCTTCTCGGTGAGCTCGTAGTGCGTCCGCTCCCGCGTCCGGCCCGGCTCGGTCTTGGCGACGAGGTAACCGAGCCGCGCGAGGCGCTTCGGCTCGGCGTAGTAGTGGCTCTCGGCGGCAGTCCAGTAGATCCGGCCGCGACGCATCATCCGCACGATGTCGTGCGGGCCCGCGCCGCCCTCGCCGACGAGGGTGAGGACGACGTACGAGAAGGGCGTCAGCTCGCTTCTTGACATGACTCCACTTTGGAGTTATAAGCTCCACTATGGAGTTTACGCGAACGACCGGCGAGCAACGGCGTCTCGAGTTCCTGGCAAACGAGGTCGTTCTCCACGTGCCGGGGGCCGCGACGGGGGGCACGTACTGCCTCGCCGAGTTCGAGGGCCCCCGCGGCGACATGCCCCCGCTCCACGTCCACCGTTCCGTGGAGGAGGCGTTCTACGTCCTCGACGGCGTCCTGTCCCTCTTCGTCGGGGACGAGTCGGCGGAGCTCGCGGCCGGCGACTCCCTCGTCGCGCCGCGCGGCACGCCGCACACCTACCGCGTCGAGAGCGACCGCGCGCGGTGGCTCGTGGTCTGCTCCCCGGCCGGCTTCGACGACTTCGTCCGCGAGGTGGCGAGCGCCGGGGAGCGCATCGAACCGCCCGCGCTCGCGGAGAAGGCCGCCCGCTACGGGATCGAGGTCCTCGGGCCGCCGGGAGCGCTGCCCGCCGGGTGCTAGCCGCCCGGGCGCTCGAGAGCGGCGACCTGCCAGAGGCCGCCGCGGCTCTCCCCGGCCAGCCGCAGGCCCCGCTCCTCCGCCGCTGCGACGAGCGCCGGCGGCGGGTGGACGAAGGTGCGGTAGTCCCAGCGCAGTAGCCGGAACCAGGCATTGAGGAGCCGGGCGCCCGCGCGGATCAGGGCCCGATCGCGCGGGAAGCTCATGACGAGGTAGCGCCTGGCGCGCTCGGCGGCGGCGCCGACCAGGGCGTCGTAGTCCGGGTAGCAGCAGACGACACGGTGCATGAGCACGGCGTCGGCCGGCTCGGCGAGAGCCGGGTCGGCGACGACGTCTCCGAGGTGGCGGTCGACCTGCTCCTCGAGATTGCGCTCCCGCAGGAGCTGCCCGGCCGCCTCCTCGTACTCGGGCGAGAGCTCGAGGTTCGTCGCGTGCGCCGCGCCCGCCTCGAGCAGCTCGAGCTGGAGCGCGCCGACGCCGCCGCCGATCTCGAGCACCGTCGCGCCCTCGACGCCGCGCTCCCGCAGGAACGCAACCATGCGCGCGCCGGTGTCGTCCAGCCCGTCCTTCTCGTAGCGGCGCACGTCGCGCCGCGCCGCACGCTTGCCGAAGAGCCTCGCGTAGCCCTTCGGGGCGCAGCAGCTCACGCTGCCAGCAGACGCGCCTCGAGGACGCTCTGGAGCGCGTCGCGGACCGGCTCGAGCTCGATCCGGTCGAAGACCTCCTGGTA
>DASTBX010000065.1:0-18317 GCA_035711645.1 Gaiellaceae bacterium
ATCCAGAGCATCGTCGGCCAGGCCACGTACAACAAGGCCGGCCCGGCGGCAGACATCAGCTCCGGCGCCTGCTAGACAGGCCCGGGACGATTCGCGAAAGGGCGCGGGAGACCGCGCCCTTTCTGCTTAAGCGGCCGTTCGTAGGTGCCGATACGGAACGTGGAATGCGGCAGCAGCTTCGACTCCGTGTGCTCGTCCCCCTCGCCGTTCTCGGCCTGCTCGGCGCCGGCTTCGGCGCGTACGCGTTCGGGCAGGCGCCCGAGCCCGAGGCGGGAGCCGTGCCACCGACGACGACCGCCCCGGCGGGATCCGGCGGCCCGTCCGGCACCGTAACGCCGGCCGCGTGGGCGAAGGGGGCGAACGCCGTCTGCCGTAAGGCGGAGAAGGCATACGCGGAGGTCGCACGACCGACGCGCGTCGCACAGTTCGAGCCGCTCCTGGCCAAGGTGGTCGAGGTCTCGCAATGGGCCGACCCGGCTCTCGCGGAGCTCGGCCGGCCGCGAGGCGGCGGTGGCGTCGTGAAGGCGCTCGCGCGGAACTCGGCGGAGCGGGCGCGCCTGGCCGGGCGCGCGCTCGCCGCGGTGCAGAGCGGCCACGGGGCGAAGTTCCGCCGCTCGCTCGCCCGCCTCGCGGCGGCCGACGCGGAGCGAGCCGCCCTCATGCGCCGCCTCGGGGCCACGACGTGCGCCGAGGCCTCCAGGGTTCCGGCGGCGCCGGCGCCCTCGGCTGCGAACGAGTCCCCGTCGAAGGCTTCCGAGGCGGCGGTCAGGCGCGAACTCCTCGAGCATCCCGCCGTCGTCGTGGTCTTCTACACCCCCGAGGCGGGCCTCGACGGTACCACGGTGCTGGAGGCGCGCTCGGCGGCGCTCGAGGTCGGCGCGGGCTTCCTGGCCGTCGATGCGGGCGACGAGAAGGCCGTCTCGAAGCTCGCCGAGGCCTACGAGGTGACCGAGGCGCCCGCCGTGCTCGTCCTCGTCCCCGGCCCCAGCGTGGCGGCACGCTTCGACCGCTTCGCCGATCGCGAGACGATCGCCCAGGCCGTTCAGAACGCCGTCCGATGAGCGGCGCCGCCCGACCGGCGGAGCCGCAGGAGCTGGCGCTCCGCTCGGCCCGCAAGGAGAACCGCGAGATCGTCCGCATGCGCTACGTCGAGGACGACGGGGGCTACCTCGTCGAGTGCGAGGTCTACCCGATCGGCGGCCTGCGCGTGGAGCCGCTCCGCCCCGGCCCGTACCGCTTCGCGACCCGGGACGACGCGGACACCTTCATCCGCGAGACGGTCACCATCCTCGAGTACCTCGGCTGCGACGTGACCTAGTGGGCCATGCCGGTGCCTGGCACCGGCACGCCTAAAGTGCGCGAGTCGCGACGTGGGCGCTCGGGCCACGTCGGTGCCAGGCACGGACGTGTCGAGAGGCGGTCGCGAGCGTGACGGTTCAGACGGCGAACTGAAGCCGGCCGAGCCTGAGGGCTAGGCTCGAATTGTGCCCCGTCCACCGCGACTGATCGAGCCCAACTGCGTCTACCACGTCACGTCGCGAGGGAATCGCCAGGAGCCGATCTTCGTCCACGACCGCGACCGCCGCTTCTTCCTGGGGCTGCTTGCCGCCATCTGCAAGCAGCGTCGCTGGAGCTGCCGCGGCTACTGCCTCATGTCCAACCACTACCACGTCGTCGTGGCGACGCCCGACGCCGACCTGTCGGCCGGAATGCACGCGCTGAACGGGGAGTACGCGCACTACTTCAACGCCGTCCACGGCACCGTCGGCCACGTCTTCCAGGCTCGGTTCCACGCAGTTCTCGTCGAAAGCGATCCGCACCTCGCCGAGCTCGCGCGCTACCTCGCGTTGAATCCAGTTCGCGCCGGGCTCGCCCGGACAGCACGCGACTGGCAGTGGAGCAGCTTTCCGGCCATCGCCAACAGGCTCCGGTCGCCTGCGTTCGTCGACGTGACGGCGATCCTCGAGCTTTTCGGTCGCGACCCGGAACGATCGCGAGCCTCGTTCGTGCGGTTCGTCGAGGACGGCGAACCGACCCCTCCGGACTCGCTCCTGTGAGCCATGTCGGTGCCTGGCACCGACATGGCTGGCGGGGACCGGGCCGAGCTAGACGAGGACGCGGGCGAGCTCGTCGAGCGAGGTGAGGCCCGAGGCGACCTTGGCGAGGCCGTCGTCCCAGAGGGTCTTCATGCCCATGTCGAGCGCGGCGCGCTCGAGGTCCTCGCGACTCGCGTGCTGCGCCGCGAGGCGCCCCAGATCCTCGCTCATGACCATGAGCTGGTAGACGCCGATCCGGCCCTTGTAGCCCGTCTGGTTGCACCGCGGGCACCCGCGCTTGCGGTAGAGCGCGACGCCGTCCGCGGCGGCCGCCTGCTCGGGTGAGAAGCGCGCCTCGAGCATCTCCTCGGTCGTCGCCATGTACATCTCGCAGCAGTGGGTGCAGAGCTTCCGCGCGAGCCGCTGCGCGAGCACGGCGGTCACGGCCGAGCCGGTGAGGAACGGCTCCACGCCCATCTCGTTCAGGCGCGTGAGCGCGCTCGGCGCGTCGTTCGTGTGCAGCGTCGAGAGGACGAAGTGTCCGGTGAGCGCCGCCTCGATGGCCATCTTCGCCGTCTCGGCGTCGCGGATCTCCCCGACCATCACGATGTCGGGGTCGGAGCGCAGGATCGAGCGCAGCGCCGCCGAGAACGTCAGCCCCGCCCTCGGGTTGACCTGCACCTGGTTGAGGCCGGCGAGCCGGTACTCGACCGGGTCCTCGACGGTGATCACGTTCACCTCGGGCCGGTTGATCTCGTTGAGCGAGGCGTAGAGCGTCGTCGACTTACCCGATCCGGTCGGCCCCGTGACGAGCAGCGCGCCCGTGGGCTTCCTGATGATCTCCTCGAAGGCGGCGCGCATCTCGTCCGAGAGGCCGAGCTCCGAGAGCGTCGGCGGCCGCTTCGACTTGTCCAGGAGGCGCATGACGACGCCCTCGCCCTCGACGGTCGGGAGCACCGCGACACGGATGTCGAGGAGCCGCCCCGCCGCCTTGGCGTTGAGCGAGATGCGGCCGTCCTGCGGCTTGCGCCGCTCGGCGATGTCGAGCTTCGCAAGCACCTTCAGGCGCGTGGTGACGCCCGGCGCGAGCCGCTTCGGGATGCGCTGCACCTCGTGGAGGACGCCGTCGACGCGCAGGCGGACGACGAGCGCGTCGTCCTGCGGGTCGAAGTGCAGATCGCTGGCCCCGTCTTCGGCCGCCTGGAGGATGATCGAGTTGACGAGACGGACGAGCGGGGCGTCGGAAACGCCGTCCTCGGCCTCGAGATCGTCCCCCGCCTCCTCCTCGTCGAGGTCGAACTCCTCCTCGACGAGCGCAGCCCGCTCCCAGGCCTCGCTCGCCCGCTGCAGGCGGCGAAGCTCGAGCTCGACGTCCTCCCGAGGCGCGACGTGGACGTCGAGCGTGTGCCGTGTGGCGAGGCGCAGCTCGTCGATCGCCTGCACGTTCGTCGGATCGGCGACCGCGATCTTGAGACGGTCGCCCTCGACCTTGAAGGGCAGGGCGCCCGCCCGCTCGAGCACGTGGATGGGGATCGACTCGGCCGCCGCCTTCTCGACGCCGCTCGAGGCGAGGTCGACGTACGGCAGATGGAGGCGGTCGGCGAGCTCGCGCGCCTCGTCGCCCGGCGAGCGGGTGGGCGTTCGCAGGCCCGGCACCTCGAGCTCCGACGAGGCCGCATTGAGGCGCTCGTCCATGATCGCCGCCGAGAGCGAGCCGGTCCCGGCCCGCGAGCGCGCGCTCGCCAGCCGGTCGACCGGGATCAGGTTCGTCGTCTCGATCAGGTCGGCGACGAGCTCGGTGACCGGGTTCGGCGAGATGCCCGCACCCTCCGGGTACTCGGGCTCGGCCCCGGGCTCGGCCGGGCGTTCGCCTTCGCCGGCGCCGGCGCGCCGAAGCGGCTGCAGGTCGTCGAATTCCACCTGAACGGGTTATCGGCCTCGCGGCCGACATCCCTGAGACGTGGGATCTAGAAGGCGCCCAGGTAGGCGCCGAGCAACCGGTCGCCGAAGAAGAGGGCGACGACGGCGCCGAGGGCGAGGAAGGGCCCGAAGGGGATGCCCATCCTTCGGGCGGCGGCGCCGTGGCGGGCGAGGAGGACGAACGCGGGCACGAGCGCCGCCAGCATCCCGACCATGAGCGCGACGACCACCGCCTCCCCGAGCATGGCGCCGAGGAGCAGGCAGAGCTTCACGTCTCCCATCCCCATGCCCTTGGGGTAGGCGAGGAGCGCGACGAAGAGGAAGAGCGAGGCGCCGAGCGCGGCCAGGACGAACTCGAGCGCGCGGTCGGGATGGAGCGCGATCTGGGCGGCGAGCACCGCCGCCGCCGTGGGCAGCACGATCTTGTCCGGGAGGATGCGTCGCTCGACGTCGATCGCCGAGAGGACGACGAGCGTCGAGACGAAGACGGACGCCACGACGGCGTCCGCCGTCGGGCCGAAGACGAGGAAGCAGGCGGCGACCAGCAGCGCCGTGCCGACCTCGACCGCGAGGTAGCGCGCCCCGATGCCGGTCCCACAGTGGCGGCAGCGACCCCGGAGGAGCAGGAACGAGACCACGGGGACGTTGTCGCGCCACGCGATCTCCGTCCCGCACGAGCCGCAGGACGAGGGCGGCGAGACGAGCGAGCGCCCCTCCGGCAGACGGGCGGCGACGACGTTCAGGAAGCTTCCGAGCGCGAGCGCGGGCGGCAGGGCGGCGACGGCGAGGGCGACGTTCATCCCCTCGACTATCGGCGCGAAAGGCTAGCCGCTGTAGAGCTGCGGCGGGTTCGGCTGCGCGTAGACGGCCGGGTTCCCCGGCATGCCGACGGGGACGGTCGTGATCGTCGGGAACTGGTCGTTCTGGACGTTGTTGTCGAAGATCATCGTCGAGCCCACGATCGGGCCGTCCGAGCGGGCGTTGTTCGCGAAGCGAACGGCGTGCTCCGAGAAGAGGCCGCCCTGGAACTGGGCGTTGTTGTCCATGAGGATCCCGACGTCCGTCCCCGCGAGGCCGCCGCTCCCGCCCGTCACGAAGGTCAGCATCTCGGTGTTCGGGTTCCAGGCCGAGAAGTCGCAGATCGATCCCGCGATCCCGCCGCAGAGCATCGTGTTGTTGTCCATGTAGAGCGTGCCGGAGAGGTAGATCGTCGCCTGGCCGTTGTACGAGTTGAGCAGGCCGTTGGTGAGCTTGAGGCTCCCATCGATGAACATCGTCCCGTACACGGTGAGCACCCGCGTCGACGCGTTCCACGACAGCTCCCCAGTCGGGCTGCTCGACGGCCCGACGCGGCAGGTGTACGACGAGGCGGCCGTCAATTCGAAGACGGGGACGCTGTTGTTGCGGACGCCGTCGTTGTCCCACGTCGGCGGCGTTCCGCTGCGGGCGCCGTTGGCGCTCGAGCAGTCGAGGGCGGGGCCGGGGATCGAGTTCGAATACCAGGCGGCGACGTCGGCCGAGGGCGCCGCGATCACCGGAACCGAGTTGCTGACGCCGACGACGTAGCTGGGGCCGTCCTTCTTCGAGTAGATACGGCGCGCGTCCTGGTTGTCGACGCATGGAGTCGCCCACGCGCCGCCCCCGTAGCGGCAGTTGCCGCCGACGTACGTCTCGACGCGGGTGCTCATGCTCGTCGAGGCGCCGACCTTCGCGTTGTTCGCAAGATCGAGGTCTCCCTTCACGAGCAGCGAGGTCTGCGTGATGTGGACGTTGTTCAAGAGGCAGAGGTTTCCCTCGACGTAGAGGCGCGAGGAGCCGGCGACGTTCTGCGCCACCGTCATGTCGCACGGCTGGCCGGTGCTCGTCGCGTAGATGTAGTTCCAGGCCGGGTTGTTGAGGGGCTGCGTCAGGGTCGGCGTCACCGGAACCTTCGCCGTCAGCGTGCGCGTGACGTCGCTCGCCGACTGGCCGGTCGGGTTGTCGATCCGGCCGACGGAGGTCAGCGACCACGTCTGCGTCAGCTGGTCGAGCGTGCCGGACCACGTGACGGTGCCGCCGTCGTGCTCGCTCGTCGTCTCCGGCAGGAGATCCGGCATGAGCGCGTTGTTCGTCGGCTTCGAGAGGACCGACATCATCTCGTCGATGCCCGCCTCGGCGAGGTCGTACGCGCTCGCGTTCCGGACGGAGTACTCGACGCTGCGGGCGTTGGTGCTCGAGTAGTAGACGAGCGTCGCCCCCGTCAGCGAGAGCATGCCGAGGATGCCCACCGCCATGATGAGCGTCATCCCGTCCTGCCGTCTGAGCAGCCGCCGCAAGTTCATCTGTCCCGTCCCGCCCTAGGGGTCGACGCGAAGCGTGTTCCGTAGGACGATGTCGTCAACGAGGCGCCAGGTCTTCCATCCCTCGTTCGGGTTGACGTTCACCTGGAAGTCGACGTGGAGGAGCGCTCGGCTCGAGGCCGACTCCGCGGTGTAGGTGAACGCCTCGTCTTCCGTCAGATAGTCGGCGATGGGGAGCGGAGTACCACCCTGGACGCGCTGCAGCTCCCAGCGGCTCGTCCCGTTCGCGACGAGCTGGTAGTCGACGGCAATCGCCGTCCCGTTTGCGCTCGGGCAGTGGGAGGGCAGCGCGACCCGGATCGCCGCGACGGGAGTGGCCGTGAGCGGCGAGCCGTCGAGGTTCGTGATGCCGCTCGAGCAGTGGAGCTCCCGGCGCATGCGGTCGAGTGCCAGGCGCGCGTTCTGCTGCGCCTCGAAGCGGCGGTTCGCGTCGAGCTCGGCCCGCGAGCCGGAGACGAAGAGCGTCGTCAGGGCCGTGACGACGGTGAGGAAGATCGCCAGGACGGCGATCAGCTCGATCATGGTGTAGCCGGCCTGCTGCGCGGCCCTGACGCGCAGGCGCTCGACGAGCCGTGCCACGCGCATCAGCCCTGCCTGCGGAGGACCTCCGCGAGCGCGCGTCGGGCGACCGCCTCGCTGCGCGCGCCGAAGCGGAAGCGCCGCTCCAGGCTGCGGTCGACGCGGATGAGGATCCTCAGGGCCTGGTCGCCGCCCCGCCAGCCGAAGCGCGCGCCGGTGACGATCCAGTTGTGCTGGTAGAGCCAGAAGTCGACCGTCCTCGGACGAGGCTTGGCGGTGCCCGCGAGGCGGCGCTCCAGCAGGCGGGCGCGCTCGGGCAGCGGCATCTCGTCGGCGGGCTCGCGGGGAGCTCCGGCGACCTCGAAGTCAGGCTTGCGGTAGTCCTCGCCCTCGCTCGTCGGCGCCGGCGCGGGCGTCGTCGCCGCGGGAGCGGGCTCGGTCGTGGCGGTGGTCGGAGGCGGCGCCGGCGCGGTCGCCGCGGGCGCCGTCTCCGCCGGAGCGGTCTCGGCGGCCTCGGCGGTCTCCGCGGCGGCACGCTGGGCGCGACGCCAGTCCTTGAGGAGCACGACCGGCGTGCCCTTCGGGCGCGAGGCGTTCTCGGGGAGACCGCGCTCGGGATAGTCGGGATTCCGCTCGAGGCGGAGGACGACGGTGGGCGTGCCGTTGTCGACGACCTTCGTCCCGGGAGCCGGGTTCTGGACGACGACGGTGTTCGCCGCATAGCCCTCGACGGAGCCGTCCACGCGCCAGCCGAAGCCGGCGTCCTGGAGGATGCCCTTCGCGAAGACGTAGGTCTGGCGGCGGACGTCGGGAACGACGAGCGCCTTGGGCCTCTCCGCCTTCGCGCCCGCCTGGGCGGGGCTCTGCTCGAGCCCGTCGCTCCCCGCCGCGAAGGTCAGGCTCGCCGCGGCGAGCAGCCAGATCACGACGAGAGCCGCGAGCCTGGGCAAAAGCATGGTCAATCGGGCCGCCATGCCTCCTCCATCGGCATCAGAGCCGCAAAGGTCAAGCCTGCCGCCCTAGCCCAGGGAGAAGCGGATGACGCGCTTCCGCACGACGCGGAAGACGGGGCCGGCGGACGGGGCGGCGCGGAGCGGCTTCGGCCTCGCGCTCGGCTTCGGCCGCTCGCGCTTCGGCGTCGGCGCGTCCTGCCAGCTGAACGCGCGACCGGCGAAGGCGCGGAACCACGGCTCCTCCTGGGGGTAGGTGAGGGCCGGGTCGAAGGCGAGGTGGAGGTGCGGCCCGGTCGAGTTGCCCGTGGAGCCGACCAGCCCGACGGGCGCGCCCGCGACGAGCGCCGCACCCGGCTCCACGTGGGGCTCCAGGTAGGAGAGGTGGCAGTAGATGAAGACGGCGCCGGTGTCGAGGAGGAGGGTCAGTCCGATGCCGCAGCGGCCGGTGTCGTTGGGGTACGTATCGACCACGGTCGCGTCGGCGAGGGCGTAGAGGGGCGAGCCCTCGGGAGCGGCGATGTCGGCCGCGGGGTAGTCGTGGTGGTCGTGGGCGACCGAGACGACCTCCGGCCCGCCGCCGACGGGGAAGACGTAGCCGTCGATCGCGCCGGGCGCCGCAGCGACCGCGGAGCCGGGGGAGGCGAGCGCGGCGCCGGCGCGCTCCTCCTCGAGCTCCTCCACGCGGGCGACCGCCCGGGCGAAGCGGGCGCCGAGACGCTCCCGCGTCACCGCGAGGCTCGTCTCGAACGCGTCCAGCTCTTCGAGCCGCGACCGCACCTTCCGGAACTCGGCGTCGCTCAGCGCCGGGTTGCCGGCACGGCGCTCGAGCGGAAGGCGGGAGTCGCCGGTGCGCGCGGCGCGCCCCTCCAGGTGGGCGAGCGCCTTCCGCGCAGCCGCGAGGTCGCGACGTGCCTTCGCGAGGCGCCGCTCGAGGTCGGCGACGTCGTAGACGAGCTGCCCCGCGCCGGGAGCGAGCGGGTCGTCGCCGAAGAGCGCGGCCAGCTCGAGAACGTCGTCCACGTACCACTGCGCGTGGTTGTAGGCGAAGACGGCGCGCTCGAGGTCCTCGTGGGCGCCGGCGGCGGCGAGGTAGCGCGCCGCCGAGAAGACGGCGTCCTCGGGATCCCACGGGTCGGCGATGCCGTCCCCGTCGGCGTCCATGCCCCAGCGCATCCAGCTCGAGGGGATGAACTGCATCCAGCCGAGCGCGCCCGCCGAGCTGGGGCCCATGTTCTGCCCGAAGTTCGATTCGATCTTGTTGATCGCCGCGAGCACCTGCCATGGCACGCCGTAGCCCTGACCCGCGCTCTGCCAGAGCGCGAGAAGCTCCTCGTAGGAGCGCCGGTCGGGCCGCGCGGGCGGTGTCGAGAGGTTGAAGGGGACCGTGATCGAGCCGCTCGCGTTCGGCTCCGTATAGCTCGGCAGGGAGCCCTGCGCGGGCGCCGTCGCCGGCAGGACCGCCGCCACGAGCACGGCCGCGATGCCCGGGAGGAGACGCCTCATCCGTCGGAGCCGGCGAGCCGCAGGCCCGGCAAGGGCTCTTCGTCGGGCTCCGGCTCGGCCGGAGCGTCCTCCTCGGCGAGGCTGGTGAAGTCGACGGCGACCGTCCTGCCCTCGTCCGCGACGCGCTTGCGGCGCAGCGCCTGCTCGACCGCGATCTCGAAGTCGTGCCGGTTCGTCGCCGCGGCGGCGGCCACGTCGAGCTCGACGACGCCCTCGACGACGAGCTGGACGAGGTGCTGCGAGAAGCTCTGCATGTGGTGGTAGCCGCCGTCCTCGATCGCCTCGGTGATGCCGTGCGTCTTCTCGGGCTCGCGGATGAGGTCGGCGATCCGCGCCGTCACGACCATCACCTCGACGGCCGCGACGCGCCCGCCGTCGGCGCGCGGGAGCAGCCGCTGGCTGACGACGCCGCGGAGGACGCCGGCCAGGATCTCCCGCACCATCATCTGCTTCTGGGGCGGGAAGAACTCGATCAGGCGCCCGATCGTCTCGGCGGCGTCGAGCGTGTGCAGCGTCGAGAAGACCAGGTGCCCCGACTCGGCGGCCTGGAGCGCCGTCTGGGCGGTCTCCTCGTCGCGCAGCTCGCCGATCAGGATGACGTCGGGGTCCTGCCTGAGCACGCGGCGGAGAGCCTGCTTGAAGGACTCGGTGTCGAGCCCCACCTCGCGCTGGTTGACGATCGAGCCCCAGTCGTCGTGGATGAACTCGATCGGGTCCTCGATCGTGACGATGTGCTGCTTGCGGTTGCGGTTGATCCAGTTGAGCATCGCCGCGAGCGTCGTCGACTTCCCCGAGCCGGTCGCCCCGGTGACGAGGACAAGGCCGCGGTGCTCCTCCGCGAGCTTCCCGACGCCCGCCGGCAGCCCGAGCTTCTCGTAGCTCGGGATCTCCTTGGGGACGAAGCGGAAGGCGAACGAGATCGAGCCGCGCTGGCGGAAGCCGTTGACACGGAACCGGCCGATCCCCTCGGCGAGGTAGGACGTGTCGAGGTCGCCGGTCTCGTAGAAGCCCTCGCGCTTCGCCGGCGAGCGGTCGGTGACGAGGAGCAGGACAGTCTCGAGATCGGAGTCCGTGAGCAGGCGCTGCTCGACCGGCCGCAGGTCGCCGTCCACTCGGACCATGGCCGGAGAGCTCACCTTGAGATGAAGGTCGCTCCCTCCTGCGTCGATGACGCGTGCCAGCAGCTCGTCGAGGTTCATGACGCCGACTGCGGCTATCGGCGGGGCCTCGCGGCGCGCTTTAGCTCGAACGGGGGATGAGGGCGAGCGGCGGGCCTCGGCTACACTTGGCGGCGCCGCGGGGGAGTTCCCGAGCGGCCAAAGGGGACGGGCTGTAAACCCGTTGGCTCAGCCTTCGTAGGTTCGAATCCTACCTCCCCCACCTCGAGCCTTTCACCGAGTAGGAACCGCTTGGTTGAGCGGTTCATGCGTCCAGAACTCCCGGGAAATGCTCAGATCACCGCTACCGTCGAATGGCGAGGCGTGGGCGGGCGGGCCGCACCGGCGCGCCCGCCCACGTCCACATCAGGTCAGTGCGGGCACCGCCGCTTCGCAGAAGTCGTCGCTTCGGCCGGTGGAGCCCTTCACGAGCTCTTCGGCGAGAACCTCGTCGTCGGACGGATCGGTGGGCGTGCCGCCGTGGTCGATGAGAAGCTCGATACGGATCTGGCCAGGGTTCCTGGCGATGGCCTTGCCGTTCTCCCCGTACAGAACCGCGTTCCCGGTCGCGAGGATGAGGACGGTCAGGGTGCCGTCGCCGTTGTCCGTCACCCGCAGATCCTTCTCGATCACCCTCGCGAAGGACCTCAGAGACGTGCCGTTCGCCAGGTTGGTCAGCACGTCGGTCTCGGTGCCGTGCGAGAGGAAGTACACAAGACGATCGCGGCCGTGAGTGACCGCCTGGACGCGGATGTCCAGGACCACTGCGACTTCCACCGCCAGTCCGGCGTCGCAGAAGTTCTCGTCGACGAACTCGAACTCCTCGTGGATCGTCTCTCGAAAGACCTGCCCGGCGCTCGCAGCCGCAGTGAATACGACCGCAGCGGTTGCCGCCAGGACCAGGATCGTGCGCGGCCGAAGCGCGCCTGAAGGTCTTATACCCCTTCTCCCAACCCGAATGAGAGAACGCATGAATCCTCCTTCTCCCCCCAGACTGAGGCGTGAGACTGTAATGCACTAGGGCGCGAATCCCAAGCCGTCTCGACAAGGAGACCGGCGGGGGGTCCGCCGGGCATGCCGACCGCTAGGGCTCCGTGTGGACGATCACGTCCGCGATCGCCGGATGGTCGCGCCGGATGCGCTGCTCGATCTCCGACGCGCGCGCGTGAGCGTCCGCGAGCGCGCGCTGCGGCTCCATCGCGAGGGTGAGGAAGGCGACCACGCCCCGCTCCGTCGAGAGGAAGCGGAGCTCGCGCGGATCGGCCCCGGTCGCCTCGCGGACGATGCGGCGAACGGCGGTCGACTCGGCCTCGAGGTCGCGCGGCGGGACGGGGCGCACGGCGGCGGGCTCGGCGAGCGGCTCCAGGTGCGTCTGGACGGCGTCGACCCCGGGGACGGCCGCGCGGATCTCGCGCTCGACGCGGGTGGCGACCGCGTGGGCCTCCGCGAGCGTCAGCGAGCCGGGCAGCTTGAGGTGCAGCGAGATCTCGGTGCGGTCGCCGATCTCGAGCACGGCCACGTTGTGGACCTCGCGCACGCGCGGGACCGCCAGGGCCGCCGCGAGCGCCTGCTCGCGCGGCCCCGCCCCGGCCCGGTCCGGCTCGACGTGCACCACCACGTCCGACTCGGGCACCGCCCGCTCGACTGCTTCCTCGACGGCGTCGGCGGCCGCGTGCGCCTGCCCGACGGCGGTGCCCGGCGAGACGCCGATGACGACGTCGGCGAAGTACCTGCCTGCCGCCCGGCGCATGCGCAGCCGGTGGAGGGCGACGCCCGGGCCGAGCGCCTCGATGGCCCGCCGCGCGGCGGCCGACTCGGCCACCGGCGAGCGGTCCATGAGGACGTCGGTGTTCTGGCGGATCAGCCGGCCGGCGGCGCCGAGGACGAGGATGGCGACGAAGAGAGCGGCCGCTGCGTCTCCCTCCGGATAGCCGGCCCGCGCGGCAAGGAGCCCGACGAGGACGGCGCTCGACCCCGCCAGGTCGCTGCCGAAGTGGAGCGCGCTGGCGCCGAAGGCGGCGCTCCGGTAGCGCCGTGAGGCGCGCAGAGAGACGGCCGTGCGGCTCGCGTCGATCGCGATCACCAGGCCGATGACGAGGAGCGCGTACCAGGTGACGTCGACCTCGCCGGTGCCCTGCGCGAGCCGCCGGATCGCCGTGTAGGCGATCCCGAGAGAGATGACGACGAGGAACGACGCCTCGGCGAGCGCGGCCAGGTGCTCGGCCTTGCCGTGCCCGTACGGGTGCCCTGGATCGGCCGGCCGGCCGGCGACGCCGACCGCGAAGAACGTCAGCAGCGCGGCGACGAGGTCGGTGCCCGAGTGTGCCGCCTCCGAGATGAAGCCGAGGCTGCCGGTCGCAAGGCCGACCGTGAGCTTGACGGCGATGAGGACGACCGCCGCCCCGACGGAGACGAGGGCGATCCGGCGCTGCGGGCTCACCGCCAAAGGCTAACCTTGACTGCGGGTGACGAATCCACCGAAGACCGGCGAGAGCTTCCAGGTCGACTGTCCGCACTGCGGCAGGTCGTTCGAGGCCGACATGCTGGGCGGTTCCTCCGAGCGCAACCGCGGCTTCAAGTGCCCGCACTGCCGCCTCTTCGTGGCGTTCGCCGCGGTCGCGGAGCAGGACCGCGTCGAGCCTGCCGAGTAGGCCCGGCACGCGTCTATCTACTCAGGGGCACCTCGCCCCACCACCCGCCTTCGAGCGTAACGCTGGAAAGCGCGCCCGTGGCTTGCGCTTGGTGCCGGAAGCGTAAGAGCTCCTGCTGCTAACGGTCGCGGCCCCTGCGCCGATAGAGACAGCGTGTCCGTCGCGGCCCGCACCGGCGACCGGGTGCAGGCGCGCCGAGCGGCTCTCGCGCGCGGCCGGCTCGGCGTCACGTCCGCGCTCGCCGCCCTCGTCGCGGCGAGCTTCGGCGTGCGGACCGCGCTCGCCTGGCTGCGGGACACGCCCACGTTCTTCGCCGACGAGTACATCTACGCCGAGCTCGCCCGCTCGCTCGCCGAGAGCGGCCGGCCGCTGATCCGAGGCGCCTCGGCAAGCTTCCCGGCCCTCCTCCAGCCGCTGCTGACGGCGCCGGCCTGGCTCGTGGACGACGTCGAGGTCTCGTTCCGCCTCGTTCAGGGGCTGGGGGCGCTCCTCATGTCCCTCGCCGCGATCCCGGTGTTCCTGCTCGCGCGGCGCGTCGGGCTGACACCGCGGACGGGGCTCGCGCTCGCAGCGCTCGCCCTCCTCGTGCCGGACGCGATCTACAGCGGCTTCGTCCTCTCGGAGCCCCTCGCCTACCCGCTCGCGCTCGCGGCCGTCCTCGCGGGCCTCGCCGCGCTCGTCCGCCCGGGTCCGCGTACCCACTTCGCGTTCTTGGCCCTCGCCGGGCTGGCAACGATCGCGCGGGCGCAGTTCGCCGTGCTGCCGCTCTGCCTCCTCGGCGCGGGGGTGCTCATGGGCCTGCGCGAGAGCCGCCTGCGCTCGGCGCTCCGCGAGCAGATCCTCGTGCTCGCAGTCGTCGTCGCGCCGATCGTGGGGCTCCTCGCCCTCGGCCCGGCGACCGCGCTCGGCTTCTACGAGGACGTGCTCGATGTCGAGCTCGCCTCCGCCGCGCTGGCAAAGTGGGCCGGCGCCGACCTCATGCTCCTGGTCTACGCCTCGGGCGTCGTGCTCGCGCCGGGAGCGCTGCTCGGACTCTGGCTCGCCCTGCGCCGCCCACGCTCCCGCGAGGAGCTCGCCTTCGGGTCGCTCGCGGCCGTGATCGTGGCCGCGCTCGTCGTGGAGGCGGCCGTCTGGGGCATCGACGGCTCCCGGATCCAGGAACGCTACTTCTTCTACGCCGTCCCGCTCGTCGGCATCGCCTTCGCCCTCTACGCCTCTCGCGGCTGGCCGCACCGGCTCGCCCACACCGGCCTCGCCGCCGGCCTCGTCGCAGTCGCCGCCCGCGTCCCGCTCTCCGGGTTCTCCGCCTCCGACGGGAAGACGAACGCGCCGACGCTCTTCGCAGCGGCGCGCCTCGAGCAGCTCCTCGGCGATGTCGGGCTCGCCTCCCTCGTCGTCTCGCTCGGGGTCGCGCTGCTCCTCGGCGCCGTCGTCGCGGCAACGCGACGGCCGGCATCCGCCGGAGCCGTCGCCCTCGGTCTCGCGCTCGCCGTCTCGGCGACCGCCTCGGCGGCCGCCGTCTCCTTCGGTCTCGCCAACGCCGCCCGGACGGCGGGCAACGTCCTCGCCGCGGACCCGTCCTTCGTCGACCGCTCGGGCGTGACCGGCGCGGCCATGCTCCAGACGGGCTCGAGCCAGCGCGGCTACGCCTCCGCCTACCTCTTCTGGAACCGGTCGGTGGACGACGTCTACCTCCTGCCGGGCGCGGAGCCGCCCGACTCCTTCGCGGTCACGCGCATCACGATCGCGCCGGACGGGACGCTCCTCGCCGCCGGCGAGCCCGTGACCCGCCCGCTCGTCGCGGACGGCTTCAGCGACACGCTGGGCTTCCGGGCCTCCGAGCAGGTGGCCGCCGGGCCGATCTACCGCCTCCTCCGCTCCGACGGCGCCCAGCGCCTCGCGCTGTACTTCCGCGGCCGCTACGCGGACGGCTGGCTGGGGCTGCGCGGCACCGCCCAGCTCTGGCCGGACGAGCCCGAAGGGCTCCGCGGCACCGTCTCCCTCCGCCTGACGGCTCCGGCCGCGGCGCCGCCCGTGGCCGTCGAGCTCGAGCCGCAGGGAGGGCCGGCCCAGGAGATCGTCGTCGCTCCCGGCGCCCCCCGCGAGATCTCGTTCCCCGCCTGCACGCCCGGCCCGTGGCAGCTCGAGTTCGCGGCCCCCTCGACGGGCTCGGTCGGCGGCCGCTTCGTGAGCGTGCGCGCCTCCGAGCCGGTCTACCGCCCCGACCCGGCGGCCTGCCGAGCTACACGCAGTCCTTGAGGCCCTGCGCCTCCGGCAGGGACTCGAGCCGCTTCAGCGTGTTGTTCTCGATCTGACGGATCCGCTCGCGGGTGACGCCGAAGGCGCGACCGACCTCCTCGAGCGTCCTCGGCTGCTCGCCCTTGAGGCCGAAGCGAAGCTCGATCACCTTGCGCTCGCGCGCGGGCAGCGAGTCGAGCGCGCGGTCGATGTCTTCGCGGCGGAGGTTGAGCGAGGCCGAGTCGAAGGGGGACTCTGCCGCCTCGTCCTGCACGAAGTCGCCGAGCTCCGACTCCTCCTCCTCGCCGATCGGCTTCTCGAGCGACACGGGAAGCTGCGCCATGCGGAGGATCTCCCGCACCTCCTCGGTCGCCATCTCGAGCTCCGCCGCGATCTCGTCGGGCAGCGGCTCGCGCCCGAGGCGCTGGACGAGCTGGCGCTCGATGTGCACCACCTTGTTCAGCTTCTCGACCATGTGCACCGGGATCCGGATCGTCCTCGCCTTGTCGGCGATCGCGCGCGTGACGGCCTGGCGGATCCACCAGGTCGCGTACGTCGAGAACTTGAAGCCCTTGCGGTAGTCGAACTTCTCGACCGCGCGGATGAGGCCGAGCGACCCCTCCTGGATCAGGTCGAGGAACGAGAGGCCGCGTCCCAGGTAGCCCTTCGCGATCGAGACGACGAGGCGGAGGTTCGCCTCGATCATCTGCGTCTTGGCGCTCATGTCGCCCCGCTCGATGCGCTTCGCGAGCGACACCTCCTCGTCGGCCGTCAGGAGCGGCACCTTGCCGATCTCTCGCAGGTAGAGCCGCAGCGAGTCGAGCGACGGCTCGACGGTGAGATCGAGCTTGGGACCCTTCTCCTCCTCGGCGAGAGCGGGCTGGTCGTGCGGCGGCGCCTTGTGCTCGAGGCCCTCGACGAGCTCGATCCCGTGGTCGATGAGGTAGGTGTAGAACTCCTCGACCTGCTCCTTCGTGAGCTCGACGTCCTCGAGCCCGGCGACGATCTCGTCGTAGGTCAGGAAGCCCTTGTCCTGGCCGTCCGCGACGAGGCGCTGGAGTTCTTCGACGTCAGGGACCGAGATGTCGACCTGGAGCATCAGCCTCGCCTTTCTCGTTACCGCTGCAACGTTTTCCCGGAGGGAACGAAAAGAGCCGGCGAGATCCCCTCCCCCGGCTCACAGGCACATCGGCCGCGGATTCTACAACGCCTGTGGACAAAGTGGCGGAAATTTCTTCGCCTACGCCGCCGTGACCGAGCCGACCGGCTCGCCGCGGCTGTTGCGAAGCGGCCGCTCGGCGAGCTCGGCCACGCCGAGCACGAGGCCGGCGGCCGCGTAGACCGCGCGGTAGGCCCCATCCTCGACCTTCAGCGCCATGCCCCTGCCGTCCGGCAGCCCGACGCAGAGAACGCCCTCGGCGCCGCGCTTGCCGACGGCGCCGGGCAGCGTCCGCATGACGACCGTGTCCACGGAGTCGGGCCCGCCGACGAGCGCCGGATGGGCGGTCATGGCGCGCACGACGTCGTCGGCGCCCTCCGGCCGGCCGGCGACGAGGCCGGCGAAGACGCGGGCCATCTCGGCGAGCGAGAGCGCGAAGGTGGGCACACCGCAGCCGTCGACGGCCGTCTCGAGCCGCTCCTCGGGCCGGCCGGCCGCCGCGGCAACGATCCTGCGGAGCTCCTGCTGGAGCGGGTGCCCCGGAAGCCGGTAGCCGGCGGGATCCCAGCCGCGCTCGCGGCAGACGAGCAGGAAGCCCGCGTGCTTCCCCGAGCAGTTGTGCCTGAGCCGGGAGCCACGCTCGGCTCCGCACTCGAGGTCGTCCTTCGTCGCGCCCGCGCGCGCGAGGAGGGCCCGGACGGCGACGAGCTGCTCGGGGAGGGCCTCGTGCGAGGCGCACGCGATGGCCAGCTCTTCCCCGGGCAGGCGGAGCGGGACGAGCGGCAGCGCCTGGAGCGGCTTGGCCGCCGAGCGGACGAACGCGACCAGGTCCGGGTCGCCCCACGAGTCGACCATCTCGCCGTCGCGGACCACGACCGCATGCGCGCGGTGCGTCGACTCGACGAGCCTCCCCCGGCGCACGGCTACGCTGATCGCGTCCACGAGGAGGAACTATTCCCGAGTTTCCCGAGGTCGAGGCGGCCCGGCGGGCACTGGACGACGTCGTGCGCCGCGCACGTGTGGAGAAGGCCGGGCCGGCCCACGTCGCCACGCTGAAGACGTTCGACCCGCCGCTGGCCGCGCTCGACGGCCGGCAGCTCGCGGGCGCCCGGCGGCGCGGCAAGCACCTCCTCTTCTCCACCGGCGACGGCGAGCTCGTCCTTCACGTCCACCTGATGAGCGCCGGCCGGATCCGGTATCTCGAGCCCGGCGCGAAGGGGCCGAAGACACCGGCCTTCCGCCTCCGCTTCGAGGACGGCGGGGAGCTCGTGCTGACGGAGGGCGGGCCGAAGAAGCGGGCCAAGGTCGGCGTCTGGCGGCCGGCGGAGCTGGAGGCCGAGCTCGCCCACCTCGGCCCCGAAGCCGACGGAATCGAGGCCGAGCGGCTGGGTGAGATCCTCCGCGCCGAAGGCCGCAGGCTGCACCCCTTCCTGCGCGACCAGCGGGCGCTCGCCGGCATCGGCCGCGCCTGGTCGAACGAGATCCTGAACCGCGCGCGCCTCTCGCCCTACGCACTCTCGACCGAGCTCGGCGACGAGGAGGTCGAGCGCCTCGCGGCCACGATCCGCGAGACCCTCGCCGAGGGGCTGCAGCTACGCCTCGGCGGCGCCGGCGACGCGAGGGCCTACAGCGTCCACGACCGCCTCGGCGAGCCGTGTCCGACCTGCGGCACGCCGATCGCCCGCGTCGACTTCGAGGAGCACACGATCTACTACTGCCCTGAGTGCCAGACGGGCGGGCGCGTCCTCAAGGACCGGCGGCTGTCGCGGCTCCTCAGGTAGTCGGGGACCCGCGGCCGGTCCTCGCCCCCTCCCCGTTGGAGGAGTCCGGCTCGATCAATCC
>DASTBX010000066.1:0-11028 GCA_035711645.1 Gaiellaceae bacterium
GCAGGACGCGCCGGCGGGCCCGGTGTTCGAGTTCCACGAGCGGCTGAGGATGTTCCCGTAGATGGCGATGTCGCCCTGGTTCCCGGGAACGGCGCCGGTCGGGTTCTTCGGGGCGCACTCCTCGTAGTCGATGATCTCCCGAGTCCGGTTCGGGATGCGCACGTCGAGGAGCCGGAAGCCGTTGTAGTGGCCCTGGACGACCATGTTCCCCCAGAACGCGAGGTCCGAGTTGATGAAGTTCGACTCCGGACCACTCGTCGGGACGCTGCGCTCCGAGAACGTCAGCGCCTTCATGTTGGGCGAGATCTCCCAGTTCTCGATGAGCGGGATGTGCTGCGGCGTAGCGCTCAACGGAGCGGCTGCCAGCCCGACTGCCAGGGCGCAGAGCGCCAGCAACAGCCGTGGTTTCACCACGTCACCTCCTAGTGCGTGGGAAGCGCTGCGGGCACCTCCGTGGCACCCCCCGCCGAAAAGTCTCCGGCCGGCTCCCCAGGTGCCTGCCTGTGCGCGGGAGTCTCTTCCGTCCCGCAGCTCGCTGTCAAGAGGGGCGGCCGCCTCGCGGCGGCCGCCCCTCGTGGATCTGCGTCCGAAACCCAGTCCTAGTCGATGTTGAACATCTGCGTCTGCGGGTTGAGGTGATCGAGCTTCCTCGCGCCGGCGACGGCCCTGTCGCTCAGGTTCCAGATGATGAGGCCCCGCGTGATGTCGGACTCGTAGATGAGGCCGTTGTACCAGTAGGTCGACCAGTCGCCGCCGAGCTCGATGCCGACGGGCGGATTCGGGTCGACGAGCGGAGCCGGGTCTGCGTAGGCGATCTCCTTCGCATTCGCCGGATCCGTGAAGTCGACAACGCTGATGCCCGACTGGTAGTTCCCCGAGACCATGACGTAGCGGTCGCGGAGCGGCACGACGTTGTAGTTGTGCGTCGTGCAGTTCTCGACGTTTGTCTGGACGCGCGGGATCGTGAACTGACCGATCGACGCGCCGGTCTCCGCCTCGACGAAGAAGAACGTCCGCTCGAGCGGGTCCGACGTCGCCTGGCAGCGGGCACCGCTGCCGCCGCCGGGCTCGTGGCCGACGATGATGATCTCGCCGTCCCACGTGAAGGAGGCCGAGTGGCCGAGCGAGATGCCGCCCGTCACCTTGTGGTAGAGCCACCTCGGGTCTTCCTTCGAGCCGCCGAGCGCCGGGTCGAGGGTGAACACGTTGATGCCGGTCCCCTCCGACGCGGAGCCGCTTCCGGCGCAGGCGACGAGATTCGTCTCGCCCAGGATGACCCCGGTGTCGTGGCACGGATGATGCTCCGCCGCCGGCATGGCGGGATCGCCCGCGGGCTCGAAGCGGAGGTAGGAAGCGGCGGACGGATCGGCGAGCGGCACCTCGATGATGTCGATGCCGCGGCACGAGATGGGCGGCTCGCCGCCGGGGTCGCCGCCGAGGACGGCGCCGGAAGAGGAGTTCGAGTAGATGAGCAGCCGGTCGTTGGCGAGGTCGGGCACGAGCGTCTGCGTGTGCGACCCACAGGGAGTCTCGACGTAGGCGACCACGTCCGGATCGGTCGGATCGCTGATGTCGAAGACGTGGACGCCCTCGGTGTCCTCGGGCACGGGCTCGCCGTCGCAGGTGTCGCCCTCGTCGGCGCCGGAGTTCCAGGAGCGCATGAGGATGTCGCCCCAGATGGTGATGTCGCCCTGGTTCCCGGCGCTGTTGAACCGGCTGAAGCATTCCTCGTAGTTGATGATCTCCTTCGGGTTCGCCGGAGCGGAGATGTTGATGAGCCGGAAACCCGCGTAGGAGCCCTGGACGGCCATGTTCCCCCAAAACGCGAGGTCCGAGTTGAAGCTGCCGGCGCCCGGAATGGTGTTGTCGATCGGGATCTCCCGAGCCGAGTACCCGATCGGATGCATGTTCTGCGTGTATTCGAACGTGGCCGTCGCCTCTGCGGCGGTCGGCGGCACGGCCGAGGCTGTCAGCGGAACGAGCGTCGCGACGAGCACGACGCAGGCCGCTATCGCCAGTCGTAGTTTCTGCACGTGTCCCCTCCTGCTTCGAGTCGTGGAAGAACAAGGCGGGGCCTCGTCGGTCCCGAGCCACCGACTCGTGAGGCACTGCCTGCCTACTTGCCTACCTCCCTCGGCCGCCGCCGTCCCTGCAGACGACCCGCGGCGCGGTTTCGGCCAGACGACACCTCCTCTCCCGGCGGGAAGTCCCGTGAACGCCCGGCGCTGGGTAATCAGCGCCTCGCGGCGCCCAGCGGCCTCCCCCATAACTGACTGCGGGGAAAGTCTCTTCCCTTTTCGGCCTCGGTGTCAAGCGGCCTCGGAAGGAAAAAGAAAGCGGCCGCCTTGCGGCGGCCGCCCCGCGCTTCCGATCCCGCCTGCCTGGTGGATCGAGCACGTCTGCGTCTGCGGGTCGAGGTCAGGAAAGGGCGCGAACGGCTGCCGTGGCCACCGCTGCGGCGATCACGACGACGAGCAACGGCGCCCGCAGGAGGAGAGCGACGACCGCGGCCGCCAGGCCGACGAGGCGGGCGTCGAGCACGATCTCGCGGTCGCCGCCGACGAGCTGGGTGACGACGAGCGCGGCCAGCACGGCCGGGGCCAGGAGCGAGACGACGTCGTCGAGGTGCTCGGGCAACGGCCGCCCGCCGAGGAGCACGGGGCCGACCGACTTCAGGGCGACGGTCGCGGCGCCCACGACGCCGATCACGATCCACACCTCGGTCACGGGCGCCTCCAGCCGATCATGCAGGCGCCGGCCGCGGCGACGATCGGCACGCCCGCCGGGGTGAACGGGATAAGGACGAGGGCAACGGTCCCGCCGAGCACGGCGGCCGCGAGCGCGCGGCGGCTGCGCACCTGCGGGATCAGCAGCGCCAGGAAGAGCGCGGGAAAGGCGGCGTCGAGGCCGAGGTCGGCCGGGTCGCCGAGCGCCTCGCCCCCGATCGAGCCGAGCGCCGTACCGGTCACCCACGAGACGTAGAGGACGAGGCCGGCGCCGATCAGCAGCCGCCGGTCGAAGCGCCCGTCCGCCCGCCGGGAGACCGCCCACGACTCGTCGACGATCAGCTGTGCCTCCAGGAGCCGCCGAATCTTCCCTCCCTCGAAGAGGGGCGCCACCGAGACGCTGATCGGTGCATAGCGCGCGTTCAGGAGCGTGGCCGCGAGGATTGCGGCCGCGATACCGCCGCTCGTGCCCAGGATCGAGGCGACCGCGAACTGCGCCGAGCCGGCGAAGGTCGTCGCGGACATGACAGTCGCCGCGAGCGCGTCGATCCCGACGGAGCGGGCGAGGACACCGAAGGACGCTCCGAAGGTCACTGCCGCGACCGCGATCGGCGCGATCGCGCGCGCGCCGTCCCGGTAGCGCGTGGGATTCACCCCTCTACCCAGTCGCGCGTCAGGAGAAGCCAGAACGCCAGCCCGGCGTAGGGCCCGTAGCGGCGGAAGCGGCGCTCGATCGTCGCGTCCTTCGCTTTGCGGCCGCGGACCTTCGCGTACTTCGGCCGCGTCCACGAGTCGAGGACGAGCCGGGAGTAGCGGCCGAGCAGCAGCATGACGTGCGCGGCCGCGTACGGGCCGACGCCCGGCAGCGCGAGCAGCCGCGCGGCGACCTCCTCGTCGGGAAGCTCGTCGCGGCTCGCACGGCCGAGCTCTTCGAGGTCGAGCTCGCCCGCGGCGACGGATTCGGCGAGCGAGCGGAGGTACGCGCCGCGGTACCCGGCGCGGGCGACGTCGCGGTAGAAGGACTCATCCGCCTCCGCCATCGCCGCCGGGGTGGGGAAGGCCCGGCCGAACGGGCCCGGCACGGCGCCGTCGGCGGGCTCGCCGAGGTGCTCGACGAGCGCCCCGACCATCCGCACCGTCCCCGACCAGGCGCAGTTCGTCGTGCAGATCGTCTTGACGACCTCCTCGAAGACCGTCGGGCTGCGGACGAGGCGGCCGGCCCCGGCGGTCACCCAGGCGAGCTCCGGATCCGCGGCCGCCTGTGCGTAGAAGGCCGAGAGGTCCTCGTCGAGCCGCAGCGCGTGGGCTAGCGCCTCCAGCAGTGCGCGCGCCTGGCGCTCCCCCGGCGCGCGGCCGCTCGCCGTTACGACCGCCGTCCCCGCCGGGCCGGCGGCGACCCGCACCGTCCTCGGACGGCCCTGGGGGAGGGGCAGGGTGATCTCGAGCGCCGAGGAATCGGGCTCAGGGCGCATGGGCGGCAGGTCGACGAGGCCGTGCGAGGCGATCGTGCGGCGCAGGTCGACCGGCTCGCCGCCCGCGCCCACGAGCGGGAGCGCGGCCTGCCAGCCGGGGCTCGCGGATGGCTCCGTCATAACCGGTGATATATCATAGTCGGTTATGGAGACGCAGGAGGCTCCGGGCGAGCTGGAGCTGGTGCGCCGCTTCGTGAACACGCTCAACGTCGAGCGCGGCACCGACACGCTTTCGGGGCCCGCGGAGCTCGCCGCGTGGCTCGAGGAGCACGGGCTCGTCGCCCGCGCGAGCGCCGGGCAGGCCGACGTCGTCGCGGCCCGCCAGCTCCGCGAGGCCATCCGGGCGCTCCTGCTCGGGAACAACGGGGTGAGCACGCGCAAGGAGGCGGCGCTGACACTCAACCGCACCGCCCGCGAGGCGGGCCTCGCCCTCGCGTTCGACCCGGAGGGCGGGGCGCGCCTCGAGCCGGCCGCCGGAGGCGTGGCCGGCGCGCTCGGGCGCCTCCTCGCGATCGTGGCGGCGGCGATGGCCGACGGCACGTGGAGCCGCCTGAAGGCCTGCCGCGCCGACGGCTGCCGGTGGGCGTTCTACGACCGCGCCCGGAACCGCTCGCGCCACTGGTGCTCGATGGCGGTGTGTGGCAACCGCACGAAGGCGCGCGCCTACCGTCACCGCCACGCGGCCGCGTAGCGCACGGCGGCGTCGGGCCGCCGTGGTAGACGTGCACCGTGGCGATCCTCGGGATCGACGTCGGCGGGACTTTTACGGACGCCGTCCTCCTAGTCGACGGCGAGCTTCGCAGCGCCAAGGTCCCGACCGTCCGCGCGCAGGAGCACTCGGTGCTCAAGGCGGCGGCGGCCGTCGGCGCGGGGGCCACGCCGCTCGAGCGCTTCACGCACGGGACGACGATCGCCACGAACGCGCTCCTCGAGCGTAAGGGCGCGCGCACCGCGTTCGTCGGCACCGCCGGGTTCGAGCACACGCTGCACCTCCGCCGCCAGACGCGCGCGCACCTCTACCGGCTCTGCGACGAACACCCGGAGCCGCTCGTGCCGCTCGAGCGCTGTGTGGGCGTGCACGAGCGGGTCGGGCCCGAAGGCGTGATCGAGCCGCTCGAGCTCGACTCGCTGCCGGCGCTCGACGCCGACGCCGTGGCCGTCTGCCTCCTCTTCTCCTTCCGCGACGCCACGCACGAGCGGCTGGTGGCGGAGGAGGTGCGCCGCCGCCTCCCTCGCGCGCACGTCGTCGCGTCACACGAGGTGGCGCCGGAGTTCAGGGAGTACGAGCGGGCCTCGACGACGGCGGTCGACGCCTACCTCGGGCCGGTGCTCGCGACCTACCTCGGCTCCCTCGCCGACCGGTGCCGCGAGGCGGGGCTCGCCGAGCCCCTCGTGATGCGGTCGTCGGGCGGCGTGTGCACGCTGGCCGAGGCGGCGCGGCACCCGGCCTTCGTGCTCGTCTCGGGACCCGCGGCCGGCGTCGTGGGAGCGGCGTCCCTCGCCCGGGCGGCGGGCGTCGAGAACGCGATCTCGCTTGACATGGGAGGGACGTCGACGGACGTCTGCCTGATCGCCGGCGGCAGGGCCGGACGGGCCGGGCAGCGGGAGATCGGCGGTTTCCCGATCCGGCTGCCGACCGTAGACCTCCAGACGGTCGGCGCCGGCGGCGGGTCGATCGCCTGGCGGGACGCGGGCGGCGCCCTCCGCGTCGGTCCGCAGAGCGCCGGGGCCGACCCGGGGCCCGCTTGCTACGGCCGTGGCGGACTGGAGCCGACGGTCACGGACGCGAACCTCGCTTTGGGCCGCCTCCCGGACGCGCTCGCCGGCGGTCTGGCGCTCGACCACGCCGCGGCCGAGCTCGCGCTGGGCGACCTCGAGCCGGCCGACGTCATCGCCGCGGTGAACGCGGAGATGCTGCGAGCGCTCCGCCTCGTCTCGGTCGAGCGCGGGCACGATCCACGGGACTTCGCTCTCGTCGCCTTCGGCGGTGCGGGCCCCTTGCACGCCTGCGAGCTCGCCGACGAGCTGGGCATCGGGAAGGTGCTCGTTCCTGCGGCGGCGGGCGTCCTCTCGGCGCTCGGCCTCGTCGCGAGCGACGAGCGCCGCGACCGCGTCCGCTCGTACGTGATCCCGTGGGAGGAGGCGGGCCTGCTGCCGCGCGAGGGGGAGGTCGACCTGCGCTACCGCGGCCAGTCGTTCGAGCTGACCGTCTCCCTCGGCGACGACCCGCTCGACGCCTTCCACCGCGCGCACGAGGAGCGGTACGGGTACGCCGACCGGACGCGGCCCGTCGAGCTCGTCGCGGTCCGAACCGCCGAGGTGACGCCCGGCCCCGAGATCCGGCTGGCCGGCGCACCGCCGCCGCCGGCCGCTGCAGCGGGCCCCCTGCGCGGGCCGGCCGATGTCTCCGGGACCTCCGCCGCCGCGGGGCCGGCCGCCGGGCCGCCGGGAGCGGCGGGAGCGGCAAGCGGGACGGCCGGCGCGATCGCCGGCCCGGCCGTCGTCGAGCTCGAGGGCGCCACCTGCTGGATTCCCCCCGGGTGGGAGGGGGTTAGGGACGGGAATAGCACGCTCGTCCTCACGAGGACGTGACGGAATGGTGACAATCGAGCTCCAGGTCCTCGGGAGCGCGCTTCGCGCGGTCGCGGAGGAGATGGGCGCCGTCCTCGTGCGCTCCGCGTTCTCGGCAAACATCAAGGAGCGGCGCGACTGCTCGACGGCGCTCTTCGCCCCGGACGGGCGCATGATCGCCCAGGCGGAGCACATCCCGGTCCACCTGGGCGCGATGCCCGAGGCCGTCGCCGCTGTGCGCGCGCACGACCCCAGGCTCGGCGAGACGTTCGTCGTGAACGACCCGTTCACGGGCGGCACGCATCTGCCGGACGTCACGCTCGTGTCGCGGACGCCGGTCGGCTTCGCCGTGTCCCGCGCGCACTACGCGGACGTCGGCGGCGCCGAGCCGGCGAGCCTCCCGGCCGGCTCCACCGACCTCTACCAGGAAGGTCTCGTCCTGCCGCCCGTCCGGCTGACGGAGGAGGTGGTCACCATCATCCTCGCCAACATGCGCAACCCCGACGAGCGCCGCGGCGACCTTCGCGCCCAGCTCGCCGCGCACCGGCTCGCCGAGCGGCGGCTCGGCGAGCTCTGCGAGCGGCGCGGTCGGGAGCGGGTGCTGGCGGCGATGGACGAGCTCCACGCCTACTCCGAGCGGCGCGTGCGAGCTGCGGTCTCCGCGTTGCCCGACGGACGCTACGAGGCCGCCGACGTCCTCGAAGGCCCGGACGGCGAGCTCGTCGTCAGGGCCGCCGTCACGGTCGCGGGCGAGGAGATCGAGATCGACTTCGCCGGCACGGCGCCCCAGGACGCCGGCAACCTCAACTGCCCGCTCGCCGTGACGCGGTCGGCCTCGTACTTCGTCGTCCGCTGCATCGCCGATCCGGACGTCCCGGCCTCGGGCGGCGCGTTCGCGCCCGTCACCGTGCGGGCGCCCGAAGGCTCGCTCGTGAACGCGCGGCCGCCCGCGGCCGTCGTCGCCGGCAACGTCGAGACCTCGAGCCGGATCGCCGACGTGCTCTTCCGGGCTTTCGGGCAGGCCGTCGCGGTGCCGGCGCAGGGCCAGGGGACGATGAACAACCTCACCTTCGGAAACGCCCGCTTCACCTACTACGAGACGATCGCCGGCGGTCAGGGAGCATGCCCCTCCGGCGACGGCCCATCGGCGGTGCACGTGACGATGTCGAACACGCTCAACACGCCCGTCGAGGCGCTCGAGCTCGCCTATCCCTTGCGGGTAGAGCGCTACGCGCTTCGGCTCGGGTCCGGCGGCCGCGGCCGCTTCTGGGGCGGGGACGGGGTCATCAGGGAGATCACCGCCCTCGAGCCGTGCCGGGTCTCCATCGTGAGCGAGCGCCGCGCCCGCGGGCCGGCGGGCGCGCGCGGCGGCGAGCCCGGGCAGCCGGGCCGGAATCTCGTCGCCGGCGAGCCGGTTGCGGCGAAGGTGACCCGGGCGCTCGCGGCGGGGGAGTCGGTCACGGTCGAGACTCCGGGCGGAGGCGGCTTCGGCGCCGCGGGCTGAGACGCGCGCTCGCGCGCGTGTATCTCAGGCGGGCGCCGAGGGCCGGGCAAGCGCCGACCGCTCCCCACGGTAGGCTCGCCGCAGTGCGCCTCTTCCGCCAGCGTCCCCGGCTCCGTCCGCTCGACGAGCGGGAGTGCTACCTCCGCCTGCACGGAAGCCGGAGCGGCGAGGTCGAGATCGTGCGCGCTCCTGCCGTCCGGCGGGTCGCCCGACCCGAGCACGTCCCCGCTCCCGCCGCCGAGCCGGGCCCGCTCGAGCCGCGCGGCCCGACCGACGCCAGACCGGCGCTCCATCTCGTCATCGCCTATCCGCGCGGCGGCGGGCGCATGACGGGCGAGCAGCTCCGCCGCGAGCTCCTGCGCCGCATGGAGCGCCGCGCGGGCGAAGCCGCGTAGGGCTATTCCGGGAGCATGGCGCCCTCGAGCCCGAGCAGCGTTCGCTTCCGCTCGAGACCGCCCGCGTAGCCGACGAGGCTCCCCGTCGAGCCGACGATGCGGTGGCACGGGACGACGATCGGGACCGGGTTGCGGTTCAGCGCGCCCCCGACCGCCCGGGCCGCCCGCGGCCGGCCCAACCTCCGCGCCAGGCCTCCGTACGTGTCCACCCCGCCGTACGGGACGAGCACCAGCTCCTCGAGCACCTGCCTCTGGAAGGCCGGCAGCGGCGTCAGGTCGACGGCGAGGTCGAACTCGCGCCGGCGCCCGGCGAAGTACTCGTCCAGCTCGCGCCGGACGCCGTCGACGCCGCGCGGCGAGCGGAGGACCCGTAGGCCGAAGGCGCGGGCGAGCGCCTCGAGCTCGCGCTCCGGCTCGGGGTCGAACGAGATCCGGCACAGGCCGCGCTCGCTCGTCGCGAGGAGCAGGGGGCCCACGGGGGAGTCCGCGACGTCGTAGGCGACGTCGAGCAGCCCGGCGTCGGCAGCGGCCTCGCGGAAGCGGTGGTCGAGCTCGTCGGGAACGGCGGTCATGTCTCGTGCCTCCTTCGCAGTCGCCGCACCCCGGACGACGCGGCCTGGCGTGCGGCATCCGCGCTCGAGCCGAGCGCGGCTCCGATGTCGTCGTAGGAGAGGTCGTAGCCGTAGCGGAGGACGACGGCGGCCCGCTCGGTGGGCGGCAGCTCGCCGGCGAGGTGCTCGAGCTGGGCGTAGGCGGGGCGCGCGTCGCGGGCGCCGACCTCCACGGTCTCCCGGACAGGAACGGCTCGTCGCCGCTCGTCGACCGCAACCCGTGTCGCGATCGTGAACGCCCACGCCCGCAGGTGCCTGCCGTGCTCGAGGCGGTCGTACGCCCGGAGCGCGCGCAGGAACGTCTCCTGGAACGCGTCCTCGGCCGCCTCGCGGCCGAGCAGCCGCTTCAGGTAGCCGAAGATCTCGTCCTTGCGCTCCTCGTAGAAGCGCTCGAAGGGAGGTATCTGGGCCACGGCCTCCATCATGCGGTGAAACGCGCCACCCCGCTGCGATGTGAGACTGCCGTCGATGCGGACGGCCGTCGTCGGGCACGTCGAGTGGGTGGAGTTCGCGCGGGTGGAGCGCCTCCCGGTGTCGGGCGAGATCGTCCACGCGGCCGACGCCTGGGCGGAGCCGGCCGGGGGAGGGGGCGTCGCCTCGGTGCAACTCGCCCGCCTCGCGGGCTCCTGCACCCTGTTCACCGCGCTCGGGCGTGACGCCGCCGGCGAGCGGGCGCTCTCCGAGCTCCGCGCGCTCGGCGTCCGCGTCGAGGCCCGCCGCCACGCGGAGCCCCAGCGCCGCGCGTTCACGTTCGTGGAGGCGGGCGGCGAGCGGACGATCACGATCATCGGCGAGAAGCACGTCCCGCGCGGCGGGGACCCGCTCGCGTGGGACGACCTGGCCGGGACCGACGCCGTCTACTTGGTGAGCGGGGACGCCGCCGCGGCGCGGGCGGCGCGCCGTGCGCGCGTGCTCGTGGCGACCGCGCGCGTGCTTCCAGTCCTCGCCGAGGCGGGTGTCGAGCTCGACGCCCTCGTCCGCAGCGAGAGCGACATGGACGAGCGCTACGAGACCGGCGACCTCCAGCCGGCGCCGCGGCTTGCGGTGGCGACCGCCGGTGCCGCGGGCGGCGCCTGGACGGCCGCCGACGGGCGCTCGGGCACGTACGACGTCGTTCCCCCGCCGGGCCCTCTGGAGGACACCTACGGCGCGGGCGACAGCTTTGCCGCCGGCCTCACCTACGCGCTCGGGCGCGGCGAGCCCGCCGAGGCCGCGGTCGCCTTCGCGGCCCGCTGCGCGAGCGTGGCGCTTTCGCGCCGCGGTGCGCACGGTCGGGCACCAGCTAGGACGGAGCGCCCTCCAGGCGCTTGACGATGTAGTCCGCGTACCAGCTCGGCCAGTCGTCGTCGCGCGCGCCGAGCTCCTTCTCGTACTCGCCGTGGGCCCGCTCCGCCTCGCGGAGGAGCTCGGCCAGCCTCGCCGCGTTCAGATCCACCTGCACCGCTGCCTCCTCGCTCGCTCGCCGCCGACGGGCCAATTATCGCGGCAGTCGCAAGTGGGGTGGGAGGGTTGCGCTGTGGGGGATTGTGGTCTAGAGTGGGGCGAAGTGGAACGAATGGAAGGCGCCCGCCCTTGCTCCTCGGCGAGTACGAGCACACGATCGACGACAAGAACCGCCTCACGCTTCCCGCTCGGTTCCGGGAGGCGCTGGCGGGCGGGGTCGTCATCTCGCGCGGCATCGACTCGTGCCTCGACGTCTACACGCGCGAGGGCTGGGAGGGCACCGTGGCGGCGCGCCTTGCCGACCTC
>DASTBX010000067.1:0-9100 GCA_035711645.1 Gaiellaceae bacterium
GGCCCGCGACCTCGCCGGGATGCCGGTCGTCTGCTGCTCGCTGCACAGCCAGCTGGCTCCCGCCTGCGCGGGGCTGGGGAGGGACGCGGGCGTCGCCTACGTCCAGCTTCCGGGCGGCGCACTCCCGGTGCCGCTCTCCGATGCCGTGCGGACGCTGCGCGAGGAGGGGTTCCTCGCCACGACGGTCGCCGTCGGCCCGTGCTTCGGGGGCGAGCTCGCCTGCGTCTCGATCGCCTCGGCGCTCCTCGCCTGCGCCCGGGCGGGCATGCGGGCGGTCGTCTGCGCGATCGGCCCGGGCGTCGTCGGCACCGGCACTCGCTACGGGCACGGCGGCCTCGCGGCCGCGGACGCGGCGAACGCCGCCTCCGCGCTCGGCGGAATCGCCGTCCTCGCCCCCCGCGTCTCCGAGGCCGACACGCGGGAGCGTCATCGCGGCCTGTCGCACCATACGCTCGCGGTGCTCGACGTGGTGTGCGGACCGCTGCGTGTCGCCTGGCCTGACGATGTCGACGTACCGGACGGGCTCGCCGACGTCGAGCGCGCGGACGTCTCCGGCTGGCGCGAGGCCTGTGCGGGGCTCCCGCTCTCGCACATGGGCCGCTCCGCCGACGAGGATCCGGCGTTCTTCGCCGCCGCCTACGCCGCGGGCGCGCTCGCGCGCGCGCACCTGCGCTGACTCGCGCTTTCGCCCCAAGAGGGCCTGGCGAAAACAGGCGTTGTCCCGCACGGCCGCGCTGTTCACGCCGAGGACGGCGTCCTCGTCGCACCCGTGGCTTGGTCGCCACGAGCGCTCCCTGCCCTCCTTGCCTCCAAACGAGCATCGCGCCCCTGCGACGAAACGAGATTCCGCCAATCCCTCCTCGGTGGCGGAAAATGCCGTGCAAATGCGGCCATCTCGGCAGAGCCGTTCGGCTATCGTTGGCGCGCCCCATGCGGATCGGCGTCGTCAAGGAGATCAAGCCCGACGAGTACCGCGTCGCGCTCACGCCGGCAGGCGCGCGGGAGCTCGGGCAGCACGGCCACGAGGTCGTGGTCGAGGCCGGCGCCGGCGTAGGCAGCGCTTTCCCCGACGCCGAGTACGAGGGCGTCGGCGCGCGGCTGGCGAGCGTCGACGAGGTTTGGGCGACCGTGGACATGGTCCTCAAGGTCAAGGAGCCGCTCCCCGAGGAGTACGGCCGCCTCCGGGAGGGCCTCATCCTCTTCACCTACCTCCACCTCGCGGCCGACGAGCGGCTCACCCAGGCGCTCGTGGAGAGCGGCGCCGCCTGCGTCGCGTACGAGACGGTCGAGACCGACGACGGCCGGCTGCCGCTGCTCGCTCCGATGAGCGAGGTCGCGGGCCGGCTCTCCGCGCAGGCGGGCGCGCACTTTCTCGAGAAGCCGCGCGGCGGCCGGGGCCTCCTGCTCGGCGGCGTCGCGGGCGTCCCGCCGGCGCGCGTCGTCGTCCTCGGCGGCGGCATGGTCGGGTACAACGCGGCCGTCATCGCCCTCGGCCTCGGCGCCCAGGTGCGGATCCTCGACAAGTCGATCGACCGCCTGCGCTACCTCGAGGAGATCCTCTCGGGCCGCGTCGAGCTGGTCTACTCGTCCTCGCTCGAGGTCGAGCGCTCCGTCCTCGACGCCGACCTCGTGATCGGCGCGGTGCTCATCCCCGGCGCCCGCGCGCCGAAGCTCGTGACGGAGGAGATGATCGCGGCGATGAAGGAGAACGCGGTCGTCGTCGACGTCTCCATCGACCAGGGCGGCTGCTTCTCCACCTCCCGGCCCACGACGCACTCCGACCCCGTCTACAGGGTCGGCAGCGTCACCCACTACTGCGTCTCCAACATGCCGGGGGCCGTCCCGGTCACCTCGACGTTCGCCCTGACGAACGTCACGCTCCCCTACGTGGAGGCGATCGCCGACCAGGGCCTGCGCGAGGCGATCGAGGGCGACCCGGCCCTCGCCCGCGGTGTGAACGTCCTCGACGGGAAGCTCACGTACGAGGCGGTCGCCGATGCCCACGGGCTCGAGCACACCCCGCTCGAGCAGGTGCTCCCCCTCGAGCCCGTCTAGGACTGGGACGTGCTCGGCTTCGGCTTGGCGTCCTCGTCACCTGGGAACAGCTTCACGACGACGTAGGTGACGGCGGCGGCGATGGCGATGACGCTCGCGATCCAGAGCGCCATGCCGACAAGCCCGAGGACGGTATCCATCTCCGCCGTAGAATAGCCTCATGCCGCGCGCCTGCGTGATCGTGCTGGACGCGGTTGGTGCGGGCGAGCTGCCGGACGCACACGAGTACGGCGACGAGGGCTCCGACACCCTCGGCAACGTCGCCAGAGCAGTCGGCGGCCTCGACCTCCCCAACCTCGAGCAGCTCGGCCTCGGAAACGTCGAGGAGCTCGAGGGCTGCCCTCCGTTGGCCCATGCGCCCGCGGTGGCCGGCCGCCTCTTCGAGCGCTCGAAGGGCAAGGACACGACGACGGGGCACTGGGAGCTGATGGGCATCGTGACGCCTGTGGCGATGCCGACGTACCCGCACGGCTTCCCGTTCGAGGTGATCGAGGAGTTCGCCCACCGCACCGGGCGCGGCGTGCTCGGCAACAAGGCGGCGTCGGGCACCGAGATCATCGAGGAGCTCGGCGAGGAGCACCAGCGGACGGGCAAGTGGATCGTCTACACGTCGGCCGACTCCGTCTTCCAGGTCGCCGCCCACGAGGAGACGATCCCCCTGGAGGAGCTCTACGAGGCCTGCAAGATCGCGCGCGAGATCCTGACCGGGAAGCACGCCGTGGGCAGGGTGATCGCCAGGCCCTTCCTCGGCGCGCCGGGCCACTACACGCGAACCCCGAACCGCCACGACTGGTCGCTGAAGCCGCGGCAGCCGAACTACCTGACGCTCGTGCGCGAGGCGGGGAACCCGGTGCACGGGGTCGGAAAGATCCACGACATCTTCGCGGGGGTGGACGTGGACGAGTCGCACCCGACGAAGTCGAACATCGAAGGCATTCAGCAGACAGAGCGGCTCCTGCAGGAGCTCGAGAGGGGGCTCGTGTTCGTGAACCTCGTCGAGACGGACATGCTCTGGGGCCACCGCAACGATCCCGAGAACTTCCACCGCTGTCTGCAGGACTTCGACCGCCGCCTTCCCGACCTGCTCGCCGCGCTGCGGCCCGGCGACCTGCTCGTGCTCACGTCCGACCACGGCTGCGACCCGACGACCCCGTCGACCGACCACTCCCGCGAGCACGCGCTCTTCCTCGCCTATGTCGAGGGACGGAACGCGGCTGGCCGCCGCCACGACGGCGAGTTCGCCGACGTAGGCGCGACCGTGAACGCCTGGCTCGGGGGCAGAACGCCCGGGCGCGGCATCCCCGGGGCTCCGGTGGTCGAGCCGTGAGCGCCGCCGAGCCGCGCGGGTCGTGATCCCGCCCGCCGAGCTCATCCAGCGCAAGCGCGACGGAGCGGAGCTCTCCGGCGAGGAGATCTCCGACCTCGTGCTGGGGTACGCGCGCGACGAGGTTCCCGACTACCAGATGGCCGCGTTCTGCATGGCCGCCTACTTCCGGGGGCTGACGCCCGCCGAGACGCACGCCCTCACGGACGCGATGGTGCGAAGCGGCGAGACGGTCGACCTCTCCGCGCTGGGCCGCAAGGTCATGGACAAGCACTCGACCGGCGGCGTGGGGGACAAGACGTCCATCGCGCTCGGCCCGATCGTCGCAGCCTGCGGCGTGCCGTTTGCGAAGATGAGCGGCCGCGGTCTCGGGCACACGGGCGGCACGCTCGACAAGCTCGAGTCGATCCCCGGCTTCAGGATCGAGCTCGACGGCGCCGCGTTCCTCCGCCAGGTGGACGAGGTGGGCATGGCGATCGTCGGCCAGACCGCCGACCTCGTGCCGGCCGACAAGAAGCTCTACGCGCTCCGAGACGTGACCGCGACCGTCGACATCATCCCGCTGATCGCGTCCTCGATCATGTCGAAGAAGATCGCCGGCGGCGCCGACGCGATCGTCCTCGACGTCAAGGTCGGCGACGGCGCCTTCATGAAGACGCTCGAGGAGGCCCGCGAGCTTGCCCGGACCATGGTCGAGCTCGGCCGGAGCGCCGGCCGTGAGGTCGTCTGCGAGCTCACAGACATGGACCAGCCGCTCGGGCGCGCGGTCGGCAACGCGCTCGAGATCGTCGAGGTTCTCGACACGCTCGAGGGCGCCGGGCCGCCGGACCTCGTGGAGCTCGTGCTCGGCGCCTCGGCTCACCTCCTGGCGCTGTCGGATCTCGGCGTCGACGAGCACGAGGGGCGACGGCGCGCGGAGGAGGCGCTGGCGAGCGGCGCGGCCCGCGAGCTTTACGACCGCTGGGTGGCGGCGCAGGCCGGCGACCCGAGCCGGGAGGCGCTCCCGCGGGCAGCGACCGTCGCTCCCGTCGCCTCGCCGGCCACGGGATACGTGCAGGCCATCGCCGCGACCGGAGTCGGGCTCGCTGCGCTCCACCTCGGCGCAGGCCGCGTCCGGAAGGAGGACGCGATCGACCACGCCGTCGGGATCGTCTGCCGAGCGAAGCGCGGCGACCGCGTCGAGCGCGGCGAGCCGCTCGCCGAGGTGCACGCGCGAGACGAGGCGTCGGCGGCGGTGGCCGTGCGCGAGGTGGCAGCGTGCTACCGAATCGGCGGCGAGCGACCCGGGGAGACGCCGATCGTCCTCGACGTCCTCTCCTGAACGGGCGTCGGGACGCGGACGATGCCGGAGCTGCCCGAGGTCGAGACGATTCGCTCGCGGCTCGCGCCGGGGCTGACGGGGAGGAGGATCGTGCAGGCGCAGATCCGCGACCCGCGGCTGACGAGGCCTGAGCCGCCCGAGGCCGTCGCGCAAGGGCTCGTGGGCGAGCGGATCCTCGACGTGCGTAGGCGCGGCAAGTATCTGGTCGTCGTCTTCGAGAGCGGGCGTCACCTCCTTGTTCACCTGCGCATGACGGGGAGCGTCCTGCACCCGGCGCCCGCGGGGGCGGCAGACGATCCACACGTGCGGGCAGTCGTCAGTCTAGACAACCGCTCGGACGTCGCCTACCGCGACGTGCGGCGCTTCGGCACGTGGGAGCTGCTCGAGCCCGGCGAGCTGGACGAGTACTTCGCCGCGAGGCGGCTCGGGCTCGAGCCGCTCGCGCGCGGGTTCACCGCCGGCCGCCTCGCGGAAGCGCTCGCCGGCCGGCGAGCGCCCGTGAAGAGCGCGCTTCTCGACCAGCGCGCCGCAGCCGGCGTCGGGAACATCTACGCCGACGAGGCCCTCTGGTATGCGCGCGTCCATCCGTTGCGGCCCGCCGGCTCGCTCGGCGCGGAGGAGACCGCCGCCCTCCGCGACGGCATCCGGAAGGCGCTCCGCCTCGGCATCCGCCGGCAAGGGGCGACCCTCCGCGACTACCGCGGCGCGGACGGCGGCCGGGGACGGATGCAGGAGGAGTTCCGCGTCTACGGCCGCGGCGGCGAGCCCTGTCCGCGGTGCGGGACGCCGATCGCGAAGACCCGGGTCGCGGGTCGCGGCACGTGGTACTGCCCGAGCTGCCAGCAGCTCGGCTGATCGCCCCGGTTAGCATCACGTGCGTGGAGCCGTGGTCGCACGAGCCGCGCGGGCGCTTCGAGGAGACCGTCTTCGAGAGCGACGTACTCAAGGGCAATCCGCTCGGCGACCCGGACCGGCGGCCGCTCTGGGTCTACCTGCCGCCCGGTTACGACAACGAACCGGAGCGGCGCTATCCGTGCGTCTACCTGATCCAGGGGCTGACGGGCCAGCTCGACATGTGGCGCAACCGCGCCGCCTTCCGCCGCAATTTCCCCGAGCTGGCGGACGAGCTCTTGGCGACGGGTGAGGCGCCGCCCTGCGTGCTCGTCTGGGTGGACTGCTGGACGTCGATCGGCGGCAGCCAGTTTCTCGACTCGCCCGGGACCGGGCGCTACCACACTTACCTCTGCGACGAGATCGTCCCATGGGTCGACGCGAACCACCGGACGCTGGCGGCGCCCGAGCACCGCGGAATCGCCGGCAAGTCGAGCGGCGGCTACGGCGCGATGGTGACGCCGATGCTGCGACCGGACCTCTTCGGCGGTCTCGCGACGCACGCGGGCGACGCGCTGTTCGAGGTGTGCTACCTGCCGGAGTTCCGCGAGGCCGCCCGGGCGCTCCGCGACGAGTACGACGGCTCGTTCGACCGCTTCTGGGAGAGCTTCCGCGCCCGCCCGGCGATGTCGAGGGACAGCGACTCGGTCCTGCTCAACCAGTGGTGCATGGCCTCCTGCTACTCCACGGATCCCGACGGGACGGTCAGGCTCCCGTTCGAGGCGGCCACGGGCGAGGTCGTGCCGGAGGTGTGGGAGCGCTGGCTCGCCTGGGACCCGGTCCGCATGGTGGAGGAGCGGGCCGACGCGCTGCGTTCGCTCCGGGCGATCTACATCGACTCCGGCACCAAGGACGAGTGGTACCTCGACCTCGGCGCCGAGGCTTTCAGGCGCGCGCTCGAGCGCATCGGCGTCACGGACGTGCACTTCGAGCTCTTCGAGGCGGGCCACATGGCGATCGAGTACCGCTATCCGCTCGGGCTTCGCTACCTCGCCGAGCGGCTTTCTCCGGGCGCCTAGGCCGCGAGCTCGTCCAGGAGCCCCCGCCGGTCGAGCTCGTCGAGCTCCGCGAAGCCTCCGATCGGCTTCTCGTCCACGGTGATCTGCGGCAGCGTCCAGCGTCCGGTCAGGTCGACGAGCATGGAGCGGAACGACGGGTCGTGGTCGAGGCGGATCTCCTCGTACTCCAGGCCGCGCCGCTCGAGGAGCGCCTTCGCGCGGACGCAGTACCCGCACCAAGCCGTCGTGTAGACCCGGATCCTGGCCATGCAGACAGACGGTACCCCGCGCGCGCCGGTTTGCCACCGGGCCCGTCTCTAGACTGACCGCCATGTCGTCGCGCACGCTCACGACCGAGGCGGTCGTGCTCCGGTCGATCCGCTTCTCCGAGGCTGACTGCGTCCTCCACCTCTACACCCTGGCGAAGGGCCGCGTCGGAGGGATCGCCAAGGGCGTCCGGAAGACCCGCTCCCGGTTCGGCGCGCGTCTCGAGCCGCTCTCGCACGTCGAGCTCCTGCTCCACGAGGGCCGCGGCGACCTCCACACCGTGCGGGGGGCGCAGCTCGTCCGCTCGCACGACCGCTCCCGCACCGACGGATACCGGCTCGCCGTGGGGCACATCGGGCTCGAGGCCGTGCTGCGCCTCTTCGTCGAGGAGGAGCCGCAGCCGCCGGCGTTCCACGCCCTGACGCGCTTCCTCGATCTCCTGGACGACGTCTCGACGACGCTTCCGGCCCAGCCGGCGCTCGAGCCGCTCGTGCTCTCCTTCCAGCTCAAGCTGCTCTGGCTCTCCGGCTACCTCCCGCACCTCGCGAGCTGCGCGTCCTGCGGCGGAGAGAAGCCGCTCGTGGGCTTCTCGGCGCGCGCCGGCGGCGCCGTCTGCGAAGGCTGCGCCGAGGGCGCCGTGCCGCTTTCGGAAGCCGGGTTCCTCGCCGTACGCGGACTCCTCGAGCGTCCGCTCTCCGAGGCCGGCGCCGCCGGCCTCGCGGAGGACGCGCGCCGTCAGTGCCTCCGCGTGATCGAGCGTTCGTACGAGGAGCACGGCGGCTTCCGGCTCCGCACGCTGAGCGCCTAGGCCGGTCCGGCCGCCGGACGCCGTCCTGGGCCGGAGGGCGGACGAGCGCCTGCCGTAGCATGTCCCCTCCGGTGGCTTCGCCGACCTACCAGGAGATGATCGCCCGCCTGGAGCGCTACTGGGCCGACTACGGCTGCGTCATCATGCAGCCGTACCACACGGAGGTCGGGGCGGGAACCTTCAACCCGGCGACGTTCCTCCGTTGCCTCGGACCGGCGCAGTGGCGGGCCGCCTACGTTGAGCCGTCGATCCGCCCGACGGACGGCCGGTATGGCGAGAACCCGTTCCGGTTCCAGCACTACTTCCAGTACCAGGTGATCCTGAAGCCCGCGCCCGAGGACGTGCTCGACCTCTACTTCGGCTCCCTCGAGGCGGTCGGCATCGACCTGACGCGACACGACGTCCGCCTCGTCGAGGACGACTGGGAGGGGCCCACGCTCGGTGCGTGGGGGCTTGGCTGGGAGGTCTGGGTGGACGGCATGGAGGTGACGCAGTTCACGTACTTCCAGCAGCTCGGCGGGCTCGAGCTCGACCTGATCCCGGCCGAGATCACGTACGGGCTCGAGCGGTTGGCGATGTTCCTGCAGGGGAAGCAGAGCGCCTTCGACCTCGAGTGGGCGCCCGGCGTCACATGGGGCGACGTCTACCGCGAGAGCGAGCGGCAGTGGTCCGTCTACAACTTCGAGGAGGCGCCAGTCGACGTCCTCATGCGGCGCTTCGCCGAGCACGAGGCCGAATGCGCTCACCTCGTCGAGTGCCGCCTGCCGCTCCCGGCCTACGACCAGGTGCTCAAGTGCTCGCACGTCTTCAACCTCCTGGACGCGCGCGGGGCCATCTCGGTCACCGAGCGCGCCTCGTACATCGGCCGCGTCCGTAAACTCGCCCGCCGCGTCGCGGAGCTCTACGTGGAGTCGCTTGCCCTCGCTCCTGCTTGAGATCGGCTGCGAAGAGCTGCCTGCGTCTGCCTGCCGCGAGGCGGCCGAGCAGCTTCGGGACCGCTGGCTTCCCGCCTTCGGGGCGGGCACGGTCTACGCCGGGCCCCGCCGCCTCGCGCTGCACGTCACCGATCTCGCGGAGCGCGAGCCCGACCAGTGGGTGAAGGGGCCGCCCGAGCGCCTGCGCGACAAGGCGGCCGCCGGCTTCGCGCGGAAGCACGGCGTCGCGGTGGAGGAGCTCGAGGCTCGAGACGGCTTTCTCGGCGTCCTCGTGCCCGGGCGGACGCTCGAGGAGACGATCCCCGAGCGTCTCGCCGAGATCGTCGAGGGCCTTTCCTTCTCCAAGTCGATGGTCTGGGAGACGGGCGGGATCCGCTTCTCGCGCCCCGTACGCTGGCTCTGCGCGAAGGTCGACGACCGCGACCTCGACGTGGCCGTGGCCGGAGTGCCCTCGGGCGGCCGGTCGTCCGGCCACCGCTTCACCCACGGCGAGGTGGACGT
>DASTBX010000068.1:0-17465 GCA_035711645.1 Gaiellaceae bacterium
CGCGCGCTCGCGGAGCAGCGGCTCTCGTTCTTCGGCGAGCGGCTGACGGGCTACCGCTGGGACCAGCCGGCCTACTCCCTCTCCTACGCGAACCGCCGCCGGCTCGAGATCGCGCGCGCGACCGCGACCCGCCCGCGGCTCCTCCTCCTCGACGAGCCCGCCGCGGGGATGAACCCGGCGGAGACCCACGAGATCACCGAGCTGATCGGCCGCCTGCGCGAGCAGGGCGGCTACACGATCCTCGTCATCGAGCACGACATGCACGTGGTCGAGGGCATCTCGGACCGCGTCGTCGCGCTCGACCACGGGGAGAAGATCGCCGAGGGCTCGTTCGAGCAGGTGGCGACCGACGCGCGCGTCGTCGAGGCCTACCTCGGCGCCAAGGCGGTTCGCGAGAGCGAGGCCGAAGGGTGAACGGCGCCCGCCCTCAGCCGCTCCTCGCGCTCGACGAGGTGAACACGTACTACGGCCAGATCCACATCCTCCAGGGCGTCTCGCTCGAGGTCGGGGAGGGGGAGCTCGTCTGCCTGCTCGGAGGGAACGCCTCGGGGAAGTCCACGACGTTGAAGACGATCCTCGGGATCGTCCGCCCCCGGAGCGGCACGGTGCAGTTCGCCGGGCAGGACGTCACCGAGCGGTCGACGAGCTACCGGATCGCGTGCGGCATGGCGATCGTGCCCGAGAACCGGCGCGTTTTCGCGCCTATGACGGTGCTCGAGAACCTCGAGATGGGCGCCTACCTGCGCAAGGACGACCTGGCCGCCGACTTCGAGCGCGTCTACGACCTCTTCCCGGTCCTCCACGAGCGCCGCTCGCAGCTCGCGGGGACGCTCTCGGGCGGCGAGCAGCAGATGCTCGCCATGGGGCGCGCGCTCATGTCGCGCCCCCGCCTCCTGCTCATGGACGAGCCGTCGATGGGGCTCGCGCCGATCCTCGTGGAGAAGAACTTCGAGATCATCAAGCAGGTTCACGAGACCGGCGTCTCGGTCCTCGTCGTCGAGCAGAACGCGAACGTCTCGCTCTCGATCGCCGACCGTGGCTACGTCCTCCAGACGGGGAACGTCGTCCTCGCCGACCGCGCCGACGCCCTGCTCGCCAACGACGAGCTGAAGAAGGCCTACCTTGGCCGCTAGGGCGTCGTCCACCGAGGCGCTCCCCGCGCGCGTCCGCCACCGCTTCCCCATCCTCGAGCGGCTCGTCTACGTGAACAGCTGCTCGCAGGGCGCGCTCTCCGACTCGGTGCGCGCCTCCTACGAGGACTACCTCCGCGACTGGGACGAGCAGGGAGCGCCGTGGGAGTACTGGGTCGAGCGGGCCGAGGCGGCGCGGGGCGCCTTCGCCGGGCTCGTCGGGGCCGACCCGGACGAGATCGCGGTGACGACGTCGCTCTCCGCCGGCGTCAGCGCGCTCTTCTCGGGGCTGCGCTTCGAGGGGGAGCGAACGACGATCGTCGTCAGCGACTTCGAGTTCCCGACCGTCGGGCAGATCGCGCACGCCCAGGAGCTGCGCGGGCGGTCGGTCGTCCACGTGCCCGAGGCGGGCGACGCGACGATCCCGCTCGAGCACTTCGAGGCGGCGATCGACGAGCGGACGGCGCTCGTCGCCGTGACCCACGTCTGCTACCGCAACGGCAGCCGCGTCGACGTCGAGGGGGTCGTCCGCCTCGCGCACGAGCGCGGCGCGCTCGTGCTGCTCGACGCCTACCAGGCGGCGGGTGCGATCCCGCTCGACGTGCGAGCGCTCGACGTCGACTTCCTGGCCGCCGGAACGGTGAAGTACCTGCTCGGCTCGGCCGGCCTCGCCTTCCTCTACTGCCGGCGCAACCTCGTCGAGCGCATCCAGCCCACGAGCACTGGCTGGTTCGCCGACGAGGACATCTTCCAGATGGACATCCACGACTACTCGCCGTCCCCGACCGCGCGCCGGTTCGAGTTCGGCACGCCGCCCATCCCCTCGATCTACGCGGGGCTGGCAGGGATCGAGCTGGCGCAGGAGATCGGGATCGCCGACACGGAGGAGCACGTCCGCGGGCTCACCGCGCTTCTCGTCGACGGCGTCGAGGACCTCGGCGGCCGCGTCGTGACGCCCCGCGACCCGGACCGCCGCGGCCCGCTCGTCGCGGTCGCCTCGACGGACGAGCATGCCCTCGTGGCGGCCCTGGGCTCCGAGGGCGTCGTCACGTCCTCGCGGGACGGCAACGTGCGCGTCTCCTTCCACGGCTACAACTCGACAGAGGACGTGGAGGCCGTGCTGGCCGCTTTCGAGCGCCACCGCGACCTGCTCGCCTAGCCGGGGCTAGTCTTCGAGCTTGGCCAGCGCGGTGAGCTCGTTCCGCGCCCGCCAGAGCTCCGGGAAGCGGCTCTTCGAGACGAGGTTGCCGAGCACCTCGACCGGCGTTCCCTGCGTGCCCACGACCTCGCCGCCGATGATCCGCTCGACGAGCTTGAAGTGGTGCGTCCGCCACAGGGTGATGCGCTCGTCCCACTCGATCAGGAGCTCGGCGAGCTGGTAGAGCTCCTCGAACTCGCGGCCGCGCCGGTAGAGCTCGACGACGGTGAGCCCCTCGCCCCGCACGAGCTCGTGAAAGGCCTCGCCGAGCGGCGGCGTCACCCGGCGCACCGCGTTGAAACCGGGCGAGTCGAAGCCGCTCCCGTGGCCGAGGACGCGGCGGACCTCCTGGTACTCCCAGGGCGACATGTGCTCGAGCATGTGGATCTGCGTCGTGATCAGCTCCATACATGCGACCGCGCGGCGCAGGAGCCGGACGGCCGCCGCGAGCTCGCCGGCCCGCATGTGCGCGGTCGCCGTCTCGACCTCGTAGCAGGCGAGCTTCAGCCACAGCTCGGACGACTGGTGGGTCGTCTGGAAGAGGAGCTCGTCGCGGTGAGCCATCTCCTCGGGGGTCTTCTGGAGGGCGAGGAGCTCGTCCGTCCGCAGGTAGCGCTCGTAGTCGCTCTCGCCCGGGCCGGGCAGGATCGGCGCGAACTCCTCCTCGGTCATCTTCTCGTGCATGGCGTGGAGGATACTTCGCCCTCGATGGAGTACCGCGTGCTCGGGAGGACGGGGGTCGAGGTGTCGCGCGTCGCGCTCGGGTGCGGCAACTTCGGCGGCATCGGCTCCGCGCCCGCGTTCTTCGGGCAGGGCGAGAGCGAGGAGGAGGCCTTCGCGCTCATGGACGCCGCGTGGGAGCTGGGGATCACGCTCTTCGACACGGCCGACGCCTACGGCGGCGGGCGCAGCGAGCGCGCCATCGGCCGCTGGCTCGCGCGGCGCGGCGCGGAGGTGCGCGAGCGGCTCGTCCTCTCGACCAAGGTGTTCCACTCGGTCGAGGGAGATCCGCGAGACCGCGGGCTCGCGCCCGACCGCATCCGGCGCCAGATCGACGGCAGCCTCGCACGGCTGGGCGTCGAGCGGGTCGACCTCTACCTCATCCACGAGCCCGACGCGGCGACGCCGGTCGGCGACACCCTCGAGGCGCTGGACGAGCTCGTCGCCGCCGGCAAGGTCAGGACCGTCGGCGCGAGCAACGTGACCGGCGGCGAGCTCGAGGAGGCCCTGCGCGAGAGCAGTGCACGCGGCGTCGCCCGCTTCGAGTGGGTGCAGAACGCCTACAGCCTCCTGGAGCGCGGCGACGAGGAGGACGTCCTGCCCGTCTGCGAGCGCGAGGGCCTCGGCTACACCCCCTTTGGCCCGCTCGCGGGCGGGTGGCTGACCGGGAAGTACCGGCGCGGCGAGCCGTACCCGGCGGGCTCGCGCATGACCCTGCGGCCCGAGCCGTACGAGGAGATCGCTGCCGAGCGCACGTTCGACGGGCTCGAGGCGCTCGGCGCGGCTGCCCGCGACCGCGGCACGAGCTCCGCCGCCCTCGCGCTCGCCTGGGTGCTCGCCAACCCGCTCGTGACGGCCGTGGTCGTCGGCCCGCGCCGGCCCGAGCACCTGGAGCCCGCGCGCGACGCCCTCACCCTGCGGCTGTCCGACGCCGAGCGCGAGGAGATCGGGGCGCTGTTCGCTTAGTGCCCCTCCAGACGACACACGGCTGTCTCTGCCCCGGGATCACACGGCGCCGGAGCACGCCCTGGCCCCTACCAAGGCTTCTAGCCTTGGCTGCGGACGAGTGCGCACCCCTGCTTGGTGCTCGCGACGCGGAGACGAGGCAGCACCACCTCGTGGGGCACTGATGGGCGCGCTCGTCCTCGGCGAAGCCGACGTCGCGCGCCTCCTCCCGATGGACGAGTGCGTCGAGGTCATGGCGGAGGCGCTCGCGGCGCTCGAGCGCGGCGACATGGAGCAGCCGCTCCGCTTCGTCGTCCGGCCGGCCGAAGCGGCCGGCCTCATGGGCCTGATGCCGGCCTACCGGGCGAGGCCCGAGGCCGCCTACGGCCTCAAGGCCGTCTGCGTCTTCCCCGGCAACCCGGCGCGCGGGCTCGACGCCCACCAGGGCGCCGTCCTCCTCTTCGACGGGGAGACCGGCGAGCTGTGCGCGGCGCTGAACGCCTCTGCGATCACGGCCATCCGCACGGCGGCCGTCTCCGCCGTCGCCACGCGGCTCCTCGCGCGGGAAGACGCCCGCGAGCTGGCGGTCCTCGGCGCCGGTGTGCAGGCGCGCTCGCACCTCGAGGCCATGGCGCTCGTGCGCCCCTTCGCGCGGGCGCGAGTCTGGAGCCGCACAGCCGGGCACGCGCTGGCGCTCGCGGCCGAGGCAGGCACGCCGTTCCGGGTCGAGGCCGTCGCCAGTGCCGAAGAGGCCGTCCGGGACGCCGACGTCGTCTGCACGACGACGACCGCCCGCGAGCCGATCCTGCGCCGGGCCTGGCTCCGTGACGGCGCGCACGTGAACGCGGTCGGCTCGAGCATCCCGACGACCCGCGAGCTGGACACCGAGACGATGGCCGCCGCAACGCTCTTCGTCGACCGCCGCGAGTCGACGGTCAACGAGGCGGGTGACTTCCTCTTCCCCGAGCGCGAGGGCGCGATCGGGCCCGAGCACATCCGCGCGGAGCTGGGCGAGCTGCTCGCCGGCCGCGCCGAGGGGCGCACCTCTCCGGACGAGCTGACGGTCTTCAAGTCGCTTGGCCTCGCCGTCGAGGACCTCGCCGCCGCCGAGCACCTCTACCGGCGGGCGCGCGAGACCGGCGCGGGCACCGAGGTCGACCTCTGATCCCGCTCGAGGACATCCGCCGCGCCCGCGAGACGATCGCCGGCACCGCCGTCCGCACGCCGCTCGTGCGCCTGCATGTGGACGACGCTCCGGCGGAGATCTACCTCAAGCTGGAGACGCTCCAGCCCATCAACTCCTTCAAGATCCGCGGCGCTTACAACGCGATGGCCGCGGCGCCGCGCGACGAGCTCGCCACGGGCGTCGTGACGACGAGCGCCGGCAACATGGCCCAGGGCGTCGCGTGGGCTGCGCGCGAGCTCGGGATCCGCTGCACGGTGATCGTCCCAGACCACGCTCCCGAGACGAAGCTCGCCGCGATCGAGCGCCTCGGCGGGACCTACGTGAGGGTGCCGTTCGACCGCTGGTGGCAAGCTCTCGAGGAGCGGCGCTACCCCGGCGTCGAGGGCTTCTTCGTCCATCCGGTCGAGGACGAGCTCGTGATGGCCGGCAACGGCACGATCGGCCTCGAGATCCTCGAGGACCTGCCGGATCCCGACGTCGTCGTCGTCCCGTGGGGCGGCGGCGGGCTCCTCACCGGGATCGCGAGCGCCGTCAAGGCGCTGCGTTCCGAGACGGAGATCCGGGCGGTCGAGCTCGAGACGGCCGCGCCGCTCGCCGCCTCCCTGGCGGCGGGCGAGCCGCGCGAGATCGACTACCGCCCCACCTTCGTCGACGGGGCGGGCGCCCGGGCGCTCCTCCCGAAGATGTGGAGGCTCGCCCGCCCGCTCGTCGCGGGCTCCGACGTCGTCACCCTCGACGAGACGGCCGCAGCGGTGCGCCTGCTCGCCGAGCGAGTCCGCGTGATCGCGGAGGGCGCAGGGGCCCTGGCGGTCGCGTCGGCGCTCTCGGGCCGGCCGGGCGGCGGGAAGGTCGTCGCGATCGTCTCGGGCGGCAACATCGACTCGTCCGTCCTCCGCACGATCCTCGACGGCAGGACCCCCTAGCAAGCGGCGTCCCTGGCATGACCCGGCGAATCTGGAAGAGTGAGGGCCTCCGAGCCGTTATGGCTGAGTTATGGCTGAGATCGACGTCCGAGCGATGAGTTCCGGACCGTCAGCCGGTCCCCTGTAAACACAGCACCGAAACGGAGGCGACAGTCGATGGAGGAACCGAGACAGCGCCGCGCAGCGCACGAACGTCTGGCAACCGGAGGGCTCGCCCGCTGGATGCGGGCGTGCGCGACGCACCCGTGGCGCGTCGTCGGCGCCTGGCTGGGGATCGTCGTCGCGCTGGTCGTCCTCGTCCAGGCGGTCGGCGGCAGCCTCAAGGACGAGTTCGAGATCCCGGGTTCGGACACCCAGAAGGCGACCGACCTGATCGAGTCCGAGTTCGCCGCCGAGCAGGGCGGCGTCCTCAACCTCGTCTTCGCCGCGCCGGAGGGCCAGACGCTCGACACGCCCGAGCGGCGAGCGGCCATCGAGGAGGCGGTCGCGCTCCTGCAGGAGCCCCGCTTCGAGCCGACCGAGGACGAGGCGGGGATAGAGAGCGTCGGCGACCCGTTCAGCGAGGACACGGTCTCCGACGACGGCCGAATCGCCTACGCGGAGGCGCAGTTCGACCGCATCATCTACGAGGAGGACCGCGAGGCCGTCGTCGCCGTGCAGGAGGCCGTCCGCGACACGGTCGAGCCGGCCGGGGTGACGGCCGAGTTCAACGGCGACGCCGAGTTCCCGCCCATCGAGCAGGGAACGCAGGAGCTGCTCGGCCTCCTGGCGGCGCTCATCGTGCTCGTCATCGTCTTCCGGACGGTCGTCGCGACGATGATGCCGATCGCGCTCGCGTTGACGGCCCTCGCGACGGCGTTCCTCCTCCTCTTCATCCTCGCCGGCCTCACCGACATCAACACGATCACGCCGCTGCTCGTCTCGATGATCGGCCTCGGCGTCGGGATCGACTACTCGCTCTTCATCGTCACCCGCTTCCGGCAGCTCCTGCACGAAGGGCTGTCCCCCGTGGACGCCGCCGCTGAGGCCGGCGCCACCGCGGGGCGGGCGGTGCTCTTCGCCGGCGCGACGGTGGCGATCTCGGTCACGGGCCTCGCCTTCTTCGGCCTCGACTTCGTGACGAAGCTCGGCATCGGCTCCGCGCTCGGCGTCCTGACCACGGTGCTGATCGCGAACTCGCTGCTGATCGCGGTGTTGCGGCTGGTCGGGCACAAGATCGACCGGCTGAAGGTGCCCTTCCTGAGGCCGATCGACGACTCCGAAGTGGCGCGGGAGAAGACCCTAATCGCCCGCTGGGGGCGGTTCGTGACCTCCCACGCCCGAGTCGTCTTCGTAGTCGTCCTGGTCGCCGGCATCGGCCTCGCGTCGACCTCCCTCCTCGTCCGCCTCGGAGCGTCGGACCAGGGCACGCAGCCGGACGAGCAGACGGCCCGCCGGGCGTACGACCTGCTCGCCGAGGGATTCGGGGCCGGCTTCAACGGCCCCATCCCGATCGTGGTCGACGTGAACAACGATCCGCAAGCGCCCCAGCGCGTCTACGACGGCGTCCAGGGCCTCGAGGGCGTCGCGTCCGTCGGTGAGCCGCAGTTCAACGACCCGGAGACGGTGGCGATCGTCTTCGTGACGCCGGACTCGGCGCCGCAGGACGAGGAGACGAGCCAGCTCGTCGACCGACTCCGAGAGGACGTCGTTCCGGCGGCGACCGAGGGCGGCGACGCCGTGGCCTACGTCTCGGGCCTGACGGCGGCGTTCGCCGACATCGCCGACCGCATCTTGGAGCGGCTGCCCCTCTTCCTGCTCTACATCATCGGAGTCACCTTCCTCGTGCTCGCGATGGCCTTCAGGTCGATCGTGATCTCGCTGACGGCGGCGATCACGACGATCCTCTCGGCCTTCATCGGGTTCGGCGTGCTCACGCTCGTCGTGCAGGAGGGCTATCTGCTCGGGCTCACGGGGCTGGATCGGACCGGGCCGATCGAGACGTTCGTGCCGCCGATCGCCTTCGCGATCCTCTTCGGGCTCTCCATGGACTACATGGTCTTCCTCATGAGCCGGATCCGCGAGGAGCACGTCCACGGCCTCAACACGAGGGAGGCGGTCGAGCACGGGATCGCAGCGATCGGCCGCGTGGTCGTGGCGGCTGCGGTGATCATGGGGACGGTCTTCGCGGCCTTCATCCTGACCGCCGACCGCATCTCGAAGGAATTCGGGCTCCTGCTCGCCTTCGCGATCCTCACGGACGCGCTGGTCGTGCGGATGACGCTCGTGCCGGCCTTCCTCACCCTCATGGGTGAGAAGTCGTGGTACATCCCGAGGTGGCTCGACCGCGTCCTTCCGAGGATCACGATCGAGGCGCCGCACGACGGCGGGCCCCGGCCCGAGCTCGAGGTCGACCACCCGGCCGAGGTGGCGGGGCGGCCCTGACCCCGGTCGCCGAGAGGCTGGACGAGCTGAGGGCGTCGCTGGCCGGCGACGCCCTCGGCCCGGACGACCCTGGCTACGACGCCGCCCGCCGCTGCTTCAACGCGCTCGTCGACCGCCGGCCGGCGGCGATCGCGCGCTGCCTCGGAGCGGCGGACGTCGCCGCCGCCCTCGCCTTCGCCCGGGCGCACGAGCTGGAGGTCGCGGTGCGCGGCGGCGGCCACAACCCGGCCGGGCACTGCGTCCTCGACGGCGGGCTCGTCATCGACCTCTCGCACGTGCGCGGGGTCGAGGTGGACGCTGACGTGCGGGTCGCCCGCTCGGGCGGCGGCGCGACCTGGCTCGACTTCGACGCCGCGACGCAGTCGTTCGGCCTGGTCACGCCGGGCGGCGTCGTAGGATCGACCGGCGTCTGCGGGCTCACGCTCGGCGGCGGCATCGGGCACCTGACCGCCCAGTACGGCCTCACGTGCGACAACCTCGTCGGAGCCGAGCTCGTCACGCCGGCCGGAGACGTCGTCCGCGCGAGCGCCGACGAGAACGCGGAGCTCCTCTGGGGGCTCCGCGGCGCGGGCGGCAACTTCGGCGTCGCGACGCGACTCGACTTCCGCCTGCACCCGCTCGAGCGCGTCGTGGGCGGCCTGCTCGCCTACGGCGGCAACGGCGTGCGGGACGCGCTGCGGCGCTTCCGCGACGTCGTCGCCCGCTCGCCCGGCGATCTGAGCTGCCAGGCGGTGCTGGCGGTGGACGAGTCGCTGGCCCCGTCCCTGGTGATCGCTCCCTGCTATACCGGCTCGGACAGCGACCCCGGGAGCCTGACGGAGCTGCGCTCGGCGCCCGGTCTCCTCGAAGACGGCCTGCGCGAGCACCCCTTCCTCGACCAGCAGCGCGTCTTCGACTCCCCGTACGGCGAGGTCCGCCACTACTGGAAGGGCCACTTCGTCCGCGGGCTGCCGGACGAGCTGATCGACGACCTCCTCGCGTGCATCGTCGCCCTCGGCCGGCCGCCCGGGGGGATCTTGATCGAGTCCTTGCACGGCGCCCCCAAGGACGCCGACCCGGCGAGCAGCGCGGTCGGCTGGCGGGGGGCCGCGTTCAACGTCAGCGCCACAGCGAACTGGCGGGATCCCGCCCACGACGAGGAGCACATCGCCTGGGCGCGCGCCACGGCGGCGGCGGTCGAGCCGTGGTCGCTCGGCGGCGGCTACGTCAACTACATGCAGGCGGACGAGCCGATCGAGCGCGTCCGGGCCGCGTTCGGCGTCGAAGCGTTCGAGCGCCTCCAGGACCTGAAGAGCCGCTACGACCCGGACAACGTCCTCCGCCGCAATCAGAACATCCCGCCCCACCAGGACGGACGCCGCGGAGGCGCTGCTCCGATCCCGGCACGCGGCTAAGCGTCGCGAAGCGAGGCGATCGCCGCCAGGATGACCTCGGCGCCGAGGGCCGCGTCGGCCGGGTCGGCCTCCTCGTCGGGAGCGTGGCTGATGCCGTCGCGACAGGGGACGAAGACCATCGCGGTGGGAACGTGCTGGGCGACGGACATCGTGTCGTGGGCGGCGCCCGACGGCATGAGCATGAACGGCTCGCCGGTGGCGGCGGCAGCTTCCTCGAGGGCGGCGACGATCCGCTCGTCCATGTGGGTCACCGGAAGCGTCTGGCGCTGTCGGTAGGTCCCCGTCAGGCCGCGCTCGGCGGCGGCTTCCTGCGCGAAGGACTCGATGCCCCGGGCGACCGCGTGGAACCCCTCCTCGACGACGCCGCGCGTGTCCAGCGAGAGTCGAGCCCGCCCGGGGACGACGTTGATGATCCCGGGCTGTAGCTCGATCTCCCCGACCGTACCGACTGTTCCGTCCCCGGCTTCGCGCGCGAGGCGCTCCACCTCGAGGACGACCCGGGCGGCCACGGGCGCGACGTCGAGCCGGAAGTCCATCGGCGTCGCCCCGGCGTGGTCGGCCCGGCCCTCGAGAAAGACGTCGGCGTGGATGTAGCCGGCGATCGCGGTGACGACGCCGAGCTGGTTCCCGGTGTCCTGCAGGACCCGAGCCTGCTCGATGTGGAGCTCGATCCAGCCGGTCAGGTCGTCGAGGATGTGGATCGCCTCCCGCCAGCGTGCGGGCTCGTAGCCGGCCTTCTCGGCGTGCTCCCAGAAGCTGCGCCCGTCGTCGATCGCCCGGAACTCTTCCCGCAGCTCCTCCTCGGTCACCCGCTGGGCGACGATCCGGCTCCCGAGCAGCATCTGCCCGAAGCCGGAACCCTCCTCCTCGAGGAACGAGACGAGCTGGAGCGGCAGGTCGAGCCCGAGCTCCGCGTTCAGGCGGCAGACCTCGAGCGCCGTGACGACTCCCATCGTGCCGTCGTACTTCCCGCCGTTGCGATTGGAGTCGCAGTGCGACCCGACTCCGAACACCTTCTCGCCGCGAGGGCGGTTCCGCGCCACGAGCGTGCCGACCGGGTCGTAGGAGATCTCGAAGCCGATCCTCTCGAGCTCGCGCACGAAGTAGTCGAGCGTCGCGCGGTACTCCGGCGTGTAGGCGTACCGGCGGATCGCCTCGTCGGAGCGCGTGTACTCGGGCCCGGCGAGCGTCTCGATGTCGCGCTCGATCCGCTCGGCGCTCCGGGCCCGATCGATGGTCGGCGGCGAGGTGGCCACGGCCTACCCGCGGAGCGGCACCGCGATCGGTCGGAACGGCGCTCCGGTCGCCCCAGTGAGCTTGAGCGGGCCGCCGATGAAGGCGAACTCGTACTGCTTCTCCGCGGCGATCTCCTCCATCCAGACGACTTCGATGATCTGTGCGCCGGCGGTCGCGAACATGTAGCAGTGCACCGGCAGGAAGCCTTCGTCCACCGAGGGCAGCACTTCGAGGCCGATCGTGTCGCCGGCGATGCACATGGCGCCGGCCTCCTCGCACAGGTAGCGCGCGCCCGCGAGCCCGATCCCGGGCGGGTTCAGGAGGTAGCCGTCGTAGTCGGGCCACGCCGTCATGCGGCCCATGCGCAGGCAGACGACGTCGCCGCGGCGGAGCTCGACCCCCTGCTCGCTCGCCGCCTTCTTGAGGTCGTCGGGCGTGACCTCGTAGCTGTCCGGCAGGCAGTCGACCCCCTGCAGCCCCGCGATGTCCAGGAGCACGCCGCGGCCGATGATGGTCGGGTACTTCTCCGTCCCGCCGACCGTCCAGTGGCGGCTGCCGAGGTGCTTCTCCGCCGTCCAGCCGTTCCAGAAGCAACCGAAGTAGCCGAGGTGGTTCAGCGTGTCGATGTGCGTCCCGCAGTGCGTGTAGAGGGCCATCGAGTCGCCGCAGTAGCTGTACTTCTCGTGGACCTCGCGGCCGGCGCCGGAGAGGTTGTCGTTCACCGACCCCTGCGGCGTGTGCGTCATCCAGATGTCGAACTTGGGGTCGCCGGCGGCCGACCAGGACGGCATGCCGATGAAGTAGTCCACCGAGAGGTCGAAGACCTTCGTGCCGTCGAGGCGCTCGAGGATCTCCTTCTGCGACTCGGGCGTGATCCAGTTGAGGCGCCCGATCTCGTCGTCCGGGCCCCAGGGGCTCTTGGAGACCTTGACTCCGTCCTTCTCCAGGATCGCCTCGTACGTGAGGCTCTCTTCGGTCGTCGCCACGGCGCTACCTCCTCTTACGGGACGTGAACAGGACGTGTTTCCTCGACGAGGGCGCCGTAGAGCTCCGGCCGCCGGTCGCCGAACAGGTGAACCTCGTACTCGCCGGGCACGATCGCCCGGTCCTTCTCCCGCGCCTCCGCCGGCTCGATCTCCGCGAGCACCAGCTCCGGCCCGGTCTCGCCCGCCTCTGCGAGACGGTTGCCGAGCGGATCCACGACCTGGCTCCGCCCGAAGAACTCGACGCCTCCCTCGGCGCCCACGCGGTTCGCCGTCAGCAGGAAGACCCGGTTCTCGGCCGCCCGGGCCCGCGTCAGGAAGTCGGCGAACGGCCGGACGGCCGCGGGCCAGTTCGTCGGGTGCAGGATCAGCTCGGCGCCGCCGAGAGCGAGGGCCCGAGTCGGCTCCGGGAACCGAAGCTCGTAGCAGATGACGATCCCGAGCCGGCCGACCGGCGTGTCGTGGACACGGGATGGCTCGTTGCCGGGCGTGACGAAGCGGTCGACGCCGAGGAAGGGCAGGTGGGCCTTGCGGTAGCGTCCGACGAGCCCGGCGGGCCCGACGAGGACTGCGGTGTTGTGCAGGCGGTCTCCCTCCCGCTCGAGGAGCCCCGCGACGCAGTGGATGCCGTGCCGCCCGCACGCCTCGGCGAGGACCTCGACCGTCGGGCCGGGAACCTCCTCCGCGAAAGGCGCCGCGTCCTCCTCGCTGGCGAACATGTAGCCGCTCGTCGCGCACTCGGGAAGGACGAGCAGCTCGCATCCCGCGACGGCCGCCTCCTCGAGTCGGGCTAGACACGCCTCGACGTTGCGGTCGGGCTCGCCGAGACGCGGCTCGGTCTGGGCCACGCCGCAGAGCATCCCAGGCCGAATATATAAGCTCGCAGCGTGCCGAGCGTCGCCTTCTACTACGACGTCGTGTGCCCGTACTCGTACATGGAGTCGGGCGTCGTCGAGAAGGCCGAGGACCGCGGCGATCTGGAGGTCGACTGGCGGCCCTACGAGCTGCGGCCGGCGCCGAAGCCGCTGCTCGAGGTCCGCGGCGACCACCTTCGCACCGACTGGACGCATGTCGTCTACCGGCGGGCGCTCGAGCGGGGGATCGAGATCCACCTGCCTCGCTACCAGCCCCGCTCCACCCTCCCGCTCGCCGCGTGCCTGTGGGCGGAGGAGCAGGGCCGGCTGAGGGCGTTCAAGCACGCCCTCTACGAGGCGTTCTTCTGCGAGGGCGAAGACATCGCCACGGACGACGAGATCGCGCGGGCGGCGGAGCGCGCGGGGCTGGACGGCGCCGAAGCCGTCCGGGCCGCCTACTCGCCCGAGCTGGGGTCGCGGCTGCAGGCGATTCGGCAGGAGGCCGAGACGGCGGGCATCCGCGGCGTCCCCTCCGTGCTCGCCGAGGACGGCCGCAACCACTGGGGGATGGGCGGCGTCGAGCGCCTCCTCAGCGGGGAGCCGCTCGTCCCGCGTCCCGCATAGCGAGCTCCGGCCGGCGCTCGTGCCAGTCCGTCGCCTGCTGGAAGGCATGCGCGGCCGAGAGCACGGTCGCCTCGCCCAGCGGCGGCCCGACGAGCGCGAGGCCGACGGGCAGCCCCTCGACGAATCCACAGGGCACACAGGCCACGGGAGCGCCGACGAGGCTCCACGGCGAGTTGTACGGGATGAGCGCGAGGCGGTAGAGCGTCTCACGCCGATCGAGCTCGACCGTCTCGGACCCGATCCGGGGCGGAAGGACCGGCATGGCCGGCGCGGCGAGGAGATCGACCCGCTCGAACGCGCGGCGCATCTCGCGCCGGGCCGCCGCTCGGGCGCGCCTTCCGGTCTCCTCGACACCGTGCGGGAGGAAGAGGCCGACGAGCAGGCGCGCGCGCACGTCCGCGCCGTAGTCGGGAAGCCGGGTGCGGAGCCACTCGAGGTGCGTCGCCGTCGCCTCCGGAAACTGCATGGCCTGCTGGATCGTGCCGGCCTGCTCGACGAGCGGCACCTCGACGGGCGCCACCTCCGCGCCGAGCGAGCCGAGCACGCCCACCGCCTCCTCCACCGCCGCGGCAACGGGCGGGTCGGCGCCCGCGACGAGGCTCGCCACGACGCCCACGCGCAGGCCGCGGACGCCCTCGCCGATCAGCTCACCGTACGGCGGGACCGGCTCGTCGAGACTGGCCGGGTCGGCAGGGTCGTGTCCGGCGACGGCGCCGAGCAGGAGCGCGCAGTCCTCCGCCGTGCGCGCGACCGGCCCGACCGTGTCGAAGCTCGGCGCCACGGGCACGACCCCGCGGTTCGAGACCCGTCCCACCGAGGGACGCAGCCCGGTCACGCCACAGTGGCACGACGGAATCCGGATCGAGCCGGCCGTGTCGGTCCCGAGCGTCCCGGCCGCCAGGTCGGCGGCGACGGCGGCTCCGTTCCCGCCGCTCGACCCACCGGAGATCCGCTCGGGAGACCACGGGTTGCGAACCGGACCGAAGTGCGGGCTCGTCGACAGCGCGCCGTAGGCGAACTCGTGCTGGTTCAGCTTGCCGAGCAGGACGGCGCCGGCCTGCCGCAGCCGCGCCACGACGTGCGAGTCCTCGGCGGGTACGTGGTCGGCGAGGATTCGCGAAGCAGCGGTGGTGGACGTGCCCGCGACGTCGATGACGTCCTTCACGGCGACGGGGACGCCCCAGAGCGGCCCGCGCCCGCTCGCCGAGAGGAGCGCGTCCGCTTCCGCCAGCGCCTCCTCGGCGCGGACTGTGATGTACGCGTTCAGCACCGGGTCGAGCTCGTCGATGCGCCGGAGATAGCGCTCGACCGCCTCCCGGGGCGAGAGCTCGCCGGCGCGCAGGGCGCGTGCCAGGCGCGCGAGTGTCATCGGCCGGACGGCTCCGGAGGGAAGCGCCGCTCCAGCTCGGCGAACGCGGGCAGGAGGATCTCGAGAAAGGCGCGGACCGCCTCCAGGTCCTCCTCCGTCGGGGTCACCCCCTGCGCCTCGGCGATCCGCCGGAGCTCGGCCGGCGAGGGTATCGCGGCCATGGATCGACTCTACCCCCTAAGTTAGACTTCGGCCGTGCCGATCTACGCGTACCGCTGCCAGTCGTGCGAGGAGCGGTTCGAGGAGCTGGTGCGGGCATCCGCTGAGCCGCCTCCGTGCAGCAAGTGCGGCTCGTTCGACGTCGTGCGGGTTCTCTCGGTCTTCTCGACGGAGTGGAAGCCGAGCAACGTGAACTGGCACCGCGTCGTCTAGACCACCGGCCCGTGTCCGAGAGCTGGCGCAACCGCAAGACCCTCATCCTGGGCCGCACCGACATGACGGGGCTGCTGACGCCGGCCGAGTACAACGACTGTGTCGAGCACGCGTTCCGCATGCATGGGCTCGGCCGCGTCTACATGGAGCCGAAGGGGCACATCGTCCTCGACGACTATCCGGGCGAGTTCGAGGTCATGCCCTCCTTCATCGAGGATCCGCCCGCTGCGGCCTGCAAGTGGGTCTCCATCCGCGAGGACAACGCGCGCTTCGAGCTGCCCACGGTCTTCTCGATCCTCGTTTACACCGACCCCGAGACGGGCTTCCCGCTCGCCATCTGCGACGGCTCCCACCACACGATGATGCGAACCGGCTCGTCGGCGGCCGTCTCGGCGAAATGGCTGGCGCGCAAGGACTCCAAGGTGCTCGCCATCGTCGGCGCCGGCATGGTCGGCAAGGGCTCTTTGGCCACCTGCAACGAGGTGTTCCCCTGGGAGGAGGTGCGTGTCTGGAGCCGCAGCCGGGAGACGCTCGACCGCTTCGTCGCAGAGGAGCAGCCGCGGTACGAGTCGTTCGAGCTGCGACCGTCGACCGACCTCGAGGAGGTCGTCCGGGGCGCCGACGTCGTGGTGACGGGCACGCACGCGCGCGGCGGCATCGTGCAGGAGGCGTGGATCGAGCCCGGGACGCACATCGCAGCGCTCGGCGCCGACCTCGAGGGCGAGCAGGAGCTCGAGAGCTCGCTGCTCGTACGCACGAGGATCTTCGTGGACGACATCCGCCAGTGCCGCGCCGACGGGGAGATCAACGTGCCGCTCCGCGAGGGAGCCATCTCCGAGGACGACGTTGCCGGCGAGATCGGCAAGGTCATCACCGGCGAGCTGGAAGGCCGCCAGTCCGACGACCAGATCACGGTCTTCGACTCGACGGGCATCGCGCTGCAGGACTCCGCCACGGTCCCGCTCGAGTACCGCCGCGCCCTCGAGGCCGGCGTCGGCATCGAGAAGAAGATGATCTCGACCTGACGGGTCAGGTCGCCGAGGCCGTCCGCAGCGGAAACACGTGGGCGCTGACCGGCGTCGAGTAGTGCGCGTACGTCTCGACGATCGGAACAGCGGACTGGGTAGGCAGGTCGAGCCGGTCAGCGGCGGCAGCCGTAGCCAGTGCGTACGCGCCGTGGCCCACGAGCTCGGCGGCGCCGCTCTTGAGCAGACGGTGCGCGATGACGACCTCGGGCCCGACGAGCTCGCGCGCGCCCGCTATCTCCTGAATCACGAACGGGCCCGCATGGAGGATGAACTTGAGGTCGAGGACGTCGATCCGGGAACAGGCGTCGCACCAGCACTGCCAGACGCCGCGGGCCGTGCCCACGCGATGGCGGAAATCGGCATAGCACTCGTCGATGCATTCGAGCATGGCCGCGCCGCGGGGCACGGAGGCGGAGTCCGTGGCGTATGCGAAGACCGCGTCGCCCTCGAGCTTCGAGAGCGTGAACGGGGGCGCGATGCTGCCCACGATCCCGTCGAGCAAGTTCGACATCACGGCATAGGCGTCGGGCACGGCCCCGTCGGCGAAGGCGTCGTCCCGGTGGGCTACCGCCACGGAGTGCAGGAACGAGGTGTAGCCGCCTATGTCGGCGAGAAGGAGCAGGCCGTTCGCGGCCGTGGGCGCTTCTCGAGCGGCCTCGCTCGGGGTCTCCTGGGCGTTTCGGTCGCTGGAAATCTCCGTTGCTCCCCTTCGGTATTCCAGAGGCACCCGGACGAAGACCTCGAAGCGCCGGTCGAACGCGTGCTGCGCGGCGGGAGACGAGAGCGCCGAACCGGAAGGGCTCCGGCTCGCCACCGTAGCATGCACGCTAGAGCCCGACGTCCCCGAGCGCCCCGGCGGCGGCCAGCTCGCGGACACGCTCGGGGGTGTAGCCGCAGAGGTCGACCAGCACCTGCTCCGTGTGCTCCCCCCGGAAGGGCGCCCGGCGGGCCGGCTTCTCCTCTTCGCCGACGCGGAGCGGCGTGGCGACCAGGCGGACCGTGCCGAGCCGCGGATGCTCCGTCTCGACGACGGCGCCCCGGGCCGCCACCTGCGGCTCGGCGAGCGCCTCGGCGACGTC